>CAYOUE010000007.1:0-19559 GCA_964407075.1 uncultured Hyphomicrobiaceae bacterium
CCGTCGTCGTCGTCTTGCCCGAACCCTGAAGGCCGACCATCATGATCGCGAAAGGGGAGGGCGCGTTGAGGTCGATCGGCTCGGCTTCCCTGCCGAGCGTGGCCACAAGCTCGTCATGGACGATCTTGACGACCATCTGCCCGGGTGTGACCGATTTCACGACCTCATGGCCGACAGCCTTCTCGCGCACCCGGTCGGTGAAGGATTTGACGACTTCGAGCGCCACGTCCGCCTCGATCAGTGCCCTGCGCACCTCGCGCATGGCGGTGGCGACGTCGGCGTCGGAGAGTGCGCCGCGCCCCGTGAGCTTGTCGAATATGCCTGACAGGCGGTCGGAGAGGGTCTCGAACATCAGCAGGCTGCCTCATCGAGCTTCACCGCATGGCCAATGAGCCTGCGGACGGTTTCGGATCCGGCCTCTTCCGGCGTGCGCACCTTGAAATGCCGCATCGCCTTGCCGGTTCCTTCCAGTTGGGCATCGAAGCCTTCGAATTCAGCCCCACGCCAGAGTTGCAGATTGACATGCGTCTTGTGCGGGATGACGGACGCTATCCTTTCGCGGCCGACGAAGCAGACATGACCCCAGGCGACGGTCTGGAGCAGTTGCGGCGCCTTCCGGCGGATCGTCCCGATCAGCGCTTCAGCGACCTGATACATATGCGGCCCCGGACTTCCGGCGTCACTATTTCGATCCATCATGCCCGTATTCGCACCATGCCGGAAGCCTGCGCTACTTTGATCGCGCCCATTCAGAAACGCCAAATAGCATCCGCGGGCGAATCCTCGCTGGCGGATGGTGCGCGGCCTGCCTCCTGGCTTTCGCCATGTGCAGGTTGCGTGAATGTAGCGTTACTCTCTTGTGAGTTACGTTGTTCTATGCATGGCCTGCCGCTCCTGTCAATCTCGGAAAGGCCTGAACTGCAATGCGGATCACGTCTTGTCCGGACGCAGAGGCTCATGTTGAGGACGCGCAAGCCTGCCCTGTTCGGTGACGAGAACGGCGGCGAGCGAGCAGAGCGCCAGAAGCGTGATGCCGATGCTCAGCGGCCTCACAGTTCCGTCGAAGGACTGGCCGACGAGAAATCCGAAGAACGCCCCCACCGCCGTCGCATAGAAGCCGATCAGCGAAGCCGCCGTGCCCGCGACATGCCCGACATGTTCCATCGCCATCGCGTTGAAATTAGGCCCGATCAGGCCGAAGCAGAAAAACACCGCGCCCATATAGAGACAGAACGCGATGAGCGGCGGCTCGTCCGGGAAGCCCGCAGCGGCCATCATGAGGCAGACGCCGATCATGCCCAGCAGCGCGAAATGCGATATTCGGCGCATTCCGACGCTGCCGACGAACCGGGTGTTGACGATCGCCGCCAGGATCATCACCGACGCGATACCGCCGAAATAGAGCGGAAAGAACTCGCCTACGCCGTAGACGTCGTTGAAGATCTGCTCGGAGCTTCCGACATAGCTCATCAGCACGCCGAACATGAATCCGAAGGCGACGGCGTAGCCCAGCGTTTGCCGTGTGGTCAGCGCGATGCGGACCGCGCCGCTGATCCTGGACAGGGAAAGCGGCAGGCGGTTCTCCGGCGCATGGGTTTCTCCCAATCGCAGCCACAGCCACGCCATGTTGACGAGCGCGGCGGCGAGCAGGACCGCGAACAGCAGCCGCCATGACCCGAACTGCAGCAGGAACTGCCCGGCGAGCGGCGCGACTATGGGCGTAATCAGGAAGACCATCATCACGAAGGACATGACGCGCGCCATGCCGCGGCCCGCGAAACGGTCGCGGATGATCGCCATCGCGATAATGCGCGGCGCGGCGGCGCCAACGCCCTGAAGCGCGCGCGCTGCGAACATGGCCCCGGCGCTTTCGGCGAATGCGGCGAGGACGCTTCCGGCCATGAAGACGCATAGCCCGGCGTAAAGCGGCGGTTTCCGTCCGAAACGGTCGGCGAGCGGGCCGAAAAGAAGCTGGCCCGACGCAAAACCCATGAGGTAGAATGTGATGATGAGCTGGCGGCCGTTCTCGTCCTGAAGCCCGAGCGCCTCGCCCATCACGCCGAGCGCGGGCAGCATGATGTCGAGCGAAAGCGCCGTCATCGCCATCATCAGCGCGATGAGGCTGACGAATTCGGCGAAGGCCAGATCGGTTCTGCCGGCCTGCTGTTGCGGGAAAGGCGCTCTAAGCATGTCCAAAGGTTCGGTTTCGGGCTGAGGGTGTCCGGCGCAGGCTTCACGCCATTCGGCTTTCGATTGCGCCTAACTAGGGCTTTAAAGAAACGTATGGCAAGTCTATCTAATTCATGGCAGCTTTGCCCGGTCCGGCTTTTCCGCGGCCGGTTTCATCCAGATCGAAGACATTCATGACATTTATCGAGCGCCCTGCGGCTCCATCATCAGGCAAGATCAAGATCCACGGACCGGAAGCCTTCGAAGGCATGAGAAAGGCCGGGCGGCTGGCGGCCGAGACGCTGGACCACATCGCCGGCTTTGTCCGGCCGGGGGCGTCCACCGAGGAACTGGACGACATCGCGCTCGATTCCATCCTTCGGCACGGCGCGCTTCCCGCAACGCTGAACTATCGCGGCTACACGAAATTTCTCTGCACCTCGATCAACCATGTCGTCTGCCACGGGATTCCCGGCCCACGCCCATTACGCGAGGGCGATATCGTAAATATCGACGTAACCGTGATCGTCGACGGCTGGCACGGCGACTCCAGCCGGATGTACCCGGTCGGCGTCATCTCGCGGAAAGCCGAGCGCCTGATCGAGGTCACGCATGAAGCGATGATGCGCGGCATCGCCGCCGTCGGGCCGGGCAAGACGGTCGGAGACATCGGCGCCGCGATCCAGGACTACGCCGAAGCGGAACGGTGCAGCGTCGTGCGCGATTTCTGCGGCCACGGCCTCGGCCTCGTCTTCCACGACCGCCCGAACATCCTGCATTACGGCGAGCGGGGCGAAGGCCCGGTGCTTGAGCCGGGGATGCTGTTCACGGTCGAGCCGATGATCAATCTCGGCAAGCCGCATGTGAAGATGCTTTCCGACGGCTGGACCGCAGTTACGCGCGACCGATCGCTGTCGGCCCAGTTCGAGCATTCCGTCGGCGTAACCGCGGACGGCTGCGAGGTCTTCACCTTCTCGCCGCGCGGATGGCACAAGCCGCCCTATGTCTGACGGGGCGTTCTGCGCCGCGCGCTTACGTGTTTACTCCGATTGCCTGCCGCCGCTATTTGCTGCCTATATGACCTGTGTTTCGCGTATCGGACAGGCAGAGCGGATGGGTGCGTTCAAAGAGGCGGCCGTGCCTCATTATTTCGGACATCGTGACCGGCTGCGGCAACGTTTCCGCAAAAACGGCGCAGAGGCGCTTCCCGATTACGAGATGATGGAGCTGATCCTGTTCCGGGCGATCCCCCGCAGGGACACCAAGCCACTCGCCAAGGCCATCATCGACAAGTTCGGCGGCTTCGCCGAAGCGATCAACGCCAGCGAGGAGCGTCTCGCCGAAATCGCCGGGCTGGGGCAGTCGGCGATCACCGAGATCCGTATCGTCCGCTCCGCCGCGCTCCGCCTGATGCAGGGCGAGGTGATGAAGCGCCCGCTGCTCGGCTCCTGGGACAAGGTCGTGAGCTACTGCAAGGCGGCCATGGCCTACGAGCCGCGCGAGCAGTTCCGCATCCTCTTCCTGGACAAGCGGAACCGCCTGCTCGCCGACGAAGTACAAGGGCAGGGCACGGTCGATCACACGCCCGTCTATGTCCGCGAAGTTCTGCGCCGCGCCCTGGAGCTGTCCGCCTGCGCAATCATTCTCGTTCACAACCACCCCTCGGGCGATCCGACCCCGTCGCGCGCCGACATCGAGATGACGAAGGAGATCATCGAGGCCGCGGGCAAGTTTGACATCGCGGTGCACGATCACCTGATCGTCGGGCGCGATGGCCATATCAGTCTGCGTTCCGCGGGCCTCGTGTAAGCGCTTGCCGAGCCGCGAGCAGATGCTGTACAAAGCGAAGGCGTGCGGATGCGGTCTAAACTTGGCCGGCCCGTTCTTCCGGCGACGTGGCGGAGTGGTTACGCAGCGGCCTGCAAAGCCGTGCACACCGGTTCGATTCCGGTCGTCGCCTCCAATCTTTTCCCGATCTCCTTCATCCCCGCAGTCAAGTCACTTGTCTTGACATAATTTTGATCTGCGCCATTCAGATCGGGATGTTATCAGCTCCCAGTGCATATTCGTTATTCCGCCTTGAATATCATGCGCCCAAACACGTGTTGAAGAGGCCGTATCTCCGGCTTCGCGAATTCATCAGTCGAAGGGAGATCAACCCATGTCGAGACGCATCTTGCAATCAATGGCGCTTGCCGCCGCCTGTCTGTTCTCCGCCTCGGCTTTCGCCGCCGACGCTGCACCCGACGACGCCATCAAATACCGCAAGAACGTCATGGGGGCGGTCGGCTCGCATACGAGTGCCATCTCCGCGATCCTTAAGGGCGAAGTCGACTTCAAGGACTCCCTGCCGGTCCATGTCAACGGCCTCGCCATAGCTGCTAACGCTGCGGTGATTACGGAGGCTTTCCGGCAGAACACCGACGGGGAGGGCAGCGAGAACACGACAGCCACGGCCAGAGTCTGGTCGGACTGGGACCGTTTCCAGCAGGCGGCTGAGGAGCTTGAAGCCGCTGTGCAGGAAGTCAGCGCCGCGGCCGAAAACGGCACGCTCACCTCGTTCGACCAGATGCGGCCGGTTTTCGAGAAGTGCGGCTTCTGCCATCGTCAGGCGGGATACAGGGAATAGCCCTGCGGGCCTTCCCTCATATGAAGTATAGATAATAGGAAACGGCGGCTGCGGCGATGATCGCCGCTCCCGCCATGACCAGACCGCGTTCTCGAAGCGGCTTCGTCCTCTCCGCATCTTCAGCCGGCAGACGCTTTCCGCCCGTCACCATCGGGCTGATGAGATCGTCGCCTTTGAAAATCAGATAGAACAGGACTGCGCCGATATGCAGCCCGATCATCCCTAGCAGCAGGTTAGAATTCTGCTTGTGGATCGAGGTTGCCCAGCGGCTAGTTTCGCTGGTGACGAATTTTTCGAGCGGGCCTTCGATATAGATGTCGTCGCTTGCGAACAGTCCGGTCCCGGCCTGAACGGCGACGAGGCCCAGCAACGCGATCACCGAGAGCGCCCCCAGCGGATTGTGGCCGATCATCGAGCGGAATTCGGGCGCGCGGCTGTTTTTCAGATATCTGACGACCGTGCCCGGGCCGCGTACGAACTTTGCGAACTGTGCCGTGCTTGAACCGAAAAGGCCCCAGAGCAGCCTGAAGGTCAGAAGCCCCACGATCACGATGCCGCTGCCGATATGGATCTCCATCTGGTTCTGGTAGACGGAGATGAAGGACACGGTAACGGCCGCCCCGAGAGCCCAGTGAAAAAGGCGCGTATAGGGATCCCAGACCCTGACTGTCTTCCTGGAGGGCGTGGCTGAAGCGGTCTGCGGGCTGGCGGAATCGGGCATGGCGGGATGGGTTTGCGGATTGGATCTCGTATGAGCGGAAGGATGCATTCATGCCTGTGCGGGAGCAAGCCTAAACCTATCTGGCGCACCAAGTTGTGATCCGATAGCTCCGCGTGGCTGGCTTGTGCAAGACCGTAGCCGCCCGCGGGACGGCGTGCCCCGCGAACGGCCGCGCCGGTTTTACTGAGCCGTAATTACGGTCATCACCAGCTTGTCATCGACCTTGACGGGGCCGTCTTCCGGCGCACCAAGCGTATATTCGAAGATGCCGGTCATCTTGCCGCCCTCCTCGCCGTGAAGCATCAGCATCAGCATGTCACCCTTGGCGACAGGCTCTGTCAGGATGGCCGTCACCTCATTGTTGGTTCCGGCTTTCAGCGGGGCGTGCCCTATAACGGGGCCGGGCTTCATGTCGGGGCCGGTGCGATGCACGACGAGCCAGCCATTGGCGCCGGCCATGATCTGCGAAGCCGTCACGGTTCCGCCCGAAACGTCCTGATCCATCGCCTTGACGCCGAGCTTGGCGCCGGCGTAAGCGGGGCCGGCTGCCAGGGCGAGGGCCAGAGCGCATAGCGTGAATCTTCTTTTCATAATCGGATCTCCGGTCGTTGATTTTGCCGGGAGGTCACAATGCCTCCCGCCGGAGATACGGCCTGCGCACGATCGGGTTTCATGAAGAACGGCGCAGGCTCATGCAGCGCTGCGGAAGGCCACCGCGTCGCCTCGGGTCAGGACTGCGCCTTGGCTTCCTCGCCGTCTTCGCCTTCCGATTCGTCGTGCAGGCCTTCCGCTTCCTCGTCGAAGAGGGCCTCAGCGGCGGCCAGCGCCTCTTCCTCTTCCGTTGCGTCGCGCAGGGCCATCACATCCTCGCCGCGCTCCAGCCTTTCGGCTTCCTCGACCGTGCGCGCGACATTGATCGTCACGGTCACGATGACTTCCGGATGAAGCGTGATGCGCACCGGATGCTGACCGAGCGTCTTGATCGGGCGGTCAAGCCCGACCTGGCTCCGGGAGATCGAGAAGCCGCCTTCCGTAACGGTTTCGGCGATGTCGCGTGTGGAGACGGAGCCGTAAAGCTGGCCGCCCTCGCTGGCCTGGCGCAATGCGGAGAAGCTCTTGCCTTCCAGCTTCCTGGCCACCGCGTCGGCTTCAGCCTTGAGTTCGAGATTTTGTGCCTCGAGCTGGGCGCGGCGTTCCTCGAAATGCGCCATATTGGCCTTGGTTGCGCGCAGCGCCTTGCCCTTGGGAAGCAGGAAATTGCGGGCGTAGCCGTCCCTGACCTTGACGATGTCGCCCATCTGGCCGAGACGGCCGATGCGCTCCAGAAGAATGACCTGCATTGTTTTTGCTCCTTATGTGTCTCCGCTCGAACGATCCGGGGGCGGAGGCGTTTGACTGCCCCGGCGCTGGCGCAAGCGCAGGAAGGGTTCGGCGAGGCCGACGCCCAGCACTGGCGGTGCAACCCAGGGCGTTAGAAACAGGCCGGCATAGAGCGCGATGAGCGCGGGCAGCCGGAACGGGGACTGCGCGAGCAGCGCGTGGATGACGGCCAGCCCGAGCAGGATAAAAGCGAGGCCCAGCGCGCCGATGAAGGCCGTCGCGATCAGTCCGAACATGCCTGGCGACAGGCTGGCGACGAGGGCGGCAGCGAAACCGGCCACCAGGAAGGGGGGATATTCGATCCCGCCGAACCGGGGAACGGGGCGCCGCAACAGGCCGGAGATGGAGGCGCTTTTCGCCGCAAGCCAGAGATTGCCGGCCATGACCGTGAGCCAGAGGGCGGCTGCGAAGCTGGGCAATATGTAAAGCGCGAAACGGTCCGCCATTGTCTGCAGATCTTCAGCCCCGAACTCCGGACCGAGGACCTGTTGGAACTGGCTGAGCGAGGATTCATCGAAAAGCTGCCGGATGGCGTTCACGTAGGCTTCGCTGGAGCCGCCGCCGATCAGCACGATGCCGAGCGACACCTGTGCCGCTGCCATCACCGCGGCCCAGGCGATGATGCGGCCGAACGGATACCATTCGATAACGGTCTGCGGCTGGCTTTGTCCTCCAGTTCCAGGACCGAGCGCATATTCGCGATGCATCAGCATGAGATAGGACAGGATGACGCCGGGCGCGCCGACGTAAATGAGAAAGATGCCTGCGGCCTGAATGTTCAGCAGCAGCGAAACCAGCACGCCTGCGGTGACGAGTGAGACGACGGACGCGCCCGTGCCCCAGCCTATGCCTGCAAGCATGACCGGCAGCGGCGTCAGGTAGAACAGAACGAGCGCGAGCGAGGAACTGTTTGCCAACGATGCGAATAGCACCGCTGCGACCACGCCAGCGCCGAAGCCGATCAGATGTGGAGATGCCGTCATGTCGCTGTCCCGCAAATGCGGTTAGAGGCCGCCCGCTTTGCGGCCTCAACCCAGAACCGCTACGGACGAGCCGCCCGGATCTGATGAGCCCGGCTGTTATCAAGCCCGCCGGGGGACGGCTTATTTCAGAACGTAAGGCATCAGACCGAGGAAACGCGCCCGCTTGATGGCCTTGGCCAGTTCACGCTGTTTCTTCGCCGATACCGCGGTGATGCGGCTCGGCACGATCTTGCCCCGCTCGGATGTGAAACGCTGAAGCAGCTTCACGTCCTTGTAGTCGATCGCGGGCGCGCCTTCCCCAGAGAAGGGGCAGGTCTTGCGGCGGCGCTGAAAGGCACGGCGCTGTCCACCTTGCATAGCCATCACTCATCTCCTTCGCCGGAAGGCGCTTCAGCGCGAGGGGGCCGCTCGGAACGGTCGCGGCGCGGGCCGCGCCGGTCGCCGCGGTCAGGCCGGTCGCCCCTGTCGAAACGGTCTCCGCGCTCGCCCCTGTCGGAGCGTTCGTCGGCGCGCCTCATCATTGCCGACGGCTTGTCCTCGAGCGCATCGACGCGGATGGTCATGAAGCGCAAAACGTCCGGAGAGAGGCTCATCTGCCGCTCCATCTCGGCAACAGCCTCATGCGGCGCGTCGAGATTCATCAGCGAGAAATGCGCCTTACGGTTCTTTCGGATCCTGTAGGTGAGGCTCTTGACGCCCCAATATTCGGTTTTGCCGACCTTGCCGCCCTGTTCTTCGATCACGGTCTGGAACTGCTTCTGCAAGGCGGCGTTCTGCTGCGCGGTAATGTCCTGGCGCGTCAGAAACACATGTTCGTAAAGCGGCATGAATCTGCTGCCTTTCCTTCTGTTTGCGTTCGCTGCGTCCGGCGCTAAGCCCCTTTTGAGCCTTTGGGACGAAGGAAAGGCTCGCGAAGATGACCCGAAAGAGCGGAAACACCGGGAGAGCGGGCACAGGCCCGACGACGCGCACAGGCAGCGCCTCCCGTTCAGCCTCCGGCCGAAGCAGTAATATCTGATTAGTCAGCTTTTCCCGGCTTTGCAACAAAGAACTGCGAGGTCGACGGCTGTGCTTTCCGCGCACGAGAGATCCTGAATCTGATATGAACGAACGCTTGACAATGGCGGCGCTTAGTTGTCTTTGGCGCGCAATGCCGCAAAAGGCGGCAGCTTGATGGAAACGGTCAGGGTTTTTTCCTTGTCGAGAATGGACGCCGCCTTAACATTTCCGGGTCAGGGAAGTCAGTTTGTCGGGATGGGCAAGGATCTTGCCGATGCTTTCGCCGCATCGCGCGCCGTCTTCGACGAGGTGGACGAGGCGCTCGGGGACAGGCTGACCGCGATCATGTGGGAAGGCCCGGCTGACAGGTTGACGCTGACAGAGAACGCTCAGCCTGCTCTGATGGCCGTCTCGCTTGCTGCGATGCGCGCGCTGGAAAGCGAAAAGGGCTGGCGCGCAGCCGATGCACGCTTCGTCGCGGGGCACTCCTTGGGAGAATATTCGGCGCTCGCTGCCGCCGGAAGCCTGAGCATAGCCGACGCTGCGCGCCTGTTGCGGATCAGGGGCAGGGCGATGCAGGAGGCGGTTCCGGTCGGAGAGGGCGCGATGGCCGCTCTGCTGGGCGCCGATCCGGACAGCGCGGCCAGGGTCGCTGCGGAATGCAGCGCCGCCACCGGCCTCGTCTGCCAGGTCGCCAACGACAACGCGCCCGGCCAGGTCGTCATCAGCGGCGCGAAGGCCGCCGTCGAGCACGCCGGGAACATCGTCAGGGAATATGGCATCAAGCGTGCGCTGCCGCTTCCTGTAAGCGCGCCTTTCCACTGCGCACTGATGCAGCCCGCAGCCGACCGTATGGCCGAAGCGCTGGCCGGTGTGGCTCTTGCTGCGCCCGCCGCGCCGCTCGTCGCCAACGTCACGGCGCGCCCGGTTACCGATCCCACGCAGATAAGGCGTCTCCTCGTCGAGCAGGTTACGGGAACGGTGCGCTGGCGCGAGAGCGTGGCCTACATGGCCGATCAGGGGGTGACGCGCATCTATGAAGTCGGCGCAGGAAAAGTGCTGACCGGAATGGCCTCCCGCATCGATGCGCGCCTTTCCGGCGCAGCGGTTGGCGCGCCCGGAGACCTCGAAAGCCTCGGTGACGGGCCGCTCGGCGAAGCGGTCCGCCTTTAGCCCTTCAGACAAGAGAGAGTGCTTGCCATGTTCGATCTGACAGGAAAAGGCGCGCTCGTGACCGGAGCGACGGGCGGCATAGGTGGCGCGATAGCTAAGGCGCTCCTTGAGCATGGCGCGAAAGTCGCGATTTCGGGGACGCGCGAGGACCGGCTGAACGCGCTCGCGGCCGAGCTTGGCGGCGAGGTCAAGGCGTTGCCCTGCAATCTCAGGGACCGGACCGCCGTCGCGGCGCTTGCCGGGCAGGCAGAAAGCGCCGTCGGGACGCTCGATATCCTGGTCAACAATGCCGGAATCACCAAAGACAACCTGTTCCTGCGCATGAGCGACGAGGAGTGGGACGACGTCATTGCGGTCAACCTCACGGCGACCTTCGTTCTTTGCCGCGCTGCGGTGCGCAACATGATGCGCCGCCGCTACGGGCGCATCGTCAATATCGCCTCGATCAGCGGCGTTGTCGGCAATCCGGGACAGGGCAATTACGCGGCCTCCAAAGCGGGCATGGTCGGCATGACCAAGTCGCTTGCGCGCGAAGTCGCCACGCGCGGCATTACGGCGAACTGTGTCGCGCCGGGATTTATCGAGACGCCCATGACGGCTAGCCTCGACGAGAAGCAGGTTGCGGCGATCGCCGCCGCCATCCCCTCCGGCGCTTTCGGAAAGCCGGAGGACATCGCCGCCGCAGTCGTCTATCTGGCGAGCGGCGAGGCGCGTTACGTGACGGGGGAAACGCTTCATGTGAACGGTGGAATGGCGATGGTTTGAAGAAGACTACGGAGACTGCGCGGATATTAGCCAGTTGCTGCAAACTGTGATACGAACCACGGATCGGAATAGCCGGAAACGGCCTGCAGACAGGCCCGCCTTCTGGGCCACTCCATTCGGTCTTGCGTTCTGGACTACTTCATTGCAGACAGTGGGTGCTATCAGCGCCGGTGTGGGTTGGGATTGGACATCCTGCGTGGCTGGACCACTTTGGGAGCAATTGTGAGGCAATAGAATGAGCGAAAACATTTCCGAACGGGTCAAGAAGATCGTCGTCGAACATCTGGGCGTTGAAGCCGAAAAGGTGACCGAAAACGCCAGCTTTATCGACGATCTTGGCGCGGATAGCCTCGATACGGTCGAACTTGTCATGGCTTTCGAAGAGGAATTCGGCTGCGAAATCCCCGATGACGCCGCTGAGACGATTCAGACGGTTGAGGACGCGATCAAGTTTCTGGAGAAAAACGCAAGCGCCTGAGCGGCCGGCCTTGCCTCTGAACCAAGCGGCGCGGCCTTTCCGGCCGTCCGCCGCCAGGTTCGGAATTCCGAATGGCGGATAGCTCCGCCGCTCGCCGCGCCCGGCATACACAGGACGGAGACATCATGCGCCGTGTGGTTATAACCGGCCTCGGTATCGTTTCACCGCTCGGCTGCGGTGTGGAGCATAGTTGGAAGCGGATCGTCGCCGGCGATAATGGCGCAAGCCGCGTAACCGAATTCGACGTGTCAGATCTGACTTGCCAGATCGCCTGCAGCATCCCGCGCGGCGACTACGCCGTTGGCGGCTACAATCCCGACGACTGGATGGAGCCGAAGGAGCAGCGCAAGGTCGATGATTTCATCATCTTCGCGATGGCGGCGGCGGACCAGGCGATCAACGATTCGGGCTGGCGTCCGGAGAGCCAGGACGATCAGGCCGCAACTGGGGTTCTGATCGGCTCGGGCATCGGCGGCCTTCAGGGCATCGAAAAAACTTCGCTGCTTCTTGCCGAGAAAGGCCCCAAGCGCATCAGCCCGTTCTTCATTCCCGGACGGCTCATCAATCTGGCTTCGGGTTATGTCTCCATCCGCTACGGCCTCAAGGGCCCGAACCACTCCGTCGTGACGGCCTGTTCGACCGGCGCGCACGCGATCGGCGACGCCTCACGGCTGATCGCCCTGGGCGATGCCGACGTCATGGTGGCTGGCGGCGCGGAATCGCCGGTGTGCAGGCTTTCGCTCGCCGGGTTCGCAGCCTGCCGCGCGCTGTCCACCCATTTCAATGACGCGCCCGAGCGGGGGTCGCGCCCTTATGACCGCGACCGCGACGGCTTCGTGATGGGCGAGGGCGCCGGTGTTGTCGTGCTGGAGGAACTTGAGCACGCAAGAGCGCGCGGCGCAAAGATCTACGGCGAGGTGATCGGCTACGGCCTGTCCGGCGACGCCTTCCACATCACCGCGCCTGCCGAGGATGGCGACGGCGCGTTTCGGTGCATGAAGGCGGCGATAAAGCGTGCGGGCATCGCGCCTTCGGACATCGACTACATCAACGCCCATGGCACATCCACGCCTATGGGAGACGAGATCGAGCTCGCCGCCGTCGAGCGGCTTTTCGGCGACTCGGCCTCAGAACTCACCATGTCCTCGACAAAATCCGCGATCGGGCATCTGCTTGGCGCCGCCGGAGCCGTCGAGGCGATCTTCTCGGTCCTGTCGATCCGCGACAATATCGCGCCGCCTACGCTTAACCTTGATAACCCTTCAGTCGAAACCCGGATTGATCTTGTTCCTCACAAGGCCCGCCGCAAGGAAATAAATACTGTGCTCAGTAATTCTTTCGGTTTCGGCGGCACAAATGCTTCATTGATTTTTCGGCGTGTCGCAGATTAATGTTTCCGGGATGGCGATTTTCATCGCGCCTGCCGGATAACCCAGCTTTTGCCACAATTGCTTGGTCAATCTGGCGGTAAGTTGGGGGTTGGAGAGCGTGTCTTAATGGCTGGCGACCGGCGCAGATGGGATAGCAACGAGGCTTACCAGAGTTCGGCATATTTTGCGGCGCAGCGCGATTTCGGCGCTTTGCCGCGCAGTCCGTCCGAGCAGATCGAGCCCGACTACGCCCCCGAACCGCCAGGCGGCAAGCCGGGCCTGGGACAGCATCCCGTCGTCAAGGTGATGAACAACGTCATCACGCTGATGTTCGTCGGCGTGATTGGCCTTGCGCTGCTCTTTTATTACGTTCGCACCCAATTCGACCAGCCCGGCCCCCTTGAATATTCGACCGTCATCGTGATCCCGAAGGGCGACGGCGTCCGTGAGATAGCCAGCCGCCTCGAACGTGAAGGCGTGATATCCGACCAGCGTATCTTCGTCGCCGCGACCGTTCTTTACTTCCAGGCCCAGTCGAAGCTGAAGGCCGGCGAATACGCCATCACGAAGGGCGCGAGTATGCGCTCGGTTCTCGACACGCTGATCGAGGGCAAGGCGATACTGCAGAGCGTGACCTTGCCGGAAGGCCTGACGAGCTATCAGATCGTGCAGCGTCTCAACGCACATCCCGAACTGTCCGGCAAGATCGACATCATCCCGCGCGAGGGCAGCCTCATGCCCGACACTTACAGGTTCGAGCGCGGCGCCGACCGCAACGAACTGATCGCCCGGATGCAAAGCCAGCAACGCAAATTCATGGAGAAAGTCTGGCCCGATCGCGCCACGGATCTGCCATTCGGCACGATTGAGGAAGCCGTGATCCTTGCCTCTATCGTCGAGAAGGAAACCGGCAAGGCTTACGAGCGCCCGCGCGTCGCATCCGTCTTCGTGAACCGCCTGCGCAGGGGAATGAGACTGCAATCCGATCCGACGATCATCTACGGGCTTTCAGGCGGTAAGGGCACGCTGGGGCGCGGCATCCTCAAATCCGAAATCGAGCAGATGACGCCCTACAACACCTATACCATGAAGGGGCTTCCGCCCACGCCGATCGCCAATCCGGGACGCGCCGCGATCGAGGCCGTGCTGAGGCCCGCCAAGACCAACGATCTGTTTTTCGTCGCCGACGGGACCGGGGGGCACAATTTCTCGGAGACCTACGATCAGCACAAGGAATATGTGGCTGAGTGGCGGGTCATCGAACGCCGCATCCGCGAACGCCAGAAGGCCGAAGCCGAAGCCGAGGCCAAGGAGAAGGCTCTCGGATCGGAAACGCGGCAGGCCGCCGCCGATGGCGCCACGACAACGGTTGTCCCCGCCGTCGCCGTGACCCTCTCGCAAGGGGCGGGCAGCGAGGCCTCGGCGACCGCCGTTCTCGATTTCGAAGATGGCGGCGAAGTGCCGGTTCCCGAGCGGAATCCCAAATTCTGATCGCCCGGCGCTTCGGCGCCATCCCTGTCTTACCCCGTTCGCTTTCAGAAAATTCTGGATGATCTCCCGCAATGCATTAAGACAATGGCTGAGCCGAGACGCCGTTCAATGAGCGTGACCGGGGGGAAGATGGCTGACGCCGTTGACATGAGGAAGGCCGGACGCCGCCCGAGGCGGCTCAATCCCGTAGCGGGCTTGCTCTGGTCCGCTCTGGTTTCCGCCGGTCTTGTGCTGGCGTCGCAGGCCAATCTCCTGCCGGACGGTCCCGACGAGTGGACCTATGACTGGCGGACCCTTTTCCTTTCTCCCGCAGCCGAAGCTCCCCGCAAGGACATCGCCATCATACTCATCGACGAAGAGAGCATGGCCGAATACGACTATGTCTCTCCCGTCGATCGCGGCCTGATGGCGACGCTTCTGACCGGCCTCGACCTCGCCCAGCCGAAGGTGATCGGCCTCGACTTCATCTACGACCGCCACAGCGAGGAGAGCAAGACGCAGCAGCTTGTCGAAACGCTGCGCGCGATCGAGGCCCCGATCGTGTTCGGCGCGATCGACCGGCGTGTGCGCGGTTTCCGTGAGGAGAATTTCACCTATCAGCAGAATTTCATCGCCGAGACCGGGCGCGACGCTGGGCATGTCTTTTTCGCGCGGGAACAGGAAACTCTCAGGATCGGGGATCAGGTCGTTCGCTATATGGGAGAGGACTCTCCGGAGCCGCCCAATCTGCCGAGTTTTGCGCAACTCATCGCGGAAAAGGCCGGCCTGCCTGCGCATGAGCCCGCGACGCCCTACATCGCATGGCAACTGCCCCCGCCTGGAGACGATCTGTTTACGCTGTTCCGCGTGCCGCGCCATGAGCCCGGCAGTCCGCCGGACGTGATCCTGCCGGAAAGCTGGCGGGCTGCACTGAAGGACAAGATCGTCCTGATCGGCGGCGATTTCGTCGCCCGCGACAAACATCTCACGCCGCTGTCCATTCTCGACGGCGCGCGCCTTCCAGGCGTCATGGTCCACGCCCAGATTCTCGCCCAGCTCATCGACGGGCGCGAAATCCTGACGATCGGATGGACCAGCGAGCTGCTCCTGCTCGCGGCGGTCGCCTTTCTCGGCTATCTGTTCAGCCGACGTTGGCGGATCAAGAGATATGACTGGATTCTGTATTTTGCGGGCATCGCTTTACTGGCGGGGCTCGGCATCGTTATGTTCGTCGCCTACAGTCTTATCGTGCCGTCCACGACACTGTTCTTTGCGTGGACTCTCGGGGTGACTGGCGGCCACTACGCGCCTTTGATCCTAAAGGAGCGGCAATCAGCGGAGTAAGTGGGAAAAGTGCACATGAAACAACAAACATGCCGGGCCATGGCCGCGATTCTCATGCTGGCCTTGTTTGCATCCGCGCCGCTCGCACAGGCCATGGCGGAAAGCGAGGTGCTCGAGTCGAACGTCGAAGCTATCTCGGTCGGCGCGAAGATCGGCGACGAAACGCGCGTCGTCATACCCGAAGACGGCCGCTTGCGCGTCCTGATCGTGTCGAGCGGGACCACCAAGACGCTTCAGGGCCCTTACGAGGGCACGATTCCGAATTACAAGGAGGAACGGAGCTGGTGGGAGCGCATCACTGGCCGAGGCAAGGATAGCGACGCCCCTATCGGCGCCACGCGCGGACTTGTGAGGCCGCCCGAGCAGCCGCAGCAGTAAATTGCCGCGCCTGCATTGCGAGGCAGGCATATGGGACAGACAGGAGGGATTTGACAGGCATGCGCCATGTATTTTTCAGGACCGCCATTCTGGCGACAGTAACGACCCTCGCTCCGTCGGCTTTTGCCGTGCAATGCGAACATCCCCGCGGCTTCGACGCATGGCGGGCTGAAATGAAGGCCGAAGCTGTCGCATCGGGCGTATCCGAGCGCGCCGCGTCAAGGATCATGAACGATGTCGCCTACGATCCGGCCATTGTGCGAAGGGATCGCGCCCGAGGCGTCTTCGCGCAGAGCTTTCTGAAATTTTCCGGGCGCATGGTCTCGGCCAACCGGATGCAGGTCGGCGCGGCGCGGCTGAAGAAACATGCCGATCTTTTCGCCCGGATCGAACGCGAATACGGTGTGCCCGGTCCTGTGATCGCGGCGTTCTGGGGGCTTGAGACGGATTTCGGCGCGAACAGCGGCGACAGCCCCATTCTTGGCGCGCTGGCGACGCTCGCTTATGACTGCCGCCGTCCGGAGATGTTCCGTGAGCAGCTCATAGCGGCGATGAAGCTGCTCGACCGCGGCGATCTGGAACGCAGCCAGATGATCGGCGCGTGGGCCGGAGAACTCGGCCAGACGCAGTTCCTGCCCTCGCACTATCTGGAATTCGGGGTGGATTACGATGGCGACGGCCGTGTGGACCTGCGCAATTCCATTGCCGACGTGCTGGCCTCCACGGCCAATCTGATCCGCCATTACGGCTGGCGGCGCGGCGAGCCCTGGCTGCGCGAGGTGACTGTCCCGGCGGAGATGCCCTGGCAAGAAGCCGACCTGACGATTCGTCATCCGCGCGCCAAATGGGCCGAGTGGGGAGTCAGGCTACGTCACGGCGAGCAGAGGGTGGATGACGGCACGCCCGTCGCGTTGATACTTCCGATGGGACGCAAGGGCCCAGCCTTCTTCGCCTATCCGAATTTCGACGTCTATACGCAATGGAACCAGTCTCTCGTCTACGCTACCACAGCCGCCTATTACGCCACGCGTCTTGCCGGTGCGCCGCGCTATGACAGGGGCGATCCCGGGATCCCAGAATACGACCTTCAGACGACGACGGAGTTGCAGAGACTGCTCGTCCGTCATGGCTACGATGTCGGCGAGATCGACGGCATCATGGGGGCCATGACCCGCAATGCGGTGCGCGAGGCGCAACTCAAATACGGTCTGCCCGCAGACTCCTATCCCTCCGATGCGCTGTTCCGCAGGCTGCGGGGCGGCTGATGGCCGGGACGGGAGCAAGACCGGCGAGCGGTGCGGGAGACAAAGTCCGCAATCCTGCCTAGCGGATAACATCGAACAATTGTAAACTTGCGTCGCGCTTGGAAAATGGGGAAGTCTTCCCGCGGCCTTAATCCTTAAGGGGGCGTGGGAATTTCCGGAAAAGTAGTTTAAGAACAAGTTATCGCCGGGCTATCCCGCCCTGGTGTGAATGACCGTAACAAGGAGGAATGCATGTCAAGATTGATGAAGGGGCTGATTGCGGCCGGTGTGGGCGCTGCGCTGTCGTCCGGGATCGCCATCGCGCAGGACCGGAGCGACTGGCCAAGCGATATCACCGTCGGAACCGCAAGCCAGGGCGGCACCTATTTCGTCTACGGCAACGGCCTTGCGAACTTCATCGCCGAAAATCTCGGCGTCAAGGCGTCCGGCGAAGTCACCGGCGGCCCGGTACAGAACGTCACGCTCGTCCAGACCGGCGACCATCAGCTCGGCCTCGTCACGATGGGCCCTGCGTTCGAGGCATGGGAAGGCCGCAGCGAACTCGCGCCTGGCATCGAGCACAAGGACGTGCGCGCCATGTTCCCGATGTATCAGACCCCATTCCAGGTCATAACGCTCGCCAGTTCAGGCATCAAATCCGTGTCTGACCTGGAAGGCAAACGCGTTGCAGTCGGCCCGGCAGGCGGCACGCCCGGCACCTACTGGCCGCTCTTCATGGAAAGCCTTGGCGTCAATGCCAATGTCAGCTATGCCGGCGCAGCGGACGCGGCCAGCCAGCTCAAGGACGGCCTGGTCGACGCCTTCGCCTTCGCGGCGGGCCTGCCGATCCCGGCCTTCTCGCAGCTTGCCGTCGAGAACGAAGTCGTCATGTTCGGTTTCACGCCGGAAGAGCAGGCGAAGGTTCTCGAAGCCTACCCTGCAATGGCCCCGTTCACGATCGCTTCCGGCGTCTATGCGGGTCACGACTATGAGCAGCCGACCGTTGCGCTGTGGAATTTCGCCATTGCGCACAAGGACATGCCGGAAAGCATGATCTATGAGATCGTCAAGCTGGTTCTCGAAAACAACGACCGCATGGTGCAGATCCATTCTGCGGCGAAAGACACCGTGCTTGAGAACTGGGACAAGAACACCTTCATGCCCTATCACCCCGGCGCGGTGAAATACCTTGAAGAAAAAGGCATTACTGTGCCTGATAAGATCAAGGGCTGACACGCCTCCGGTTTAACCATTTCTGCGCGCGACGTCTCCTATGGGAACGCCGCGCGCAGGCCATGTTATGAAGGGTGTCCCGCATGACCACAAATGCCAATGCACCGACTGAGAGTGACACCGGCCCCAGCCTCGCCAAAGGCGTCGATGTCGAACCGCAGGCTTATAACCAGCGTTCTTTCACCGGAGCCCTTCATCTTCTGATCGTGACGATGTGCATCGCTTACACGGCGTTTCACATCGGCATCATGAACCTTTATCCGCTTGAAACCTGGACATACCGCCTTATCCATGTCGCAGGCGGGCTGGTGCTCGCCTTCCTGCTTTTCGCTGCGCATGGCGTGAACGACGCCGATGCCCCCGACGAACGCCGTTCCCCGTTCTACTGGCTGTTGCTCGCGCCGGCCGCCGCCGGCATCATATATGGCTTCGTTCTCATGGCGATCGCCTGTTTCGGCTACTGGTTCGCCGGACAGCCGCAGCCGCCCGCATTCGTATTCCAGACTTTCGGCATTCCTCTCGTCGTTGGCACTTCGCTCGCCATTCTGCATAGCTGGCTGTTCGGTTCGGGCAGGGTGAACGCGGTGAGCATCGCCGACATCCTTCTGGCGACGGCCGCGATCGCGGTCTGTGCCTATATCGTCTACAACGCCCCTATCCTGCGGCTGCGGGCCGGGACAGCGCTGGCGCAGCCGGGCGATATGTGGGCCTCGCTCGCCGGCGTGCTGCTCATTCTCGAAATTACACGGCGCGTCGCAGGTCTTGCTCTCGTCATCATCGCCGGCGTTTTCATACTCTACAGTTTCGCCGGGCCCTATCTGCCGAACATCCTGGAGCATCGCGGCTACACCGCCGAGCGCTTCTTTTCCTACATCTACACCGACCAGGGCATTCTCGGTCCGACAACTGCCATATCATCGACTTACATCATTCTCTTCGTGACCTTCGCGGCGTTTCTTCAGGCCTCGCGCGTGGGCGAATATTTCGTGAATTTTGCATTCGCGGCTGCTGGCGGCACGCGCGGCGGACCTGCCAAGGTTGCCGTTTTCGCCTCCGGTCTCATGGGCATGATTAACGGCACCTCCGCCGGCAATGTCGTCTCGACCGGCTCCCTCACCATCCCGCTGATGAAAAAAGTCGGCTACCGTCCGCAGACATCGGCGGCGATCGAGGCGGCCGCGTCTTCCGGCGGGCAGATCATGCCGCCGATCATGGGCGCCGGC
>CAYOUE010000007.1:19569-31426 GCA_964407075.1 uncultured Hyphomicrobiaceae bacterium
GTTCATCATGGCCGAGATCACCGGCATTCCCTATTCCGAGATCGTCGTCGCGGCGATCATTCCCGCCGTGCTCTATTTCGCCTCGGTCTATTTCATGGTCGATATCGCCGCGACCAAGCTTGGCATGAAGGGGCTGGCCCGCGACGAACTGCCGAAATTCGCCGCGCTCGCCAAGCAGGTCTTCCTGTTCATACCGATCATCATTCTGATCTACGCGCTCTTCTCCGGTTATTCGGTGATCCGTGCAGGCACGCTCGCTATGGCCTCGGCTGCAGTCGTGAGCTGGCTGACCCCCAACAAGATGGGACCGCGGGCGTTCCTTTACGCCTTCGAGCTTGCCGCGAAAATGTCGCTGCAACTCGTCGCCGTTTGCGCGGCGGCCGGCATCATCGTCGGCGTGATTGCGCTCACCGGCGTCGGAACACGATTTTCCGCCCTTCTTCTTGCGATTGCCGAGCAGAACCAGCTCATTTCGCTTTTCTTCGCCATGTGCATCTCGATCATCCTGGGCATGGGAATGCCGACGACGGCGGCCTATGCGGTCGCTGCCTCGATCGTCGCGCCCGGCCTGATCCAGCTCGGCATCGAGCCGCTGATCGCACATTTCTTCATCTTCTATTACGCCGTGATGTCGGCGATCACCCCACCCGTCGCGCTGGCCGCCTATGCCGGGGCGGCGCTCGCCCGGTCCAATCCGATGAAAACGTCGGTGGAAAGCTTCGTGATCGGTCTGGCTGCATTCGTGGTCCCGTTCATGTTCTTCTATTCGCCAGCCATGCTGCTGCGCGGCGAGTGGCTGGAAATCCTCCATGTCTTCATCACCGCCATGATCGGTATCTATCTGCTCGCCTCCGCGGTGCAGGGCTGGCTGTTCGGGCCACTCAACATCGTGCTGAGGCTGCTGCTACTGGGCGCCGCAATTGCCATGATTAAAGGCGGATGGGCGTCCGACGCACTCGGTCTCGGCACAATGGCTCTAATTATCCTGATCCAGCGCAAGGTGCTCACTCCGAAGACGCTGGCGCGGGGAGCAGACTGAGGGGTAAGGCGGACCGGGCCGGCTGGTTCCGCGCCCGTTGCGCCACAAAAGTCTGGCGCATGTCACGGAGAAGCCGATGCGCATTGCAGTGATGGGTTCGGGCGGCGTCGGCGGCTATTTCGGTGCCCGCCTCGCCAAGGCCGGCGACGATGTCGTTTTCATCGCCAGGGGCCGCCATCTCGAAGCGATCCGCGAAAACGGCCTCATCGTCGAAAGCGCGCTGGGCGACATACGGCTCGGCGACGCCGCCGTAACCGACGATCCGGCGGGCATGGGTTCCGCCGATCTCGTCATCTTCAGCGTAAAGCTCTGGGACACAGAGAAGGCGGCCATGGCCATCGAGCCGCTCATACGCAAGGGCGCGGCCGTCGTCTCGTTCCAGAACGGCGTACAGAAGGACGAGATATTGCGGGCGGCGCTCGGCCCCGAAGCCGTGCTCGGCGGCGTCAGCTATATTGCCGCGACGATCGCGCGACCTGGCGTCATCGCCCATACGGGCACAATGCAGCGGCTTGTATTTGGAGAATTCGACGGCTCCGTTTCCCCCCGATGCGAGGCTTTTCTCGCCTCCTGCCAGCGTGCGGGGATCGATGCCGAACTCAGTGCCGACATCGAACGCGCGATCTGGGAGAAGTTTGTCTTCCTGACCGGCCTTTCCGGGACGACGGCGACGATGCACGCAACGATCGGCGAAATACGCGAGCACCCGAAGGCGCGCCTATTCCTGCGCGACGTCATGCGGGAGGTCGTCAGCGTCGGGCGCGCGCTCGGCGTCGCACTGCCAGAGGATTTCGCTGAAACCCGTCTCGCTTTCGCCGATGGCCTTCCGCCGGAGATGACATCCTCGATGGCGGCTGACCGCGAACGCGGCAATCCGCTGGAAGTGGGCTGGCTTTCCGGGAATGTTGCCGATCTCGGGGAGAAGGTGGGCGCGTCTGCGCCGCTGAACAGGGCTATCGCCGACATACTGGCGCTCGACGCTGCGGGCGGGAGGCGCGTCTGACGCAGGTTCGATGGCGGCGGTGATCGCCGTCGTCGTGGCGTTGAGAGCGTCGTTCTTTAGCGCTTCCGGTTTGCCAACCACTGCCGCTATGGAAGACCTGCTTTCGCCGGTTTGATGTTGCGCCGGTTTGCGTCGCCTGGATCGGCAAATCGCGCCAAATATAAACTCCAGACCTCGTGAAGGCGGCTCCTCGAAACCAGAGATGTTGCTACCGATTCAATGCGGCCCGGCTCTTCTCTGTAATGGAGTGGGAATACGGGAAAAGTTTGCGGAAGTTTCCGCGCGATTACACAAATTTGCTTAATGCAAAGGCGGCCCCCGGCAGGGGCCGCCTCACTTCAAGGTGACGTTTGCAACTCGTTCTTATGACTTAGTAGTGCTTGTAACCTTTCTTGAATTTGAAGGCTTTGCACTTCCAGTGATAGGGATATTTGTAGCAGAATCCCTTGTGGAACCTGCCATAGTAGCCGCCATTATGAAATTTTCCGTAATAACCGCCCCTGTGATATTTACGGCCATATCCATAACGGAACTTCTTGAAACTCTTGCCGCCTGTCAGATGGAACGTTTCCGCGGCCTGCGTGGCTTCGGCGATACTGGCCGGCGAGATCGCAACCGCGGCCTGTGACGGCGACGCAATGGCCGCTCCGCCTATTGCGAGGGCAGCCAGGGCAAGAATGGTAAAGCTCTTCTTCATGATTCATCTCCTTTTGCATGAAGGCGGATTTCATTGTGCTCATGTCGCGTCCGCTTCGGGACATCCGCCTTGAGGAGATGTATAGCCTAGTAGAAAAGTTTTTAAAATTAAACATAAAGTGATAAAATGAAATCGAATAAAATTAATACCTGAGGTGTTATAACATATAAATGCAATGTAGAAATTTATTTATTGATATTATTTGCATTGATACTAAGTAAATAAATAATCTGTTACAAGTTAATATTTATGAAAACCCTCGTGAGCTGCCAAATTAATGGTCGTAGATTCATGATAATTCCATGATAATTCTGATTTGTTGGCGTGCTAAATGCTCCGGCAACTCAACGAGCGCCGGAACCTTGGCGGGCCGGTTTCCGTACTTTCACGATATCCTGTTTGTCCCTGCGCAGCCTCACTGGCCGCAGCGGATCTTGCAGCGCTTGCAGCTTTTCCCTTCGGGATTCTCGTCGCATGTTTCGAGGCAGTCCTTGCAAGGGTCGCTAAGCCGAGGGCCGTAGCCCCAATAGGGTCCGCCCCACATCCCGGCTCCGACTTTCCGCTTCTTCCGGTCCTTGTCTTTCTTTTCCGAAGACGCTTCGTAGTCGTATTTCCCGCAAGCATGAGACTGCAGCTGCCCGGCGACCAGGCTTGCGGCCTGAACCGGGTAGGCGTGCGCAACGCCTGCCCCGGGGATCATGAACGCCGCCAGCGCTGCGAAGAGCAAAGTGTAAAGTTTCATTATGTCTCCTGAAGAAGACGCATTTTCGTCATCTTGGATTCGAGGAGAGAGCAAAACGCCTGAACTCATAATGAATGCAACTTTGGGGCTTCAGTCACGATGAACAAGCCTTGTCAAGGGGCTGCGAGGTGCGCCTCACCTGAAATCATTGAAAATATGTCATTTTTTTGATGGCGCTGCGTCAATATGCAGGTCTGCACGCCAGACGCTTCTTTCCGGTTCGGAAACGGTAATAATCGCATCCGCGCCCGCAATATCCGGTCGTGAGCCGCTTGTACCAGCAGCGCACCCCGCATTCGTAACGCCTGTCCGGATCGTAATGATAGGGTTCGGGTGCGGGCAGAGCGTCGAAAGCCGGGTCGTAGACAAATCCCTCCTCGCAAATGATGGCCTCGGGGGGATGCCGGCGATCGTAACGGGCCGGACGCGGAGCGCGGTAGGCCGCCTGAGCCGCGCGCCCGTGATAGGCTCTGCGGCCATCCTCCTCGCAGTCGCTCCACTCCCGGCCGCAGGGGCGGCCTGCAACCTGAATCGGCGTCAGGCGGATCGCAGGCGCGGACAGGCCGGCCTCTGCAATGTAAGCGAGGCGCGCGCCGGACATTGCGCCGGCCTCCGTAATGTGGCAGATCGACAGGAGAACGCTGATCCAGAAGGCGGCGGCGAGATGGGCGGACCCCCTGGCCGGGATCTGCGTAAAGATCTTGGAATGCCTGGCCATGCTTGCCTCTTCTACTCGGAACGCTGCGAATGGCCGGGACGCCGTTTGGCAACCGGACATCTTTCGCATTGGATTTGCATTCCTATGTAACATCGGCGACAACCAACAAGTTCTTAACGCCGTGCGAATGACGGCGCCAAAATTGGATGAATATGTCTAAGCAATTGCAAATACAGCGCCTCACGGCCCCGGACATCCGCCAGCGCAAGGGCGGCGACCCCATCGTTTCGCTCACGGCCTATCATGCCCACACCGCGCGCATGATCGACCCGCATGTGGATTTTCTGCTCGTGGGCGACTCGCTCGGCATGGTCATGCATGGCTACGAAACTACGGTGCCGGTGCCGCTCGACCTGATGATTATGCATGGCGCGGCCGTTGTGCGCGGATCCTCCCATGCCCTTATCGTCGTGGACATGCCGTTCGGCTCATATGAGGAAAGTCCCGCCATCGCGTTCCGCAACGCGGCGCGTGTCATGAAGGAGACAGGCTGCGGCGCGGTCAAGCTGGAAGGCGGCGCGCGCATGGCGGACACGATCCGCTATCTCACCGAACGCGGCATTCCCGTGATGGCGCATATCGGGCTGACGCCGCAATCGGTGAACGTCATGGGCGGCTTCAAGACGCAAGGCCGCCGTCAGGAGGAATGGGCGGCGATCGAGGCCGACGCCCAGGCCGTTGCTGACGCCGGCGCTTTCGCTGTGGTTCTTGAAGGCATGGCGGAGCTTCTCGCCGCGCGCATCACGAAGCAGATCCCCATTCCGACCATCGGCATCGGGGCCTCCGCCTCCTGCGACGGACAGATTCTCGTGCTTGAGGATATGCTGGGGCTCAGCCCGCGCGTGCCGAAATTCGTCAAGAAATTCGCCGAGATCGGATCGGCCATAGAGTCGGCTGTGAAGGATTACGCCGCCGAAGTGCGCTCGCGCGCTTTTCCGGGCGACGATCATGTCTATGCGATGCGCGGCGGCGATGGCGATGGCGGCAAGGCGCTGAGCGAGAAATCGGGAACGGACCGGGGCTAGCGCAGGGCGGTTCGTGCTACCCGAGAAATGCGTGAATGGTAGCGCCGCGCCCGCCGACGCGCTATTGAAGGTGAGGAATGAACGCTGACGGCGGTTGAAGGCCGCAAAATGTGATGAGCGAACAGGACAGCCTATTCCGTGAAATCGATGAAGACCTGCGCCGCGAACAGCTCGCTGCGATGTGGAACAAGTACGGCGTCTACATCCTGGCGGGCGCGGTGCTGATCGTAGCCATTGTCGGCGGCTATAACGCCTATAACTGGTGGACTGCAAAGCGCGCAGCCGAAACAGGGCAGGCGCATTACGCTGCGATCGAGCTGGTTTCGGAGGACAAGAACGCCGAAGCGCTGGAGGCGTTCAATGGTCTTGCCGCGCAGGGCAATGGCGGCTACCGGACGCTTGCGAGGCTGGAAATCGCCGCTCTCCACGCACAGGAGGGGCGCAAGGACGAGGCTGTGGCCGCTTACGAACAGGTCGCGGCCGGGGGAGCCGACGCCTTTCTGAGAGATTACGCCAGGCTGCAGGCCGCAACGCTGCTGTCCGACACCGCTTCGGAGTCAGACATACGCGAACGCGTCAGCGGACTTATTGCCGACACGAATCCGTGGCGTTATTCGGCGCGGGAGTTGTTGGCGCTTGTCGCTTTCCGCTCGGGCAATCTCGCCGAATCGGAGAGGATCTACGCTGAGATCCTGGGCGATCCGGCTTCGCCCGGCGATATGAGACGGCGCGCAGAGGCCATGATGGCCCTGATGCTCGATGCGCCGGCGGCCGATGAGAGACCGCCGCAAGGCAGCGCAGGCGGCCCGACGCAATAGGTGGAGGACCTATGAAGACCCGTTTCCGCAGACATGCAGGCGTGGCTGGCGCCCTTGCCTTATTTCTTGCGCTGACGGGGTGCGGGGGAGGCGGTCCCTCCCTTCCGAGTTTTTCCGGCCTGTTCGGCGAAAGCGACAAGGAGCGGCTGCCGGGCGAGCGGATCCCGGTGCTCGCCACCTCAAGCAATGCCGTGAGCGGCTCGGCCGAATCGAACGAGCCCGTCGTGCTGCCCGCGCCGGAGCAGAATGCGAGCTGGAGCCAGCCCGGCGGCGCCGCCAGCAATGCGCCCGGGCATCTTGCCTTCAGCGGCGGTGTAAAAAAGGTCTGGTCCAGCGACATCGGCTCGGCTTCGAGTTCCAGCGGCAAGATCATAGCCCTGCCCATCGTGCATGAAGGCAAGGTTTTCACTCTCGACAGAGAAGGCCGCGTCAGCGCTTTTTCGATGTCCGGAAGCAGGGTGTGGCGCACCGACCTGACACCGGAAGGCGAACGATCCGCGGCCGGATTCGGGGGCGGCCTTGCAGCGGAAGGCGACAAGATTTTTGCCGCCACCGGCTTCGGCACCGTCGTTGCGCTCAGCCTGGGCGGCGGCAATGTGGTTTGGACGAAGTCGCTCGGCGTGCCGATCCGTTCCTCGCCTACTGCGGCCAACGGCAAGGTCTTCATCGTCAACACCGAAAGCGAGCTTTTCGCCCTTTCGGCGGCGGACGGACAGGAGGTCTGGCGCGGGCGGGGACTTCCCGAGGGCGCGGCGACGCTCAGCAACGTCAGTCCCGCCGTTTCCGGCAATACTCTGGTCGTGTCCTATCCCTCCGGCGAAGTCGTGGCCTTCGACGCCGGTAATGGCCAGCCGCGCTGGTCGGACTCCGTGTCCAGCGGCGTAGGCGCTTCGCTGACCTCGATCGGAGACGCTTCCCGCCCTGTGATCGACCGCGGTGTCGTCTTCGCAGGCAGCCGCGCCGGGCGCCTCGTGGCCACGAAGCTTGAGACTGGCGAAAGGGTATGGTCGCGCGAAATCCAGGCTGCGCAGACCCCATGGGTGGCGGGCGACAATCTGTTCGTCGTCGATACGGCCAATAATCTCTACGCCCTGGGCCGGAATGACGGGAAGGTCCGCTGGGCTGCGACGCTGCCCAAGGCGCGCACCTGGAGCGGGCCCACCCTCGCCGGAGGCAAATTGTGGCTTGCCTCCAATGAGGGCGCGCTTGTAGGCGTTGATGCGCAAACAGGCAGAATCGCAACGCAGAGCGATATCGGCGATCCGGTTTTCATATCCCCCGTGGTTGCGGGAGGCCGTATGTTCGTGCTCACGGACGATGCCGATCTTATCGCGATGAATTAGTCATCTGCGCCTAGCTGGTATAGTTTGGGACGGGCCCTGATTCACGGCCCGTCTTTTCCTTGTGGCCGCCATGAAACCATCTATCGTCATCGCCGGACGCCCGAATGTCGGCAAGTCCACCCTGTTCAACCGGATCGCCGGAAAGCGACTGGCGCTGGTTGACGACATGCCGGGCCTGACGCGCGACCGCAAGGAAAGCGAGGCGGCAATCGGCGATCGCACCGTGCGGCTGATCGACACTGCCGGTCTTGAAGAGGCCCCCGAAGGCTCGATTTCCGCCCGAATGAGCAGCCAGAGCCAGGAAGCGATCGCGCTGGCGGATCTCGTCCTCTTCGTCATCGACGCCCGCGCCGGGATCACCCCCGCCGATGAGCAATTCGCAGACCTGATCCGCGTCTCTGGCCGTCCCGTCATACTGGTCGCCAACAAATGCGAAGGCCGCGCGAGCGATGCGGGCTTTTATGAGGCATTCAGGCTGGGGCTCGGCGAGCCTGTCGCGGTGTCCGCCGAACATGGCGAGGGTATGAGCGATCTCTATTCGGAGATCGACGAAAAGCTGGCAGGGCTTGAGAATGCAGGGGCGCTGTCGGGCGGCGCGGAGGACGATTCTCCGGCGCGGCCCCTGAAGCTCGCCATCGTCGGCCGGCCGAATGCAGGCAAATCCACCCTCGTCAACACCCTGCTGGGACAGGAGCGCATGATTACTGGCCCCGAGCCAGGTCTTACCCGCGACGCTGTGGCCAGCGATTTCGTCTGGAACGGCCGTCCGGTCAAGCTGTGGGATACAGCGGGTCTGCGCCGCAAGTCCCGCATCTCGGCGCGCGCGGAAAAGCTGGCCGTTGGAGACGCCCTGAACGCGATTCGCTATGCCGAAGCCGTCATCCTGCTGGTGGACGCCGAGCGCCCGCTCGACAAGCAGGAGCTTCAGATCGCCTCGCTCGTCGAGCGCGAAGGCCGGGCGCTGGTCATCGGCATCAACAAATGGGACCTTGTGGAGGACCGCGACCGGCGTCTGCGGGAATTGCGCGAAGCCGTCGGCTATCAGCTTACCCAGATCAAGGGCGTGCCTGTGATACCGCTCAGCGCGCTCAGCGGGCGCGGCGCCGACAAGCTGCTGAAAGCGGTTTTCGACACCTATGAGACCTGGAACAAACGCCTGCCGACCGCGGCGCTCAATCGCTGGTTCGCCGAAGCGGTGGGCGCTCATCCTCCGCCCGCCGTCGCCGGCCGCCGGGTCAAGCTTCGCTACATCACCCAGCCGAACGCGCGCCCGCCGACTTTCGTGATCTTCTGCTCCCATCCGCAGGCGCTGCCCGAGAGCTACAAGCGCTATCTCGTCAACGGCCTGCGCGAGAATTTCGACCTCGGCGCCGTTCCGGTCAGACTTCATCTGCGCAAGCCGGACAATCCTTATGCGGAGCGGAAAAAATGAGCGGCAAACCGGTCGAGGTCCTGTTCTACCAGCTTGAACGCCAGCCTCTTGAGCGGGTTCTGCCGGGGCTGCTGGAGAAGACGCTGGCACGGGGCTGGCGCGCGTCCGTTCAGGCGGGAAGCCAGGAAAGAGTGGAAGCGCTCGATGCGGCGCTCTGGACGTACCGGGAGGACAGCTTTCTGCCTCACGGGACCGCATCGGACGGATCTGCGGACAGGCAGCCCATATATCTGACCGCGGATGAAGGCAATCCGAACGGCGCGCAAGTCCGCTTCCTTGTCGATGGCGCGGAATCCTCTGGCATCACGGGCTATGAGCGTCTCGTCTATCTGTTCGATGGCCGTGACGAAACGGCGCGCGCCAGGGCCCGCGCGCAGTGGAAGTCCGCAAAGGAGGCCGGCGCTGACGTAACCTACTGGCAGCAGACCGAACGCGGCGGATGGGAGAAAAAAGCCTGAAATGCGATCTGGATCATGGCGCGCACGGATGTAGCGATGAGTATGGATGACAGTGTGACAAGATCGGCGGCCGGAGGATATTCATGATGGTATTACGGATAATATTGCTTGCAGGCGCGCTCTGCATTCATGGCGCCGCATCCGCTCAGGCAGGCGACGCGCGGCTGGGCAGGACTCTGGCGCAAAATCTCTGCGTGAACTGCCATATTGTCGAGCCGGACGGCGCAGCTATGGAGGCGAACGAGGCCATCCCGACTTTCATGGCCATCGCGAAACAGCCGGAGCAAAGCGAAAGCAGGATCCGGGCCGCCATCATCGACCCCCATCCTCCGATGCCGGACATTCAACTGACCGCGCATGAGCTCGACAATCTCGCAGCCTATATTTTCTCTTTGCGTGAGTAAGGCGTTTGCGCAATCAGGATGTCAGCGCCTCGATCTGCGCAGCCAGCGCGAAATCCTTATCCGTCACGCCGCCTGCGGAATGCGTCATGATCTTCACGCTCAGGCTTCCGTATGACGCCGTCATGTCGGGATGGTGATCGGCCTTTTCCGCCAGATAGCCGATCGCATTGAACAGCATCTGGGTATCGGTCCAATTCCTCGTCTTGTAGCTGCGGGTCAGATGCCCGTCCTCATAGGACCAGTGCGGCAGCTCGCTCGAAAGCCGCGCCGCGATCTGCTCCGCCGTGTAAACGCTTTCCGCCATTGCCATTGCTTCTCCCTGATAAACCTGTGTTCAGCCGGACGGAAATTTGCGGCGTTCTATTTCCACGCCAAGGCTCGCGCCCTCCAGCCGGTCCAGCTTTTCCACGCAGACCCTGACGCGCGACGCGCGACGATGCGACAGGCATTTCGCCGCAATGCGCTCGGCAAGCGTCTCGACCAGATGGACATGCCCGTTCCCGGCGGCACTGTGTATCGCCTTCACGATCAGGTCATAGCTGACGACGGAGTTGACATCATCATTGTTGCGCCGGCGCGACGGCGTAACCCATAACTCCACCGCAAAACGGACGCGCTGCCTGGCATCCTTTTCCTCGTCGAATGCGCCTATGAAGCATTCAAGCACCAGATCGCGCACGAAAATTCTGTCGAGCGGTGCGCCCGCGCGCGCGCGCAACTGGTTTTCTTCAAGGCGAACGAGGCTGGCTTTGTCGACCATGACCTGTTCCTGATCGTTCTTCGTCACACGCGGTTCTAACGCCTTGCGCCGCCACGATCCAGTCCGAAGGCGGGAAAAGCCGGCGTCTTCTTCCAGATCCGCGCCGTAAAGGGGCTTTCCTTTTGGTTTCGTCGTATAAATTTGCTAACGCAACTATGATGCAATCGGCGTTATGGAAGGGCTATCCGTCAATGGCGGTAATGAGCATGACCGGCTTCGGCCGCGCCTCGGGGCAGGATGGTGGCGCAGACTGGGTCTGGGAGATACGCACTGTGAACGGCCGCGGTCTCGATATAAGGATGCGTCTGCCTGCAGGCCTTGAGGATCTGGAGGTCCGGATCAGGGATATTCTGGTCAAGCGACTGAGCCGGGGGAACTGCGCCGTTGCGCTGACGCTGAGAGGCGCCGCGGCCGAGGGCGGATACCGGCTCAACGAGGACGCTCTTCGTCAGCTTGCGGCCCTTGCGGCCCGCGCTTGCGAGATCGCCGGTCATGACGAAAAGATTCCGGTCGCAAACCTGCTTGGCGTCAAGGGCGTCATCGAAACTGCGGAAGGCGCACCGGGCGAGGGCCTTCCTCCGGCCTTGCGCAACGGATTGGCGGAAAGCTTCGGAACGGCTCTCGACGAACTGGTTTCGTCACGGCTAGCCGAAGGCGCGCGCCTGAAAGCAATACTTCTGGAAAAGATCGATGAGATCGAAAACGGAGCGCGCCAGGCTGAAATCTCGCCCGAGCGCAGCCCGGCAGCCGTCGCGGCGCGCATCCGCCAGCAGATCGAGCGACTTCTGGGCGAAAGCAGCGCCCTCGACGAGAACCGTCTGCATCAGGAGGCGGTGCTGATTGCGGCCAGGGCCGACATCGAGGAAGAGCTGAAAAGGCTCCATGCTCATGTCCATGCGGCGCGCGATCTTCTGAACGGGAATGCGCCATCCGGGCGGCGGCTGGAATTCCTCGCGCAGGAGTTTCAGCGCGAAGCCAATACGCTTTGCTCGAAATCGAGCGGCGGCGAGATCACCCGGATCGGTCTTGGCCTGAAGGCGGCGATCGACCAGTTTCGGGAGCAGGTTCAGAATGTCGAGTGAAGCGGAACTCATCGGGACGCAGCGGCGAGGCCTCATGCTGATTCTCTCGGCGCCTTCAGGCGCGGGGAAAACGACGCTCACCGACAGGATCCTCGACATTGAAGGCGGCCGCTGCCGCGTTTCAATATCCGCGACCACGCGGCCGCCAAGACCCTACGAGGTTGAGGGGAGGCATTATTACTTTCTCAGCCGCGATGCTTTCGAGGCTCAGCGCGCCGACGGCGCATTCCTGGAGACGGCGGAGGTGTTCGGCCATCTCTACGGCACGCCGCGCGCCCCGGTTCTGGCGGATCTTGCTGCGGGGCGCGACGTGATTTTCGACATAGACTGGCAGGG
>CAYOUE010000007.1:31436-40698 GCA_964407075.1 uncultured Hyphomicrobiaceae bacterium
ACGCCGTCCAGATCTTCATACTGCCTCCGTCCTGGGCGGCTCTGGAAGCGCGCCTGCGCGGCAGGGCCTCGGACAGTCCTGAAGACGTCGCGCGCCGCCTGAGCTCAGCCCATGAGGAAATCAGGCACTGGAACGAGGCGGATTACGTTCTCATCAACGACGATCTCGAAAAATGCCTGAACGCTCTGCTCACGATACTGAATGCCGAACGCATGAAGCGCGCGCGCCAAATCGGGCTCGACGGGTTCGTTCGGGGTTTGCTCGACAATTAGGCCGAACGGGAGAGCCAGGCCGATAGCCGGCAGAAATCGGCGACAGTGAGCTGTTCGGCGCGGGTGGACGGATCGATGCCGAGAGCGTCGAGCGCCTCCCCCGCACCCTTCAATCCTTTCAGGCCGGAGCGCAGCATCTTGCGCCTCTGGCCGAAGGCGGCTGCGGTGACGCTCTCCAGCCTGGCAGCGCCGCCGGCGTCGAGCGGCGAGGGGCGCGGGCGGAATTCGACGATGGCGGAGTTCACCTTGGGCGCAGGTGTGAAAGCACGCGCAGGCAGGGAAAACAGGATGCGCGTCTCGCATCGCCATTGTGACAGAATCGCCAGCCTGCCATACGCCTTTCCTCCCGGTTGGGCGACGATCCTTTCCGCAACTTCCTTCTGGAACATGAGAGTCATCCGGTCCCACCAGGGAGGCCAGGGTTCGCTCTTCAGCCAGCCGGTCAACAGCGGCGTCGCAACCGAATAGGGCAGGTTTGCGACGATCCTGATCTTGCGCTTCGCCGGCAGTATCGAGGGCCAGTCCACGCTCAGGGCGTCCACTCCGAGTATTGTGAGCTTGCCCGGCCAGTGCGCCGCAATGGCGTCCAGCGCGGGCAGGCAGCGGGCGTCCTTTTCTATGGCGATGACCTGATCCGCGCCTTCGCTGAGAAGGGCGCGGGTGAGACCGCCCGGCCCCGGACCCACTTCGACCACTGTCACGCCGGCGAGCGGCCCGGCGCTTCGGGCAATACGGCCGGTCAGGTTGAGGTCGAGAATGAAATTCTGGCCAAGGGATTTTTTCGCCGTCAGCCCGAGGGACCGTATCACGTCGCGCAAAGGGGGAAGGGGATCGGCGGCCTGCATCGCCTTCAACCTGCGTCTTTCGGCTTGCCCGCCCTGCATGCGGCCATCTGCGCGGCCAGTTTCAGGGCGGCGATCAGGCTGTCCGGGCGCGCCTCGCCGGTGCCGGCAATGGCGAAGGCGGTGCCGTGATCGGGCGAGGTGCGGATGAAGGGAAGCCCAAGCGTGACGTTGACGCCTTCGTCGAAGGCCAGCGTCTTGAGCGGGATGAGCGCCTGATCGTGATACATCGCGATGGCGGCGTCATAGCCTTGACGCGCGCGGTCGTGAAACAGCGCGTCCGCCGGATGAGGGCCGGAGACGTCGAGGCCCTCGGCGCGAAGAATGGCCAGCGCCGGTTCGATCACGGTTTTCTCCTCCGTACCCATCATGCCATTCTCGCCGGCATGGGGATTGAGGCCAGTTACGGCGAGACGCGGTGCGGCGATTCCGAACCAGCGTTTGAGTCCCTCAGCCGTGACGCGCACGGTTTCCACGATCTTCTCAGCTGTGAGCGCGCGGGGAACGTCCGCAAGCGGGATGTGGATGGTTACGGGGACGACGCGCAACCCGGCGCCCGCGAGCATCATGACAGGCGAGGCGTGATGCCCCTGCGCTTCAGTCAGCGCGCCGAGATATTCGGTATGGCCGGGATGATTGAAACCGGCTTCAGCCAGAATGTGTTTTGCGATGGGGTTGGTGACGGCGGCGCTCGCTTCGCCTGTCATAGCGAGCGCAGAAGCCTGCTCGATGCTCGCGAGGATGGCTGGAGCGGCTTCGATCGAAGGTTCGCCCGGGCGGTTCGCAACGCCGCAAGGGACAGGCAGGACCGGAAGCGCCCGTCCAAATACGCCCTGCGCCTCGCCGATAGCGCCGAGCGTCAGGCAAGGGACATTGAGACCGAGAATCCGCGCACGAGACTCAAGCATGTCCCTGTCAGCCAAGATCGCGAAGACTGGCAGCTCCGCTTCGTCACGCCGCAACCAGCTTTTCAGCGTGATGTCAGGACCGATTCCCGCCGGGTCGCCGGAAGTAAGCGCGATAGGCGGGGAAAGGTCGGTCGCCATGCACCTATCCGCTCTTGGGATATTTGAGCAGCGCGCGCGTCTTCAGGTCCTTGAGATGGCGGTCGGAATAGAGCCTGAACTGCTCCTGCGTGCCGTCGCCCGCGTCGGCGGTCTGCGACTCGTCGGGCGAGGCGACAGTCTGCTTGTTGCATACCGCATGGATCTCGATCGTATCTCCGTTCACGACTGGCGGCGTGATTTCCCCTGCGCTCGCTTTCTGCAGCGCAGCCTGGACATCGCCGCGGAAGTCTTTCAGATCGGCCTTTTTGACCGACTGAACCGTTGCGCCATCGAGACCGCGGACCTGGCCGGCAAGCTGATCGCAAGAGCGGAAACCCTGTCTGATCGCCTCGGCCTGGATCAGCTTTTCCGCCATGGCCTTCTGGCTGCCGTCGCCGCCGATTTTCAACCTTACGATCTCGACATCTACGACCGCGCCGCCGTTGGAGCGCGTGGGCAGGTTCGTCGGGGCGGCGGCCCGGATGCGGGAGCCGTAGACGCGCCGGATGACCTCACGCCATGCGGACTGCGCGCGGATGCGGTCCTTGAGCGTGGAGGGATTGATGCCCTGCGCCTTGAAGTTCGCCAGAAACTGTTCGAGCGTCCGGCCATCGGAACCGGACTGCGCCATGCGAGTCAGCATCTGGTTGACCTCGTCATCGGAGATCTCGATCTTCTGCTCACGCGCGGCCTGCAACATGAGCTTTTCATCGATCAGTTCATCGATCGCCTGCTGCCGCATCGACTTGCTGGTGTTGGCGATCACGGTCTGCTGGATGCGTTCGACGAATTTCTGCTGGAGAGCCTTGGCCTCCTCCTCCGATCGCGGCTGGTTCTCGCGCATGAACTGCTGGAACTGCTGCTGCGTTTCAGGCGCCTGGAGGCGCTCCCTCATTTTGCCGCCGAGATTTTGGGAGAGGGCGAGGAAGCGTTGTCTCTGGGCGATGTCATAGCTCGTGACCGGCTCGTCATTGACCATGACGACGATGCTCTGCGCAACCGCCGTGTCGCGACCGGCCGGGAACAGCAGAAAGGCAGTGGCAAGGGCCAATGCGCAGATCAGCTTGAGGGTCCGTGGTTCGGGCGTCATGAGCGTAATCCGTCAGTTATTCGCGCGGTTCGACCGGGCATTGAAACATTATGGAAACAATGGATGGAAAGCTAGGCGGATTCGTGACGGATGAAAACGCCGCCTGTCGTATAATGCGAATAATATTCGAGCCGTCGGAACAGACTTGCGGTTCGGGTCCTATTTCAGGACAGGAACGTCAGAGGAAAAGGCTCCGATAGAGTCGGTTTTGCCTTCTGTCTGACCCAGATGGAGCAGATTATACCGCACCATGATGGTCTGATCCGGTTTGATATCCTTATCCTCGATATTGGTTTCGATATAAGATACCGAAAGTATGAAACACTCGTCGGAATAGCCAAGGCCAATACTGTTGCGTATGAAGTCCTCGGACTCGATATCGTAGCGCATATCGCCGAACAGCGTCCAATGATTGGCCAGCCGTATGGCCGCGGCGCCGATGATTTCCTCGCGATCAGTATCGAACCCAAGAGCCGGCTGCGCTCTGGCGTTGACGTAGTTGGCCGAGGCGCTGACCGGACCGTACTGCCCGCTCAATTGCAGATCGTGGCGTTTGACGTCGAGATCGTCCTGGTCAATACGGACCTGGGAAACGAGTTGCAGATTGCTGGCGAAGTCCAGATAAGCGCCTGCTACATAATCGGATTCGGCGGTCTCCAGCCCAGTGTCGTCGGTGAACGGATTGGCTCCGGCGACCTGATAACTCTGCCCGGCCACGACGCGCGCGTTCCAGCCATCCGTGGTGCTGACGCTGTATTGCACGCCGACATTGGCGCGGGTTCCGGTTTCGAGCCGGTCATAGCCGGAGAATTTATCGGTGTCGAAAAGCAGCGTATCGTCGAAAAGCTGGCTTCGGGCGTCCTCGTTCGGGATGTGGCCCTGATCCTCGATCTCCGGCCGGACGATGATCTGGCCGATAGGCTCGATCACATGCGTTGCATTCTCGGTATGCTTGACGAAGGGCATACGGTATTCGAGACCTGCCATGGCCGAGCCGCGGAAGGCGGTGGTGCTATCGCCGTCGCCGAAAACCTCGTCTTCGAAGCTGCTGATCTTGTAGAGATCTGCGCGCGCCTGCACGAAAGGTGTGAAGGTCTGGCCGAGAGGGTCGACCAGCGTTCGCCGCCAGCCGACCTGGTTGATGATGCGCGCGACGTCTCCACCTTCTTCGCGCGTCAGCGCCAGCGCATTGGAGTCGAAGGAAAGTTCGCCGCCGAGGACGGGGTCTCCGTAGATGTAGTTGTAATCGACCGACGGATAGACGATGGCGTCGTCCTTGTCGAACTCCTCCGATGTCAGGCCGCCGATGTGATAGAAGTTGGTTTCGAAATAATTCCGGTCATGCTGGCCGACCAGGTAAAGCTGTGAGACGCGGTCGGTGGCGTAAATGCTGTCCAGCCGATAATAACGCCGGAAGGTATCGTCGCTTTCCAGCGTGACGTTCCAGCCCCATTTCCACCATGAGCCGAGCTCGAATTCGCCCAAAGTCCTGGCGCTGCCGCGGAAATTCTTGTTGTCGCCGCTTGTATAATCGGGATCTGCGTCAAAGGCGCCTGCGAGTTCGATCGTGTAGCTGCCGTGCTCCAGGCGCTCGCGATAGTCGAGCTTCAGAAGAAAGCCGGCTTCGGTTGTAGCGACCGGGGTGACGGTCATGTCGGCACTGGGCGAGATTGCAAAGTAATAGGGCGCGCCGACGGTGAAGCCGAGGTCGCTGGAGTGGCTTAACTCGGGGGCGAGGAAGCCGGAACGGCGTTTTACGGTCGGGTCTGGATAGTAGAAATAGGGCACCCAGGCCAGCGGAACGCCGAAGAATTCGAAGACGCCGTCTTCGACATAGATGTTGCCTTCGTCTTTCTTGTGGGTGAGCTTTTTCGCCTTGATGCGCCAGATGGGCGGGGCGTCCGGATCATCCTCGCAGAGCTTGCACGGCGTGAACACGCCACGCTCGAAGACGGTCGTGTTGGCGTCCTTGCGGTAGGCGTTGGCCGCGCCGATGCGCGCTTCGGTATTCGTCACAGCCTGGAACGAACGGATGAAGCCGTCGCGGAAATCGTCGGTGAGCGTGATGCGCTCCGCATTGATGAGCGCGCCGTCAGGCTCCTTGATCCGGACATTGCCGATGGCGTTCAACGTATGCGCATTCTGGTCGTAGGTCAGGGCGTCGGCGCGCAGTGCATAGTTCTTGTAATAGACCTCGACATTGCCTTTGGCGATGATGGTGTTGTTCTCGCGGTCGTAGATCAGCTCGTCCGCCTGGAGCAGAAGCGGCTGCTCCGCCTCGGTCTGATCCGGGCGCGGCTTCAGCAGATCGCTCTTGGCTGCATAGGCCGGGGCGACGCCAGCTGCGCCCGCCGCCATGCAGGCCGCAATGGATAGCGCTACGGCTGTTACTCCGGATCGCGCAAAACTGCGCCCTCCCGAGGAAGCCGTCGAGCCTGCCCTGTGTCCCCCTGGCAAAGCCCTATAGCTCATCAGTCACCCATCTTCCTGATTCAGCAAGACAGTAAGCGCCAATAGGCTGGAAATGGCTATTGGCGCCCACGCCGCTACCCCCGTTGATATATAGCCGGACATGCCCATTTTGCGCGATAGTTCTATCAGCACGAAGGCTGCAAAACCACCGCTCAATCCCAAGATCACCATAGTCTGTATCTTCCCGAAACGGAAGGGCCTCAGTGCGCAGGTCGCCGCCAGCAGAACCATAGCAATCATCAGAAGTGGACGAGCCAGAAGCTGATCGTAATGAAGTCTGTATCCTGTCGTGTCAAATCCTGCTTTTTCCGTAAACTCTATAAATTCAGGAAGCTGCCAAAAAGATACGCTTTCAACAGTATCTATGGTCTGATTTACTTGAGTTTCATCAAGATATGTGCTGGCAAGGTACTTGTTGTATTGACGAGGCAGTTCGCCTGGGCTCGACACTAGCGCATTCTGCAGTTCCCAATAACCTTGCCGTAATTCCGCCTTATCTGCTTCGATTCGCTCAATAAATTTTTTGTTGAGATCAAATTGCAACAGCGTCACGCCGGCCAGCGTCTGCCCCCGGTTCGCGCTCGCTCTCGCGTAGATGATCGAAGGGCCGTCAGGGCCGTCCTGCCGGATCCAGCTTGCCTTCTCCTGGTTCGCCCGCGCGCCGCCCTTGGCGGCGAAAGCATCGGCAAAGACCTGTTCGGACATCAGCTTGGCCTGCGTGGCAAGCGGGTTGTAAATGGTGGTCGAAAATACGCCGATCAGCAGCGCAACGACGAGCGTCGGACGCAGGAATTGCCATACCGACACACCCGCGGCCCGCACGATCACCAGTTCAGAGCTGCGGCTCAGCATCAGGAATGTCCCGATCGCGCCGATCAGAACCGCAAAGGGCAGGATAAGCTCCGCGAATACGGGCAGACGGATGAGTGTCACCAGAATGACCTCATAGGCCGGCGCATCGACCTTCGCCGCCTCGCGCATCATCTCGACGAAGTCGATGAAGAACACGATCATCACGCAGACGCCGTAAACGACGAGCACCATCGCTAGAAAGCGCAGCGCGAAATAGCGCCCAAGCGTGTTGAGCGAGCCGCGCGCCATCCTAAGCAGCCCTTCCTGCCGGTGCGGCCGCGCGGCTCCGGCGCCTGAAGATCCTGAAAGGGTTCGGCGCAAGCGCGCTCAGGGAAGGCGGCCTGATCTGGTAGCTTATCATCCAGACGCACATGGCGATGCCGATCAGCGGCACGCCCCACACAATGAAGAGACCCGAGGCGTCTTTCGTGGCCATGTTGACGCCCGCAAGGCCGATGACGCGCAAGGCCGCAGCGGATGCGAAGGCGGCGAACAGGCTCTGCGCGCTGCTATCCCGTGTCGTGCGCGGATAGGCCAGATGGACGCCTGCGATCAGCACGAAAAGCAGGGGATATAGCGGGTTGGACAGCCGGTCGTGAAGCTCGGAGCGGAACTTGCCCGCGTTGCGCTGGTAATAGGCGTCGTCCGTGTCGGGATAGAGCAACTCGCTCAGAAAACGTTCGCGGGGCTTGTAGTCGCGAGGGCCTTCCGTCGGCCCGAACTGACTTATATCGAAGACATAGCTGTCGAATACCACGATCTGAACGTTTTTCGATTTGCCGTTCTGACGCTGGATATGGCCGTCGCGCATGATGAGCACGGCGTTGCCGTCCTCGCGCTTCAGGATCTGGCCCTCCTCGGCGAGGAAGGTCATGATCTGCTCGGGCTCGCGCTCGTCATGGATCATCAGCCCGAGCAGCGTTCCGGTTTCGGTGCGATCCGCGATGTGAACCGTCAAGCCAGCCTCCGGTGTCGAGAACTTGCCGGGCTGGATCACCTGGGCGATCAGGTCTGTACGGACCTGGATCGTGTATTCACGCAGCTGTCTTTGCGTCTCCGGAGCCAGGTAGACGTTCGAGAATGCGACGAAGGCGCTGACGATCAGCGCAAGGTACATGAGCGGGCGCAGGACGCGCCAGTTGGTCGAGCCGGACGCCGACAGAACGATGAGTTCGCTGTCCCCGCTCAGCCGGTTGAGAACGTAAAGCACGGAAATCAGAAGCGCCACCGGCGCCACGATCGCGATCAGATTCGGCATGGCCAGCATTGTGATCTTCATGAAGATCAGGAAGCTCTGCCCCTGGTCCGTGACCAGCGAAATCTGGCGCAGGGCTGTCGTCATCCAGACGATGAGCGTCAGAGTCAGCAGGATCATGACGAGCGAAACCGCAGTCTGACGGAAGATATATCGGCCTATAATGTCCATTGCCCAGCGTTCTGGAAGCGATCCGGCGTCATGCCGCCTCTGCCTTCTCTCTCACATTTCAAAGTGGCGTTTTTTCGGCTTTTATGGATCATGGCGCAAGAGGTAGCCGGGCGCTCGGCGATAAAAAATCAAGTTCGCCGCGGTCCGCCAGCACCGGAAAAGCTGCGCCGCGGACTGCGGATGCGTTGCGCAAGCATGGTTTTTCCGGCAGAATTGTACTCAATCATTTGAACGGCGGAGCGGAATTCCCTTGCCATGCCCGCCGGTGCAAGAACAGAGACAGGGATTTGCGGCATTGACCCCATCCGGCCCGCATTCGAAACGCCACGCACAAGGCATGGCGACGCGGCGCGCCGTGCTTGGCGATGCTCATGTCGATGCCGCAGAGGCGGCCAAAACCGAGTTTGACACGCCCTTTCAGAACCTCGTAACGGAAGCGGCATGGGGGCATCTTTGGTCCCGCGACGGGCTGACGCGACGGGAACGCTCGCTTTTGACGATCGCGCTGCTCGCTGCGCTTGGCCATTGGGATGAGTATGTCCTGCATCTGCGAGCAAGCGCAGGAAACGGGGCGAGCGAGGAGGATATTCGCGAAGCCCTGATGCACGTCGCGATCTATGCGGGCATACCGTGCGCCAACCACGCCTTCCGGGTGGCTAAGAAGGTGCTGGCCGAAACAAGGGCGGCGGAAGCGGGCTGAACGGCGCAAGGGGAGGATGCAATGCGCAACGTCAAGGCCGAAACCGGCGCATTTTACCCGCGCGATCTCGACCGCCATCCCAGCGCCCTGACGCCCGGCTACAAGACGTCAATCCTGCGTTCGCCTCGCAATGCGTTGATTTCTTTCGGCAATACTCTAAGCGAAATGAACGGCCCGGTCTTCGGGCACAATATTCTCGGCGAACTCGACAATGATCTTGTGCTGAACTATGCGCGCCCCGACGAAAGCGCCATAGGCGAAAGGATTATCGTTCATGGCCGGGTGCTTGACGAACGAGGCATGGGGGTGTCCGGCGTGCTGGTCGAGTTCTGGCAGGCCAACGCCGGCGGCCGCTACCGGCATGTGAAGGACGGCTATCTCGCCCCGCTCGATCCGAATTTCGGCGGCTGCGGGCGCACGATTACCGCTGAGGACGGCTATTACGCTTTCCGAACGGTCAAGCCCGGCCCCTATCCCTGGCCGAACCGCGTCAATGACTGGCGGCCCGCCCATATCCATTTCTCTGTTTTCGGCCACGGTTTCGCCCAGCGCCTCATCACCC
>CAYOUE010000008.1:0-7155 GCA_964407075.1 uncultured Hyphomicrobiaceae bacterium
TCCTTCTCGGCCCGCGCGGCAAATCCGGTTCGATAACGCTGCCGGCCAAGGTCACGATCGTCGACCGCACCAATGTCGTCCTGCAGACCCAGAAGATCCGCGTCGTCGTGAATGTGCCGGCCGGCGAGACGGCGGGCGCATTCTCCGAAGTCAAGGAAGTGGACCTGCCAATACCGGCGGGCGTGTCGGCCAAGAATTACCGTATATATGTCGGCTTCGATCCGGAAGCGAGCGCAGGATAGTCGACCTTACCCCTTGCGCTAAATAAGCTGTGTCTAAGCGGCGCGCATCCGTGTTTCCGGCTATTGACCGTTGCAACGCCCTGATTTTTCGGCAATGATGCCCTCATAGCCGAACAGCGCTCGCGGGAGAGACTGGTCATCAGCGCCGAAGGAGCAACCGCCCCGGAACCTCTCAGGCAAAAGGACCGCAAGCGGACGGCACTCTGGAAAGCAGTTCCGCACAGGCTTCGGAACTCACCGACGGGGTAAGTCGCGCCGTTCTGCGCGATGAATTCTCTCAGGTTACGAGACAGAGGGGGCTGACGGTCCGGTTCAACCGGGCAGGTAGGCTCTGACTCGACGGATCTGAGATGACAGCAAACGAAGCCGGTTCACCCGAAAGCGAATTGCGCAGAACGCCGCTCCACGGACTTCACGTGGCGCTCGGGGCGAAAATGGTACCCTTCGCCGGTTATGACATGCCGGTCAGCTTTCCCGACGGTCTCATAAAGGAACATCAGCACACCCGCGCCTTGGCCGGGCTGTTCGACGTGTCTCACATGGGGCAGGCGATGCTGCGCGCCGCGGATGATGAAACGGCGGCCGCCGCGCTCGAAAGGCTGGTTCCCGGCGACATTGCGGGTTTGAAGCCGGGCCGCATCCGCTACACGCAGCTTCTGAACGACGAAGGCGGAATACTCGACGACCTGATGGCGACGCGCCTTGCGGGCGGCGGGCAGGACCGGATTTTCCTTGTCGTCAACGCCGCCTGCAAGGACGCCGATTACGCACATGTTGCGGCCAATCTCCCGCAGGGCGTGACCCTCCAGCCTCTGGATGACCTGGCTTTGATCGCGCTGCAGGGGCCGGCGGCTGCGGCAGTTCTGTCTGGCTTTGCGCCCGAAGCTGCGGGTCTTGCTTTCATGGAATCGATGACGGCCCCGATCGCCGGCGTTCAGGCCCGCATCAGCCGTTGCGGTTATACCGGCGAGGACGGTTTCGAAATATCCCTGCCCGCCGGCAAGGCCGAAGCCTTCGCGCAAGCGCTCTTGCGCGATGAACGGGTGAAGCCCGTCGGCCTCGGCGCGCGCGACACGCTGCGGCTCGAAGCCGGGCTTTGCCTTTACGGTCACGACATCGACGAGACGACGTCTCCGGTCGAGGCCGGGCTTGCCTGGTCGATCGGCAAGCGCCGCCGCGAGCAGGGCGGTTTTCCCGGCGCAGCGCGCATTCAGCGCGAGCTTGCCGAAGGCCCTGCGCGGTTACTGACCGGCTTCCGGCTGAAGGGCAGGGCGCCCGCCCGCGAGGGATCCGTCATCGCTCAACCGGGCGGCGGGGAGATCGGGCGCGTGACGAGCGGTTCCTTCGCCCCGACTCTTGGCGCGCCGATTGCAATGGGTTATGCGCCGCCTGAATACGCCGAACCCGGCGCGGCGGTCGACATCGTCATTCGCGGGACGGCCCATCCCGCCGAAGCAGCCGAGACGCCTTTCGTACCGCATCGCTATGTCCGCAAATCCAGGTCAGGAACATCCCATGGCTGAAATCAGATATACAAGCGACCACGAATATATCCGCATCGAGGGCGATATCGGCACGATCGGTATCTCCGATTACGCCCAGAACAAGCTGGGCGACATCGTCTTCGTCGAGCTTCCCGAAGCCGGAAAGACGCTTTCGAAAGGGCAGGAAGCCGCCGTCGTCGAGTCGGTCAAGGCGGCCAGCGAGGTCTACGCTCCCGTTTCCGGCGAGGTAGTCGAGGTCAACGAGGCGATCGTCGCCAATCCGGAGAAGGTGAACGAGGATCCGGAAGGCGGCGCATGGTTCCTGAAGCTCCGCATCTCCAATCCGAAGGAGCTGGACATGCTGATGACCGCCGATGCGTACAAGGATTATCTGGAGACTGTCGATTGATGCGCTACTTACCGCACACCGGCGATGAGCGCCGCGAAATGCTCGCCGAAATCGGCGTGGCCGATGTGAACGCGCTGTTCGCGGACGTTCCGGAAAAATTCCTGCTCGACAGAATCGAGGGGCTGCCGTCCCACCAGAGCGAGATGGCGGTGGAACGGACGCTTTCGGCGCTTGCCGCGCGCAACGTCGCGGCCGGCTCCGTACCCTTTTTCACCGGGTGCGGGGCCTACAGGCATCACGTCCCCGCGACCGTGGATCACATCATCCAGCGCTCGGAGTTCATGACCGCCTACACGCCCTATCAGCCGGAAATTGCGCAAGGGACTTTGCAATATCTGTTCGAGTTCCAGACGCAGGTGGCCGCGCTCACCGGGATGGAAGTGGCGAATGCCTCCATGTATGACGGCTCGACGGCGGCCGCCGAAGCCGTGCTGATGGCGCACCGCGTAACCAGGCGCGAAAAGGCCGTGCTGTTCGGTAATCTGCATCCGCATTACCGCGCCGTGATCGAAACGATCAGCCGCTATTCGGGACATGAGGCGGTGTCGCTGCCTTCGGCGCCGAATACGGAATTCGTCGACGCCATCGACGGGGAAACCTCCTGCATCGTCGTGCAATATCCCGGCGTGTTCGGAGGTGCGCGCGACCTGACCTCGCTCGCGGAACTGGCGCACAGGAACGGCGCGCTGCTCGTCGTCGTGGTTACGGAAGCGATATCTTTCGGGGCGCTGCGCTCTCCGGGTTCGATGGGAGCCGACATTGTGGTCGCGGAGGGCCAGTCCATCGGCAACGGCCTCAATTTTGGCGGTCCGTATCTCGGGCTGTTCGCGACGCGGCAGAAATTCCTGCGCCAGATGCCGGGACGCCTCTGCGGCGTGACGGTCGATCAGGACGGCCGGCGCGGCTTCGTCCTTACGCTGTCCACGCGCGAACAGCATATCCGCCGTGACAAGGCGACGAGCAACATCTGCACCAATTCCGGCCTGTGCGCGCTGGCCTTCACCGTGCACATGACGCTGCTCGGGGAGGCGGGGCTGAAGAAGCTGGCCCGGCTGAACCACGCCAATGCCGTCGCGCTGGCGGACAAGCTCGCGGCTGTTCCCGGCGTAGAGATCGTCACGCCGCATTTCTTCAACGAATTCACCATCCGCACGCCGAAGCCGGGCGCTGAAGTGATCGACGCGCTTGCCGATCATGGCGTGATCGGGGGCGTTCCGGCCTCACGGCTGTTCCCCGGCGATGACGCTCTCGACAAGCTCATCATCGTCGCTGCGACCGAAATCAACACGGACGAAGACCGCGCGGCTTACGCCGGCGCGCTCGCAAAGGTGCTTGCATGACCGAGACGAATACCGCATCCGCGGCCGCGGCGCCGCAGACCTGGACCGGCAACCGCGGCCTGCAGATCGAAGAGCCGCTGATCTTCGAAACCGGCGCGCTCGAAACGTCCGGCGTTGATATCGAGGAGCCTGCGCCCTTCGAGAGCCGCATGGGAGGAATGGAGCGCAAGGACAGCCTCGGCCTGCCGGGCCTGTCCGAGCCGGAGACGATGCGCCATTACGTGCGGCTGAGCCAGAAGAACTACGCCATCGATACCGGCATCTTTCCGCTCGGCTCCTGCACGATGAAGCACAATCCGCGCCTCAACGAGAAGATGGCGCGGCTACCCGGCTTCGGCGATATCCATCCGCTCCAGCCGCAGAAGACGGTGCAGGGCGCGATCGTGCTGATGGCGCAGCTTTCCGAATGGCTGACGAAGCTGACCGGGATGCCTGCCGTGGCGCTATCGCCCAAGGCGGGCGCGCATGGCGAGCTTTGCGGCATGATCGCAATCCGCGCAGCCATCGAAGCGCGGGGCGAGGGTGAGAAGCGCCGCGTGGCGCTTGTGCCCGAATCGGCCCACGGCACCAATCCGGCGACCGCCGCAGCGCTCGGCTTCACGGTCCGCGCGGTTGCCGCCGAAAAGGACGGCACCGTGCGCGCGTCTTCCGTTCGCGAGGCGCTCGGCGCCGACGTCGCCGCGATGATGATAACCAATCCGAACACCTGCGGGCTGTTTGAGCCGGAAATCGCCGAAATCGCCGAAGCGCTGCACGGCGCAGGCGCTTATCTCTATTGCGACGGCGCGAATTTCAACGCAATTGCCGGAAAGGTCCGGCCCGGCGATCTCGGCGTTGACGCCATGCATATCAATCTGCACAAGACCTTCTCCACGCCGCATGGCGGCGGCGGCCCGGGCGCGGGGCCAGTGACGTTCTCGCAGAGCCTTGCGCCCTTCGCGCCGCTGCCTCTGATCCGCGAGGAAGGCGGGACGTTCCGTCTGATCGAAGAGGAGACCGCAGACGGGGATGCGAAGCCGTTCGGACGCCTCGTCGCCTTTCACGGCCAGATGGGCATGTTTGTCCGCGCATTGGCCTACATGCTGAGTTTCGGCGCAGACGGCGTCCGGCAGGCTTCCGAGGACGCCGTGCTCAACGCCAACTATGTCCGCGCGCGGCTCAGGGACGTCATGAGCCAGCCTTTCGGCGACCGTGTCTGTATGCATGAGGTTCTTTTCGACGAGAGCTTCCTGAAGGGAACGGGCGTCTCGACGCTCGACTTCGCCAAGGCGATGATCGACGAGGGCTTCCATCCGATGACCGTCTATTTTCCGCTCGTCGTAAGCGGCGCGATGCTGGTCGAGCCGACCGAGTCCGAATCGAAGCAAAGCCTCGACCAGTTCACCGGCGCGCTGAGATCCCTCGCCAAGGCGGCAAGGTCGGGCGAAAAGCAGCGCTTCCATGACGCGCCCGTCTACGCTCCGCGCCGCCGGCTCGATGAAACCCGCGCCGCGCGCCAGCCGGTCCTGACCTGGACGCCTCCGGTCAGCAAGGCCGCCGAATAACGGCGCCAAGCGGATCGCCGATATGATTAATTCAGTATGAACGCGGCGCATGAGCCGCGTTCAGTTTGAATCCGCTAGGTTTTTCCTCATTGAGCAAGGGCTCGACCGAGCCTGCATAAAAAAGCCAAGGATGAGGGAATACCGATGAAACCATATTTGCTGACATTTGCCGCGGCAGCCCTGGCGGGAGTGCTGGCCGCCTCATCGGGCGCGCAGGCGACCGGTCTTTACGACAATGACGATGTCTTCTCCAATATTCCGACCCGCGCAGACCGCAGCGAGGAATTTGCTGAATATTGCGACCGCTACCCCCGCGCCGAACTGTGCCGGGAGTACCGCGAGGACCGCTATTACGAGAAGCGTCACAGACCGAAGGCGAAGGCGCATAATTACCGTTGCCGCCAGCTGATCCGCGCGGCCGGCAAGCGGAACGTCGTCAAGGTCTTCGCCCGCAACAGCGCCATGTTCGCCTGGCGCCGCGAGACGCGCGCAGTACATGGCAGTGAATATGCCAACTGGAACAATGCAAGGGGCGCGAACATCACCTGCACGCTGACCGGCATCCTGTTCAGCTGTACGGCGAGAGCCACGCCCTGCCAGTATTGAGTTGGTCTTGCTTGTGAGTGTAAGCGTGCGTTGCGTGAGAGTCGGTTGCGTCAGTTGCGTCGCGTTGCGTAGCGTCAGGTAAACGAGTTCGGTTGTGCGTAAGAGATTGGGCGCCGAAGACAATTCGGCGTCTTTCTCTTTTTCAAAACGCTTCGACGGAGAAGCAGGGCGCGCGGTTCAGCAAAAGAAAAACCGGGTTCGATACGAACCCGGTAAGTCCTCTCCTCCCACATGACCTGGGCCTCAGAGCCTCAGTTCAACTTGGCGCTGACATCCCTGATGCCGTTCGTCACCAAGTCTTCCGCCGATTTTCCCTGGAGTTCTTTCGCAATAATGGTCTCGGCAGCCGTAATTGCTACGTCTGCGGACCTAGAGCGGATTTCAAGTACGGCTTGCTCCTCCGCACGGGCGATTTTTTCTTCTGCCAGTCTTACGCGGCGCTCAAGGGTTTCCTTGAGGTTCTGTTGAGATTTTTCAGCGTAAGCCTGAGCTTCGCTCCGTGCCAAAGCGATGATATCTTCCGCCTCTTTTTCCGCGTCTCTGCGCTTGCGCTGATAGTCTGCAAGGATTTCCTGAGCTTCTTCCCTGAGGCGACGCGCCTCATCAAGCTCGGCCTTGATCTTGTCAGCCCTGCTGTCCAAAGCGTTGGCGATTTTTGACGGTATTTGATAATACACAAGAAGCGCCACAAAGAGTATGAAAGATACAAGAACCCAAGTGTCGGGGGAGGTCAGCATAACACACCTTCGCTATTTGCCAAGCGCTTGTTGAACGGCTTCGTCCAAAACGGCGCGATCTACTGACTTGCCTAACAAACGTGCAACCAAAACTTCGGCTATTTCTTTGGCAATTTCGTCTGTATGGCTCAGGGCCGAGGCTTTAAGCGTCGTGATGCTTTTTTCGGCATCAGCCATTTTGTCAGCGATCTGACGATCTACGTCCGCCCGTCTGCGCTCGATGTCGGTGGCCATTTCCTCCCGCGCCTGCCTTCCGATCTGCTGGGCGCGCGCCTTGGCGTCGGCCAGCGCCTTTTCATAATCGGCGATCGCCTTGTCTGTCTCCTCGCGTAGCTTGCGCGCGGCGGCAAGATCCGATTCGATCCGGCCGCGCCGTTCTTCAAGGATGTTTCCGACACGGGGCAGAGCCACGCGCGACATGATGAGATAGAGCGCGACGAAGGTCAGGGCGAGCCAGAAAAGCTGTGGAGCGAAGTCCTGGAAATTAAGCTGCGGCATGTCCGCCTCTCATGAGGGCGAGTCAAGGTCTAAGGCCCGCCGCCCCCGGAAAGGGGCGGGCAGGGGAGCGTATAGCGGGTTCGCGCGATCAGAACGCGAACAGGATGAGCAGGGCGACGACAAGCCCGAACAGGCCGGTCGCTTCGGCCAGCGCAAAACCCAACAGAAGGTTGGGGAACTGGCCCGGAGCCGCCGACGGATTGCGCAGCGCGCCCGCCAGATAATTGCCGAAGATGTTCCCGATGCCGAGGCCGGCGCCGATAAGAGCTGTCGGCGCTGTTCGAGGGCGCAGGGG
>CAYOUE010000008.1:7165-8326 GCA_964407075.1 uncultured Hyphomicrobiaceae bacterium
GAGCTGTCGCGGCGATGCCCGCGCCGATGAGCTTAGCTGCTTCTGCTTCCATTTTGAGTCTCCTTGAGATGAAAAGCGTAGGTGTTTGTTGAGTAAAGTCAGTGATGCATGTGGAGCGCGTCGTTGAGGTAGATGCAGGTCAGGACGGCGAAGACGAATGCCTGCAGGAAGGCGACGAGGATTTCCAGCCCCGTGAACGGCACCATGAACAGGAGCGGGGCCCAGCCGCCGACGACGCCCAGCCCCACCACGAAGCTTGCGAAGACCTTCAGCATCATGTGACCGGCCATCATGTTCGCGAACAGGCGCACCGAGAGGCTGATCGGGCGGATCAGATAGGAAATCGCCTCGATCACGATGAGGAGCGGCAGCAGCGCGACCGGCGCGCCCGCAGGCACGAAAAGGCGCAGGAAGCCGACGCCATGCTTGACGAAACCGACGATCGTGACCAGCAGGAACACCATGAGGGCGAGTGCGAATGTCACGATGATATGGCTCGTCACGGTGAACGAAAACGGGATCATCCCGAGCATGTTGAGCGTCAGGATGAAAAAGAACAGCGTGAAGACGAAGGGGAAGAACTTCATGCCTTCCTGGCCGCTGTTCTCGCGCACGATCTTGGCGACGAACTCATAAGCCATCTCTGCCATCGACTGCAGGCGCGTCGGAACCAGCGCACCGCCGCGCATGGCGTAGATGAAGAAGCCGCTGATGACGGCGACCGCGATCACCATGAACAGCGAAGAATTGGTGAAGGAGAGGAAATCGAGGCCGTAATCGCGCAGGTCGATGAAGCGCTTGATCTCGAACTGGTAAACCGGGTCGATGCCGCTGCCGCCATGTTCGGCGGCCCCGTGGGCCTCGGCGCCGGAGGGAGCCGCCTCAAGCGCTCCGGCATCCGGTGTCGGCCCGGTCTCCACGGCAGGCGCGGTTTGACCATCAGGCCCGGCTGGCGCGTCGGGCTGAGCCTGCGCCATGATCCAGTTGTCAGCGGTTGCGGCGGTCATCAATCCCCCGGTTTCCCAGTTTCCTGCAATCTCTGCGCTGCTCTTACCGAATTGCGCAGCCCTGCCGCAATACCCAAAATCAGAAAGACAATGAGTAATATCGGCGCAGTCCCCAGCCATTGGTCGAGCAGCCAGCCGAGAAATCCGCCAACGG
>CAYOUE010000008.1:8336-15425 GCA_964407075.1 uncultured Hyphomicrobiaceae bacterium
CAACGGCGACGCCCGCCACCATGTCCGTCGCGATCCGGAAGGCGATGCCCATAGCCCGTCCGCGCGCGGCGTCGTCCTGCTTGGGCCGGGCCGCTACCTCGCGCTCGTCCAGATCCTCAAGCTTCTCATGGAGCCGGTCGAGCCTGTTCTTGATTTCGCTGTAGTCGGCCTCGCCGTCTTCGCGGTCTTCCCCGCGCCCGCCGGACGCTGACTGAACCATGAAAATCCCCGGAAAATGCCTGAAAAGCGCGCATACGCCTGAATTTCCAGCGCGACCTTAAAGCATGATCGGGCAAAGGGAAAGCGCGATTATGCCTCGTTTCGCGGCCCCGGTTCGCGCTCGGGAAGGCCCTTTCCGCCCTCGCCCAGCGCCCGCTGCATGAGCACCACGTCAAGCCAGCGGCCGAATTTCATGCCGACCGACCTGTAGACCCCGGCCTGTTCGAAACCGAGCGCGGCGTGCAGTCCGATCGAGCCTGCATTGGCGCTGTCGCCGATCGCCGCGATCATCTGCCGGTAGCCGAGCGCCTCGCACCGCGCGATCAGTTCGGCGAGCAGCGCGCGTCCGGCCCCGCGCCGGTGCTGCGCCGGGTCGATATAGACCGAATCCTCAAGCGTGAAACGCCAGCCCGGGCGGGCATGGAACAGCATCGCATAGGCGTAGCCGATCAGGGCGCCGTCCCGCTCCGCCGCGAGCCAGGGCAGGCCCTGCGCGCGCACCTTGTCGAAACGCGCCTGCATCTCGTCGGGCGTAAGCGGCGTTTCGTCGAATGTCCCGGTCCCGTGCAGGATGTGATGCGCGTAGATGCGCGTGACGGCGGGCAGGTCTTGGGCGGCAAGCTCGCGAATGAGTGTCATGGCCGACTCTTCAATTGGGGGTCCGCAGCCATTATCAATGCCGCGGCGTTAGAGGCAAGGGCGGCTTCGTCCGGCCGTCAGGCGCGTCCCGCAAGTCTTCTGAAAAAAGCCGCCATCCGCGTCTTGAGCACCGCCCAGAGCAGGGCGAGCGCGTTGATGCCGCTGTCCGCCGCTTCGCCCGAAGACGGCTTACCGCCGGAAAGCCGGGCGTCGATATTCCGCGCGAAAAGCGCAGCCAGCCGCCTGATGACGTCGCGCACGATCTCACCGCGCCCGAACTGCGCCAGCATACCCGAAAGCCTGTAGCTGATCGTGACGTCCACGCGTGTGGCCGCGCCGCCATCCGCAGGGCTCAGGCGGTAGGCGATCCGTCCCCGCGCCGTCGAGGCGCTGCTCTTGTCGTGTCCCGAGCCGTCGATGGTCATTGTGCGCGCCGCATCGTCCTTCTCGAACGTGCCCTGTCCGGCGAAAGAGGGCCGCATCGGACCGAGCCGGACCGACATGCGGCCGCTGACCTGATTGCCCGCCGTCACGGTTTCGAGTTCAGCCCCCGGCATTGCGTCGGCGGCGGCCTGCAGATCGGACATGAGCGCCCAGACCCTGTCCGGGGCGTGAGGCAGGATGAAATGCTGCGGGATCTCGGTGAAGCCGTTCCGCTCGGCCGTCTGGCCGAGGGTGATTTCGATCTCCCGGATGGCCTGAGGCTGCGCTTTGCGGGACGCGGCTGCGCGCTGCGGCGTGATCTGGCCGGTTTCCGCCACGGCATCCGGCATCGCCGCGGGTTCGACCTTTGATGTGGGGCCGGGGGCCGGGCCGAGCCAGCCGTTCGCATTCGCCTCTGCGGCGACGCCCTCCGCCATGACGCTACCGATCGCCCGCACGATCCCGACATAGCCGGTGCAACGGCAGAGATTTCCGCTCATCTCGGTGCGGATGTCCCTTTCGTCCAGCCCCCGTTTGCGCAGCACCAGATCGCGCGCGGTGATGAGCATTCCCGGCGTGCAGTAGCCGCATTGCAGCGCGTGCTCGCGGGAAAAGGCCGTGCGCAGCCGCGCCATCACGGCGTCGTCGTCGAAACTTTCGATGGTGCGGATCTCCGCCCCATCGCAGGCGGCGGCGTAGGTGATGCAGGAGCGCACGATCGCGCCGTTCATCTCGACGGTGCAGGCCCCGCAAACGCCATGCTCGCAGCCCAGATGCGTGCCGGTGAGGTTGAGCCGCTCGCGCAGGAAATCGGCCAGATGCGTACGCGGGGCGATGTCGGCCTCGACCGGCCTGCCGTTGACGGTGAGCGAGATCCGGGTCATGGCGCGAAAGCCTCCCTGACGGCCCGCAGCACGGCGGCGGCGTGAACCTGCATGTCGTAGTCGTCTGCCGAATAGCCTGCCTCGGTGAGCCGCTCGATCACGCTGGTGAGATCCGTATCCGGTACGGCGCCTTCAGCATCTAGCAGGACCGGCCTGCCTCCTGTCGCGCCCGCGACGATCCGGGCGAGGCCCCGCGCTTCATCCAGGACAAAGACGCCGATGGCGTGCGCGAACTCGCCTTCCTTGCGGCACAGCTTCGCATAGCCCCAGCGCGCCTCCCGCGACAGTTTCGGCAGGCGGACGCCGGTGACGATCTCGTCATGGGCAAGGTCGCAATCGAGCGCGCCCCGCACGAAATCCGTCAGCACCGTTTCGCGCGCGCCGCCCGGTCCCTCGATGAGCACCGCCGCGTCGAGTGCCATGAAGCAGGACAGCCAGTCCGCGGACGGGTCGGCATGGGCGATGCTTCCGCCCAGCGTGCCGCGGTTGCGCACCGCGCGATAGGCGATGCCGTGCGCCACTTTCGGCAGCAGCCCGCGCGTGAAATCCTCGACGCGCCTATCCTCGATGGAGGCGTGGGTGATGCAGGTCCCCAGCGTCACGCTGTCATGGCCGCTTTCGACGTGAGTCAGTGAAGCGATGCGCGTGATGTCCACAATCAGATCGGGCTGTGCGAGGCGCAGATTGAGCATCGGCCCGAGCGTCTGGCCACCCGCCAGCGGCTTTGCGTTTTCCGATTGCGCCAGCAGCGCCACGGCGTCGGCGATCGTTTCCGGACGCTCATAGCGAAAGGAGACCGGCTTCATGAGACTGCCGCGGCGCCGCGCGTCCGCGCGCCGTCTCCGTTTTTGCGCGCAGCCGCAATCGACTCGACGATCCGGCGCGGCGTTACGGGGCTGACGCAAAGCTCTGCGCCGAGCGAGCGCAATGCATCGTTGATGGCGTTGGTGATCGCGGCGGGCGGCGCGATGGCCCCGCCCTCGCCGATGCCCTTGACGCCGAAGCGCGTGTAGGGCGAAGGCGTCTCCATATGGCCAATCGCGACAGGCGGCATCTCGCCGGGGCCGGGCAGCATGTAATCGGCAAGCGTGGAGGCGAGCGGCTGGGCGTCGGCGTCGAACGGCATTTCCTCATAGAGCGCGGTGCCGACGCCTTGCGCAAGGCCGCCATAGATCTGGCCGTCCACGATCATCGGGTTGACGAGTACGCCGCCGTCCTCGACGATGACGTAATCGAGAATTTCGACCTCGCCCGTGACCGGATCGACGGCGACCATTACTGCGTGTGCGGCATAGCTGAAGGTGCCGCTGTCGCGCTCCGGCTTGTAGCCGGCGGTGACTTCCAGGCCCGCCGGATCGACGTCGGGCGGCAGATCCTGCGGCGTCCGGTACCAGACGCGGGCGACGTCGGCGATGCTCATCGACCCGGAAGCGCCGCGCGCTTCGCCGTTCGCCAGCGTTACGGCTTCGACAGGGGACTGCAGAAGTCTGGCCGCGATTTTCCGGATTCGCAGCGCAAGCTGGTCGCAGGCTTCGGCGACAGCGCCGCCGGACATGACCATGCAGCGCGACCCCCACGTTCCTGTCGAATAGGGCGTGAGCGCCGTGTCGCCGTGCACGACCTTGATGCGCTCATGCGCAAGCCCTAGGATCTCATGCGCAACCTGCGACAAGGTCGTCTCCAGCCCCTGTCCGTGCGAATGCGCGCCGATGCGGATTTCGAGGCCGCCATCAGGCGTGAAGCGCACATAGGCCTGCTCGTGGCCGGGAACCATCGGAATGCCCCATCCGGCGTAGACGGACGTGCCATGCGCCGCCTGCTCGCAGTACATGGCGAGCCCTGCACCGATCAGCCGTCCGTCCGGCTCACCGCGCTTCTGGCGTTCGCGGGCGCTCTCCACGCCGATCATGTCCACGGCGCGGCGCAGCGCTTCCGGATAGTCGCCGCTGTCGAAATGCTTCTTCGTGATATTGTCGAAGGGCATCTGCTCCGGGCGGACCAGATTGCGCATCCGCACCTCGGCAGGCTCCATGCCCAGCTCGCGCGCCACCGCGTCGACGGTCAGCTCCATCGCGAAGCATACGCCCGTGCGCGCCACGCCCCGGTAAGGCAGGATGGGCGGCTTGTTGGTGGCGGCGGACCAGGTCCGGCAGCGGTAATGCGGGAAGTCGTAGACGCCGGGAAGGATGCTGGCGACCTGAGCGGCTTCGAGACAGGCGGAGAACGGATAGGAGGAATAGGCCCCGCTGTCCACGGTGGCCACGGCGTCGATCGCGAGCAGCTTCCCGTCCGCGTCGGCATAAGCGGTGACGATGTAATGATGTTCGCGGCAGTTCGCGCCCGCCGTCAGGTTCTCGCGGCGGTCTTCAAGCCAGCGCACCGGAAATCCGAGCCTGCGCGCCGCCCATGCGAGGCAGATTTCTTCGGGCAGCAGGATGCCCTTGTAACCGAAGCCGCCGCCGACATCGGGCGCGACCACCCGGATGCGGCCCTCGTCGAGGCCGAGGCATTCGGCAAGGCCGGAGCGCACGATATGCGTCATCTGGCCGGAGGTGTGGACTTCGAGCTGTTCGAGCCGGGCGTTCCAGTGAGCCACCGCCCCGCGCCCCTCGATCGGGCTCATGCACTGGCGCGCGGTGCGGTATTCGCGCGTGACCTTGACGGCGGCTTTGGCGGCGGCGGCTTCAATGTCGCCATCGACGAAGGTTTCGAGGAACAGGTTGTCGCCCCAATCCTCATGCACCAGCGGCGAGCCGGGCTTGCGGGCTTCCAGCATATCCGCGACGGCAGGCAGCGGCTCGATCTCAGCCTCGATCCGTGCGGCCATGTCCTCCGCTTCCGCCCGCGTCGGAGCGATGCACATGGCGATCATCTCCCCGACATGGCGGACCTTGTCCTTCGCCAGAGGAAACTGCGCCGACGGCTTGAAGCCGGGCAGGCGCGAGACGGCGCGGATCGGGACGACGCCTTCGAGATCGTCCATGATGAAGACGCGCTCCCGGATGTCGGGGGGGATATGGATGGCCTTGATGCGGCCATGCGCAACCGGGCTTCTCAGGAACGCGGCGTCCTGCATCCCGGCGAGCCGGATGTCGCCGACATATTCGCCGCGCCCGCGCATGTAGCGGTCGTCTTCCTTGCGTACGAGCCGTGCGCCTACGCCTGCCATGAGGTCATCCGCAGTTGTTCGATAACCGGACTGTAAAGGCTGAGGGAAGTGCTGTCTATCATCCGGTTGTTCCAACAATAGACTCTATTTGACACGCGCCGGAGTTCAGTCGCTATCGGCGTGCTCGCCTCTCGCTCCGCCGTTCAGCAACTCGATATTGATGCGCACGACGTCGCCCCGATAGGTCACTTCCCCGACATAGATGACGCGTTCGTCGGCGTCCGTGGCGATGATTCGCGCCTCGACAATAGGTGCGCCGAAGGGCAGACGGAGGTGGACAGCGGCGTAGACGTCGGCCGAGCCGACCGAAAGCGTCTGGTGCGCGTGCATCACCTCTATGTCTTCGAGTTCGGCGAGCACGGCGAGCGCCACACGGGATTTGAAAGCCTGCGGAGCGCGGTCGTAAATGTCCCTGGCGACGTGAACGCGGGCGAGCGCATAGGGCTGCTCGTCGCGCATCTGAAGCGTGTAGATGTAGGCGTAGGACTGCGCGGGCGCGCCGTCCCCGGGATCGAGCCTCGGCGGGTGATCCTGCTCGATGGGCAAGTGCTTCAGGGTGTTGCGCTTGATCGGACGCATGATCGCGTCCCAGTCCGTGGCGAGCTGCAGCCAGCGGATCTGCGTCGGCGCCCTGGTGACGAAGGTGCCGCGGCCCTGCTCGGATTTCAGCAGCCCCTCCTGTTGCAGCACATCCACGGCCTGCCGTATGGTCACGCGGGCAACCTGGAACTCCTTTTCGAGCTGTTCGAGCGTCGCGATCTTCTGGCCGACCGGCCATTGCCCGCTATTGATCCGGTGCCGGAGCGCCGTTGCGACCTGCAGATAGCGCGGTATGCGGCTGAGCGCGTCGGGCTTTGGCTTGCGTTTGACTTCTACATTTCCAACCATCTGGTCCTGCTAGATATTTTCAGCCGCATGGCGGCGCGCTGCGCGGCCGGTCACTCCGGATGCGGATGATGCGCGTCGACGACTCCATCGACGATATTGTGCTTGAAAAGCGCCTCGACGTCGATCTTCGCCTCGGGCGAGGCTTCACTCATAGAGCGTTTGACCCGCGAAAACCATTCATTCAGTTCATCCGCCGCCCGCCGGGCCTCGTCATGGCCGACCGCCTCGAACGCGATCTCCGCGCCCGGACGCATCCGGCACAACGCGGGAAGGTCCGCACTGATGACTGTTGCGATCTTCGGATAGCCGCCCGTCGTCTGCCGGTCGGCCAGCAGTATGATCGGTTCGCCGGAGCCCGGCACCTGGATCACGCCGGGCGCGACGCCGTCCGAGACGATGTCGAACCCTCTGGCGTGCTCCAGCGTGATGCCGGCAAGACGGAAGCCCATGCGATCGGACTGGTGCGAGATCGTGAAGCGCTCCGTCAGAAAGCGCCCGATCATGTCTTCGCTGAAATAATCGTCCTGCGGGCCGAGCATGACGCGGATTGCCCCGGCTTTCGGAAACTGCGGCTCCCTGACGCCCTGTTCCGCCCGCGCCTTCGCTTCGCCCCGGCGCAGGGGCAGACGGTCGCCTTCGAGCAGCCGGCGGCCTTCAAAGCCGCCCAGCCCGGCGCGAACCAGCGTGGACTGGCTGCCCATCACCGCAGGAACGTCGATCCCTCCTTCGATGGCGAGATAGCACACAAGCGCATGAGCGCCCGGCGAGACGCTGAACTGATCGCCGCGCACGAGCGTGAAACTTTCGTAGGCGGAGGCGCTGGCGAGGCGGGCGGCTCTGATGAGGGTGACGCGCGCCTCAGGTCCA
>CAYOUE010000008.1:15435-39749 GCA_964407075.1 uncultured Hyphomicrobiaceae bacterium
CGAAAGCCGCCCCATGCGCCATCATTTCCAGCGCGCCGGCATCTTCCGGATTTCCGGCGATGAGATTGGCAAGCCTCAGGTTGATGCTGTCCATTGCGCCGGCTACAGGGATGCCGAGCTGCTGCGCGCCGAAACGGCCCAGATCCTGAACGGTCGTATGCAGGCCGGGCGAGATGACTTTCAAGGCCGTCATGCGGGTTGCTCCGGCTGGATTTCATGGGTTCCGGCGGCGATATCCTCCTCAATGCGGGCGTACTCCTGTTCGGAGACCGCGGCGAAGGCCACGGTGTCGCCCGGCGCGAGCAGGACCGGCTGCTCCCAGGCCGGATTGAAGAGTGGAACCGGCGTGCGACCGAGCAGGTGCCAGCCGCCGGGGCTTTCGAGCGAATAGACCGCGGTCATGTCCTTGGCTATGGCCACCGAGCCTTGCGGGACATGGGTCCGCGGATTGGTCCGCCGCGGCAGGCGGAGCTTATCAGGGATGTCGCCCATGTAGCCGAAGCCGGGCAGGAAGCCGATCATGTAGACGAAATAGTCCTCGCTGGCGTGAAGGTTGCGGACCTCGTCCGGCGACAGGCCGGTCTGCCGCGCCACGTCCTCCAGATCGGGGCCGTGCTCGCCGCCGTAGAGAACCGGCAACCGCCAGCGCCGCCCCGGCTCCTGCTCGTCGCTTATACCGTCCAGCATCGTCAGAAGTTCTTCCTGCAGCGCTTCCGGCCTTGTCTTTTCAGGGTCGAACATGACCAGGAGCGCGCGAAAGGTCGGGATCATTTCCGTCACGCCTTCAGGGGCGGCGGCGCGCACCTTTTTATAAAGGTTTATGACTTTAGCATTGATCGCCCGGTTCATTTCTGCGCCAAATTCCATGGAGAAGGCGGTGTCGCCGCAGGGTAGAAATCGGATTTCCGGGTGGCTGCTCATCTTCGTCGCTCGACTTTCGCGCCAGCTAGGCGGCGGAGTGAACTTATGCTAATGTTCTATCAATAGTACCTATTTGGCAATCCCGCTGTGAGTCTGGGACCGCGTATGACACTTAAAATCAACCTGAACGCAGACATGAGCGAAAGCTATGGCGCCTATACCATCGGCGCCGACGAAGCCATGCTCGACATCGTCAAATCCGCCAGCGTCGCCTGCGGCTTTCACGGCGGCGATTTCCGCACCATGCGCCGCATCTGCGCGCTGGCCGCGGAAAAGGGTGTCAGCATCGGCGCGCATCCCGGCTTCAACGACATATGGGGCTTCGGGCGCCGGCGCATCATCATGCCGCCTTCCGATGTCGAATATATGGTGGCCTACCAGATCGGCGCCCTTCAGGCCCTCGCGAAGTATTCCGATATTCGCGTGACCCACGTCAAGCCGCATGGCGCGCTTAACAACATGGCCGCAGAGGACAAGGACCTGGCGATGGCCATCGTACGGGCGATCAGGACCGTCGACGCCTCGCTGATCTTCGTGGCGCTGACCGGAACGCATCTGGAGGCGGCGGCGCAGGAGCAGGGCCTGCCCTTCGTGCGGGAAGGCTTCGCCGACCGCGTTTACGCCGACGACGGCAACCTGGCTTCGCGCGCAATTCCCGGCACGGTCATCAAGGATCCGGCCCGCGCCCGCGAGCAGGTTCTGCGCATGGTGCGCGACCGGGAAGTCGTCACCATAAGCGGCAAGGTCATTCCGGTGGAAGCCGACACGATCTGCATCCACGGCGACGAGCCGACGGCGGTCGCGCTCGGCGAGGAGATCCTGCGCGGATTCGCCGAAGCGGGGATCGAAAATGTGCCGATTACCGAACTCGATGTCAGACATTGACGGATTGACGCCATCATGACTCTGGAAGGCCGGAAAATCGCCGTGATCGGCGGCACGGGAGCGCTCGGCGGCGGCCTGGCTCGCCGCTGGATCGCGAGCGGGCTTCATATCGTGATCGGCTCCCGGGACGCCGCAAAAGCCGCGCAGTTCGCGAGCCGGCTCGCGGCGGAAACCGGCAGGACCGCCGAAGGCATGGCCAATGCCGGCGCCGCGGAGGCCGCGGATATCGTGGTACTGACGGTGCCGTTCGCCTCGCAGTCGGCAACGCTTGAGGAGATCAGGCCGCATCTGGCGGGCAAGGTGCTGCTGGATGCGACCGTGCCGCTCGTGCCCCCCAAGGTCGCGCGCGTGCAGCTTCCCGCGGAGGGATCGGCCGCCTTGCGCGCGCAGGCCATCGCGGGCGAAGGAGTTCGGGTCATTTCGGGGTTTCATACGGTCGCGGCGCACAAGCTGCCGCACGCCGATCCCATCGCCTGCGACGCGCTGATCTTCGGAGACGAGGTTGCGGCGCGCGAGATCGGCGTGGCGCTTGCGCAAAAGGCCGGTCTGCGCGGCGTGCATGGCGGTCCGCTGGCGAACTCCGCGGCCGGGGAGGCGATGACGTCCGTTCTGATCTTCATCAACAAGCGTTACCAGGCCGACGGCGCGGGGATGCAGATCAGCGGCATTTCGGAAGGCGGGGCCTGAGCGCGCCGGTTTCGGACACGGATATGTCCCGATATGAGATCATCGCCCTGAAGGATTTTCCGCGCGTGCGTCCCGGCGACAGCCTGCCGGGCCTGGCGTCGGATGCGCTCCGGGGCATGGGGCTTGCACTGAGGGACGGCGACATTCTGGTCATCGCGCAGAAGATCGTTTCGAAGGCGGAGGGGCGTTGCGTCAGATTGAACGAGGTCGCGCCTTCAGCTCAGGCACAGGAACTGGCGGAACGCACCGGCAAACCTGCTCCTCTGCTGGAAGCGGTGTTGCGGGAATCGCGTTCCATCCTGCGCGCAAAGCCGGGCGTCGTGATCTGCGAACACCGCAGCGGGCATGTCATGGCGAACGCCGGGATCGACCATTCGAACACCGGCGGGGCAGACCCGGAAACGGTGCTCATGCTGCCCGGGGACGCCGACGCGAGCGCCGACGCGATCAGGCGCGAACTGTCGGATAAATACGCGGCGCGGATCGGCGTCATCGTCTCCGACAGTCTCGGACGGCCCTGGCGGCTGGGAACGGTCGGCTTTGCGATCGGATCGTCGGGCCTGCCCGCTCTGATCGACCGCCGCGGGACGCCCGACCTGGACGGGCGCGAACTGAAGGTGACAATGACAGGTTTTGCCGATGCGGTAGCCGCCGCCGCCGTGCTGGCGATGGGGGAGGGCGATGAGGGCTTGCCGGCGGTTCTGGTTCGCGGGCTGGACTGGCGGCCTTCCGACCAGACCTCCAAGGCGCTGCTGCGTCCCGAACAGGAAGACATGTTCAGATAGATGACCATGACGGCGAACCAGTCGCATTATCTGGCTCTTTGCGGCGGCGTGGGCGGGGCAAAGCTCGCGCACGGCCTGTCCGTGCGGCTTGGCAAGCGTCTGAGCATCGCGGTCAATACGGGGGACGATTTCGAGCATCTCGGCCTTCACGTCTCGCCCGACATCGATACGGTCGTCTATACGCTCGCCGGCCTCGCCGACGCCGCGCGCGGCTGGGGCAGATCCGAGGAAAGCTGGGCCTTCATGGACGCGCTCGCCGGTCTCGGCGGGCCGTCTTGGTTCCGGCTCGGCGACAGGGATCTCGCCATGCATGTGCTGCGCACGCGCTGGCTGGCGGAAGGCGGAACGCTTTCGGCGTTTTGCGAGCGGATACGCAAGCGTCTGGGGATTGCGCCCGCCATCCACCCGATGAGCGACGATTCGGTAAGGACGATGCTCGCCACGGATGAGGGCGAACTCGCCTTTCAGGATTATTTCGTCGCCCGCCAGTGCCGGCCGCGCGTCGCCGCGATCCGTTACGAGGGGGCGAAAACCGCACGCCCAAATCGCGAAATCATTGCGTTGCTCGGCGATCCATCCCTTGCCGGCGTCATCATCTGTCCGTCCAACCCCTTTCTCAGCATCGACCCGATCCTCAGCCTGCCGGAGCTTCGCGGCGCGCTCAGGGCCTGTTCCGCCCCGGTCGTCGCCATATCGCCCATCATCAGGGGGAAGGCCATAAAGGGTCCGGCGGCCAAGCTCATGGAGGAACTGGGCGCCAAGGCTTCTGCGCGCGGGGTCGCCGAGCATTATGCCGGGCTGATCGACGGGTTCATTTTCGACACGGCCGAGGGAACCGATGCGGCGCATTTTCCTGTTACCGCGCGGGGCGAGCAGACACTCATGACCGATCTTCCCTCCAGGATCGCCCTTGCTGGCACTGCAATCGAGTTCTGCCACGAGCTTCGCGTCTCGCCGGTGCAACTCCGCCGGACCGGAGGCTGACGCAATGATCTGCGTTCTCATCCCGGCAAAATCGCTTGCAGAGGCCAAGACCCGGCTCTCTTGCGTATTCGATCAGGACGAGCGCCGCAGGCTGGTTCTGGCCATGCTGCAAAAGGTCGTCGGCGTATGCGGCGGTTGCGCGGAAATCGGCGCGGTCTATGTCATCACGCCGGACCCGGAGATCGCCGAGACTGTCCAGGGCGCCGGAGCGGTCGCGCTGCATGAAGGACGCGTGCGCGGGCTGAACGGCGCGGTCATGAGAGGACTGCGCGCGCTGCGGCGCGGCGGCGCGAACCGCATTCTCGTGCTTCCCGGCGACATCCCTCTACTGAGCCGATCCGATCTGGAGCGGATTCTCGGCCCCGCCGCCGGCCCGTGCGACAGCGCGATCGCACCCTGTCACAAGGGCGTTGGCACCAATGCGCTCCTGATCCCGGCGAACTCGCCCTTCCGGCCCGCTTTCGGGCCCGGCAGCTTCCGGCGTCACCGCGCCCAGCTCGCCGCGCTCGGCCCTGGTCCGCGCGTAATCCGGCTTCCGGGCTTTGCGCAGGATATCGACGAACCGGGCGATCTGGCGGCGCTGCGGGCGGCGGGCTTCGGCGCTTTCCTTGACGGGCGGGTTTCCGCCGATGGAGGCTCTCCTGGTTGAACCGATGTCTGCGCAAATATTGCCCGCGCTTGCAGCGCGATCTTGCGCACTGGAACTCGCCCCGGCAGAGGCGGATGCGCTCGCCGGATTCGACGATCTTGCGGCCTTGACGGGTCTGGCGGAGGAGATCTGCATCGGCGAATACGGGCGGCTGATGACCTATTCGCGCAAGGTGTTCATTCCGCTCACGGTCCTGTGCCGCGACGTCTGCCATTACTGCACTTTCGCCAAGCCGCCGCGCAAGGGCCAGCGCGCCTACATGACGCTCGATGAGGTGCTGGAGATTGCGAAGGCGGGGCAGGCGGCGGGCTGCAAGGAAGCGCTGTTCACGCTCGGCGACAAGCCGGAGATGCGCTACGCCGCCGCACGCGACGCCCTCGCAGCGCTGGGCTGCGGCACGACATTCGATTATCTGGAGCGCTGCGCCGAAGCGGTGCTGCGCGAGACCGGCCTGCTGCCGCATATCAACGCCGGAGTCATGGACGAGACGTGGACGGCGCGGCTCAAGCGCGTTTCGGTCTCGCAGGGGCTGATGCTGGAGCAGATCGCGGCGCGGCTTTGCGAAAAGGGCGGCCCGCATCACGGCTCGCCAGACAAGCTGCCCGAAACGCGCCTCGAAGCGTTGCGGGCGGCGGGCCGCGCGCGCGTTCCGATGACGACGGGGCTGCTGGTCGGCATCGGCGAGACGCGACGGGAGCGGATCGAGGCGCTCCTTGCAATCCGCGCGCTGTACGCCGAATACGGCCATATCCAGGAAGTCATCATCCAGAATTTCCGCGCCAAGCCGGGCACGCGCATGGCGCACGCGGCGGAGCCTTCGCTTGGCGACCATCTCTGGACGATCGCGATGGCGCGTATCCTGCTGCCGCCCGAGATCAGTCTTCAGGCGCCGCCCAATCTGCGCGCTGGCGAGGCCGCCGCCCTGATCCGCGCCGGGATCAACGACTGGGGCGGCATTTCGCCTGTCACCATCGACCATGTGAATCCGGAAGCGCCGTGGCCGCAGATCGAGGCGCTTGATGAACAATGCGCGGGCGAAGGCCGCATCCTCGCCGAGCGCCTCGCCATCTATCCGCGCCAGCTTGCCAATGCGGAAAAATGGCTTCACGAGGATGTGCGGCCCGCCGTCCTGAAGTTGCAGGACTCGTCCGGACTGGCGCGCTGCGGCCGCTGGATCAGCGGCGAGGCCCGGAACGCTCCGCCAGGCAAACTGATCCCGCGTCCGGCCAAAGGCGCGCGCGCAGCGTCCGGCCCTCTGGAAAAAGCCGCAAACGGCGGCGCGCTTTGCGAAAGCGAAATCGCCGCGCTCTTCCACGCGCGCGGCGACGACTATCATGCGGTCTGTGCACTTGCGGACGAGTTGCGCGGCAAGGCGAATGGGCAGACCGTCACCTACGCCGTGAACCGCAACATCAATTACACCAATATCTGCACCTATGGCTGCAGGTTCTGCGCATTCTCTAAAGGCCGGCTCAGCGCGGGCCTCAGGGACAGGCCATACGATCTTCCGCTGAAGGAGATCGCCGCCCGGACCGCGGAGGCGAAGGCGCGCGGCGCGACCGAGGTCTGCCTTCAGGGCGGCATTGCGCCCGGCTATACGGGGAACACCTATCTCGCCATCCTGCGCGCGGTGAAAGGCGCTGCTCCTGATATCCACGTCCACGCCTTCTCGCCGTTGGAAATCTGGCACGGCGCGGAAACGCTTGGCCTTCCGCTTGCGGATTATCTCGCCATGCTGAGGGATGAGGGACTCGGGAGCCTGCCGGGCACGGCGGCGGAAATTCTCGACGACGAGGTTCGCGCCGTCCTGTGCCCGGACAAGATCAATACGGCGCAATGGCTGGAGGTGATGCGCGCGGCGCATGGCGCCGGGCTTGCCTCGACGGCCACGATCATGTTCGGCCATGTCGATCATCCGCGGCACTGGGCGCGCCATCTCATGCGCATCCGCGCGCTGCAGGAGGAAACCGGCGGTTTCACGGAATTCGTGCCGCTGCCCTTCGTGCCGATGGAAGCCCCGATCTTTCTCAAGGGCGCGGCGCGCGCGGGGCCGACATTCCGTGAGGCGGTGCTGATGCACGCCGTCGCGCGGATCGTTCTGCATCCGGTCGTTGCGAACATCCAGACTTCGTGGGTGAAGATGGGGCCGGAGGGCGCGGCGGCCTGCCTCGATGCGGGCGCGAACGATCTCGGCGGCGTCCTGATGAACGAATCGATCACGCGCGCGGCGGGAGCCGCCCACGGGCAGGAGTTCACCGAGCGCGAAATGGCGGCGCTGATCCGCAAGGCCGGGCGCGTCCCGCTTCAGCGCACGACGCTTTACCGGCCGCTGGAAGGCGAGGCGCGAGGCTCTGCGGTCATGACAGCCGCGGAATGATCTCCTTCGCAACGATCTCGACCTGCTCCGGTTCGTAGCGGTAGGGCACGAAGATAATGCGGTCGATCCCGGTCGCGACATGCGCCTGAAGCTGCTCGACACACTCGTCCACCGTGCCGATGATGGCGCTGTCCATCGTCGATTCCGACCATGAGGCGTAATCCCATTCCTTCTGCAGCCAGTCGCGCATCGGCGCCTCGACCTTTTCGCGCGGCCCGACGATGATCGGGAGCTGGTTGGTGGAAATCAGCTCGTCCGGATCGCGCCCCGCCTCCACGGCGAAGCCGCGGACCTTCTCCCACACCCGCGCGAAGCTCTCGGCCGTATAGTAATAGGTGATCCAGCCGTCGCCCTTGGTCGCGGCGCGTTTGAGCACTGCATCGACATAGCCGCCGATCAGGATCGGCGGGCGCGGCTTCTGCACCGGCTTGGGCAGCATCACCGCGCCGCGCAGATTGTAGGGCGGATATTCGCCGTCGACCATGTCTTCCGTCCACAGACGGTTGATGATCTCCAGGCCCTGCTCCATGATCTTGCCGCGCTTGTGGAAATCCGTTCCGAGCGAGTCGAATTCGCGCTTGTACCAGCCGACCGCCGTGCCGAGGATGACGCGGCCGTTCGAAATATGGTCGAGCGTGGCGATTTCCTTGGCGAGGATGACCGGGTTGCGCACCGGCATGACGAGGACGCCCGTGCCGAGCTTGATCGTTTTCGTCCGGGCGGCGACGGCGGTCAGGATCAGAAGCGCCTCATGCAGCGGAAAGGGCGGGTCGACGCCGAGCAGGATATGGTCCCAGGCCCAGATCGACTCGTAGCCCAACTCCTCCATGCGCACGCCATATTCGATCAGCTCGTTCGCGTCCGGCATTTCCGGGTGGCGCGTGAAATTGCGCATGGCGATGCCGAATTTCGTCCTGGCCATGAGTCATCCTTTCCGTAGACGGATCTTATGCAGTGTAAAGGCGGTCCGGATCGAGTTCGCGGAGAACGCCGAGTTCTTCGGGGCGCGGGGCTTCGGTTGCGCCGAGTTCGGGGCCGATCTTAAGCTCGAAGCCGGTTTTCTCCCGCACCTCGTCCAGTTCGACGCCGGGATGCAGGGCGAGCACGGTCATCTCCCGCGTTTCGCCGTCGAAGCCCATGAGCGCAAGGTCGGTCACGACGCGGAACATTCCGCCCGCCGGCAATCCGGCCTCCGCCCGGCTGTCCCCGCCGTTCAGGAAGCCGGGACTGGTGACGTAGTCGACCTTCTCGACGAAACGGCGCTTCTCATGCCGCATCGCCACGATCATCTGCGTCAGGCTCGATATGTCGTTTCCGCCGCCGGTGCCGGGCAGCCGGGTCTTCGGATTGTCCGGGTCGCCGATGAAGGAAGAGTTGAGATTGCCGAAGCGGTCGATCTGCGCTCCGCCCATGAAGCCGACATCGACATAGCCGCGCTGCAAGAGCAGCAGAACGTCGGTGCTCGGCAGGACCATGTTTGCGCGCCGCGTGCAGCGCTGTTCGTTGGTGGAAGGCGGGAGCGCGCCCGGAACGATGAACGGGCCGATGACGCCGCCCTCGAAGAGAATTGTGAGGCCCGGCGCATGGAGGCGCTGAGCGAGCGTTGCGGCCAGCAGCGGGATGCCGACGCCGGCGAAGACGATCTGGCCGTCCTTCAGGATGCGCGCGCTGTTGACCGCGAGCAGTTCGGAGGCCGTGTAATTGGTGCGCTCAGTCATTGAAGATGCTCCGACCGCGCCGCGCCGCATCGAGCAGATCGTCGATGCCGATCTTCGCCAGATAGGCCGCCCAGTTCTTCGGCTCGTACACGTAGTCCTGCAGATAGGCCTGCATCGCGTCCGCCGGATCGCCGTTCACCCGCCGCGTATAGTCGCTCATATGGGTGAAAAACGGTTCGTAAAGCCCGTAGCATTCATGCGGCGCGCTGCCGAAGGGAACCTCGACGACCGCGTCGACCGTGAAGAACGAAATGCGCGTGAGATCCGGCGCGCGCCGGATCTGCTCGTTGGAGACGATGCGCTCCGTGGTCAGGATCACGCGCTTCGCGGCCATCGCGATGTCGATGTCCATGAACTGGAGACCGTCGAGCTGGGCGTTGCCGTAAGCATCGGCGCGCTGGACATGGATCAGCGCAACGTCGGGGTTCAGGGCGGGGACGAGCATCAGCCTTTCGCCGGTGAACGGGCAGGTCATCGCCTTGACGCCCTCGCCGAGACGGTCGGCCACCTGCGAGCCGATCATCGAACGCACGGGCATGAAGGGGACGCCCATCGCTCCGGCCCGGTAGCGCATTCCGAGCGCCATATGGCTCCATTCGGTGAAGCGCGCCTCGCCGCTTTCGGTATAGCGGCGCATGACCTTCGATACGCCCCAGACGATCCCCTGGCTGAACCAGCTCGTGATGACGTGCCGCGAGGCGCCGGACGCAAACAGCCAGTCGCCTTCGCTTGAGACGATGCTGCGGGAGACGGTCAGATCGCGCTTGCCCGCCCGGATCAGCGCCCAGATCATCGCCATCGGCGTGCGCGACATCGTGCAGCCGCCTAGGGCGACATGCTCGCCATCCTGCACGAGGCCGGCGGCTTCCTCCAGCGAAACGACCTTTTCGCGAAGGCTGCGGTCGCGCGCCTCCGTCTCCTTGCGCAAACCGAGATAGGTTTTCGGCCGCGCCTCGTCGTCCGGTGTCAACGCCATTCCTTCACCTCTTACGCTGCCGCCAGACCGGCGTCCCTGTTGACGCTGGCGATCATGTCGTCCCAGACCGGTATGAGCGCCCGCAGATCACGCCAGAAGCTCTGATCCCGGCGCTTCTCGAAGTCCGCAAGCGCCACGCCGCGCTGCTCGACCCAGGTGTAATAACCGAGATTGAAGATGCGGTTGCGGTCCTGATGGCTGGCTTCCAGCATATGGTCCGTACCAAGAGCGCCCAGATGGCGCGCGGCCAGAACCGCAGCATCGGTCTCGCTCAGGCCCTCGGGATGATGTTTCGCCAGATAGCTCTCCAGTTCGCTGGCGTAAAGTTCGGCGCCGTCGGTTGCGACGGTCAGGATGACGTCCTTTTCGTCAAGATTGCGGTATTTCGCCAGCTTGATGGCGGCCAGCACGTTGGCGATGCCAGAGAAGCCGAAATGCCGGAGCGAGGCGGCCAGCTGCGGGGGAACGCCTCGTTTGCCGGTAATCCAGGTCCGGCCGCCTTCGGAATTGAAAACCGCGTTGAGCGCATCCGTCGCCTTGTCGCTGACGGCAACGACATGATCCGTATTCATGATGTTATGGATGATCGGGAGATGCTTGTCGCCGATGCCCTGAATGTTGTGCTCGCCATAGCCGTTACAGAGCAGGGTGGGGCATTCGACAGGTTCGACAACTGCGATCGCGCTTCCGAGACGGTCCTTGAGATAGTCGCCCGCCGCGAGCGTTCCCGACGATCCGCTCGCCGCGACGAAGGCGAACGGCCGAAGCCCGGCGTTGCCGTCGACACGCTCGAACACTTTCTGCAGAGCCGGGCCGGTGCAACTGTAGTGGCCGAGATAATTCCCGAATTCGCTGAATTGGTTGACGATGTCGTGCGCCGGGTCGCGCGCCAGCTCGTCGCAGGCGTCATAGATTTCCTTGACGTTGCTTTCCGTGCCGGGCGTGCGGACGATGTCGGCCGGGTCCGTCACCCACCGCGCCAGCCAGTCGAACCGCTCCCGGCTCATGCCCTCGGGCAGAACGGCGACGCCGCGGCATCCCAGAATCCGCGAGATCGCCACGCCGCCGCGGCAGTAATTTCCCGTCGACGGCCAGACAGCGAGCTGCCTCTCCGGATCGAAACGGCCGGAGACGAGGCGCGGCGCGAGGCAGGCATAGGCCGCCAGCACCTTGTGCGCGGCGATCATCGGGAAAAACGTCCCCAGCGCGACGACGATCTTCGCAGGCACGCCCGTCAGCGCTTCCGGCAGCACGACATGGGCCGGGACTTCGCTGCGGTCCCTGCGGTTTTCGGCGTTGAACCAGTTGACGCGGAAGAGATTGGCTGGGTCGGCCGCATCGGGATCGACATCCGCCAGGCGCGCGGCGATGCGCTCCGGCGCGCGGGACGGGTCCGCCAGGTCTGCAAAGGCGGGCAGGACGGCGTTGCGCTCGCGCAGGAGCGATACGGTCTTGCGCCTGACGCTTGCGTCTTCGACCTGAAGGGGAAAATCGAATATGCTCATCGACACCTGTTCGCGGCTTGCTCCTGACGCTGGAGTCATCCGGCTTCCATCCGCAAGTCATACTATAATACGACAGATAGTATAAATTCACGCGTTAATTTTGCATACTCTTTTGCATAATCGCAGCAATCGGCTCTTAGGCATAGTCCAGTGTCAGCGCCGTCGTCTCCTTGATCTCCTGCATGACGAAGCTGGCTGAGACGTCTGCGAGGCGCACCTTGCGGATGAGCCGCTGATAAAGCGCGTCATAGGCCCGGACATCGGGGACGCGCGCGCGCACCAGATAGTCGAGGTCGCCCGCAATGCGGTAGACGCCCTGGATTTCGGGAAATGCTGCGATCTCGCGGGCGAATGTCTCTAGCCATTCCGGGTCGTGGTCGCTGGTCCGGATGGCGATGAAGACGCTAAGCCCGAGATTGACGCGCTCCGGGTCCACCAGCGCGACCCGCGCCCTGATGATGCCGGCCTCCTCAAGCCGCTTGATGCGCGTCCAGCAGGCGTTGCGGGAGAGTCCGGCGATCTCGCCGAGCTTTTCCATACTGCGGCCGGCATCCGCCTGAAGTTCAGCCAGAATGCGCCGGTCGATGTCGTCGAGGTGCATGTGCGCACTCCCTTGCAGGTGTCAAGTGAGATAATTTCCCAAACTATAAGCTATATTGCTTGTAATTTGGGATAATTTACGAAAAAAACTGGGATACGCTTTGATGAGTTTGGGACAATATGGGAGCAGAACATGCTGAGACGACTTTTCCTCGATCACCCCCATTCGGTCAATGAGAGCTATTTCGAGCATATGGCCTTTGCGGGCTGGTTCGCCGGAAAACTGCTCTATGCAGGCTTTGCAGCCCTTGTCCACGCCATCCTGCCGTTCTGTTTCGAGAGAACGGCGAGCAGGATTATCCGCGAACTCTTCGAAACGATCGACACTCGCGCGAAAAGCCCGTCCTGCCAGCACGAAGACATGCGCCGGGCTGCCTGAGCCGGGCAAGCTGGTCTTGTTGCTCTGCGGCTAGAATCCGATGGCGCAGCCGTCCTTGCGAGGGTCCGAGGCGGCGATGTACTGATCGCCGAGCTTCTGGATGATTTGCGCGCCGCCGAAGCCGAAATTGACCGGGTCCGGCTCCTCGACGACGACGGCGTGCCCCATCTTGCGCAAGGTTGCGATTCTTTCCTCGCCGAACGACGCTTCGATCGCAAGATTCAGTCCAGAAAGTACCTGCCATCGCGGGGCGTCCGCGGCGCTCTGGACATCCTGCCCCCATAGTCTCGTGCGCAGCACGATCTGCAGATGCCCCTGCGGCTGCATCGGCCCGCCCATCACGCCGAGCGCCATGAGAGGCTGACCGGCCTCATCCGTCAGGAAGCCGGGAATGATGGTCTGATAGGGACGTTTGCGCCCGCCGATCAGATTGGGATGGCCGGGCTGCAGCGAAAAGCCGCTGCCCCGGTTCTGCAGGCTGATCCCCGTTCCCGGCACGACGACGCCGGAGCCGAAGCCCATGTAATTCGACTGGATGTAGGAGATCATCATGCCGTTCTCGTCGGCGGCGGTCAGATAGACCGTGCCGCCGCGTCCCGGCGCGCCCGGCCCGTAGGTCTGCGCCCTGTCCTCGCGGATCAATCTGGCACGCTCCGCCAGATAACCCTCCGTCAGCAGATCGGAAGCGGTCACATCCCGCATGGCGTCCGGGTCGGCGACATAGGCGTGGGCGTCGGCGAAGGCCAGTTTGATCGCCTCGATCTGCAGATGCAGCGCTGCGGGATCATCTGGCCCGAAGCGGTCGAGGCCGCAATGACGCAGAATGCCGAGCGCCATCAGCGCAACAATGCCCTGACCGTTGGGCGGAATCTCATGCAGCGCGTCGCCGCCATAGGTCTGGCTGATCGTGCCGCACCAGTCCGCTTTGTGCTCGCCCAGATCGTCGAGCGTCATCGCGGCCCCGTGCTGCGCCGCGTGAGCGGCGATCTTTTCCGCGACAGCGCCGCGGTAGAAGGCTTCGCCTTCGGTGGCGGCGATCTGCTCCAGCGTGTCGGCGGCGCCCGGATTGGCGAAAATCTCGCCGGCGCGCGGGGCGCGTCCGCCAGGCATGAAGGTCTCGGAATAGCCGGGCTGTTCCTTGAGCTGGCGCGATCCGATCTCCCAGATCCCGGCGATGATCGGCGAGACCGCGAAGCCTCGCCGGGCGTAGCCGATGGCAGGCTCGAACAGATCGACGAACGGCAGCCTGCCGAAGCGCGCGGAGATTTCCTGCCAGGCCGACACCGCACCGGGAACGGTTACGGTCTCCCAGCCGCGCTTCGGCATGGCGTCCTGCCCCGCAAAGCGCTCCGGCGACCAGGCTGCGGGCGAACGGCCCGAGGCGTTCAGGCCGTGCAGTTCCTTGCCGTCCCAGATGATCGCGAAGGCGTCGGAGCCGATGCCGTTGCCTGTCGGCTCCACGACAGTCAGCGTGATCGCGGCTGCAAGCGCCGCATCCGCGGCGTTGCCGCCCTTGAGCAGCATCCTGACGCCGGCCTGCGCGGCGAGCGGCTGCGACGTGGCGACGACGTTGCGTGCAAAGACGGGCGAACGCTGGGACGGATAGGGGCTTCTGTAGCTGGAGGTCATTTTCACTCCGAAATATCGCTGGGAAACTATGTCGAACTGCATAATATCAGCTTCAGCGCCGCCTTGCCGCATCCAGCGCCATGCCGACGTCAGCGCAGCAGCTTATCGCCAGGGCAGCTCGCCGGCATCCTCGACAAAAACCCATGCTCCCGCGCCAAGAGCGGGCGGAAACGGGCAGACAACCGCGCGATCCTGACTGGCCAGATCAACGCCGGCTCCGCCTAGCGTCTCCCTCACCTTTTCCAGCGAGGCCGCCTGCAGGGCGTAGCCCGCGACCCAGGGCAGGCCAGGTGGCGCTCCGAAAACAGGCGCGGCGGCGTCAGGCGTAACCAGGCGGACATGCCCGCGCGCCAGAGCGAACAGAACGCCGCCCGCAGCCGGTTTCGGAGACACGCCGAGCAGCCGCTCGAAACGGCCCGCAGCCTCGCCCGGATCGGCGCTGACGATGGTGAGCCCGAGCAGTCCCGTGACGCCGTTGGGGTGATCGAGCCAGCGCGGCTGCCAGACCTCCCGCTCGGTGTGATGCGTGACAAGCTGCATCCGCCCCTCGGCCATCTCGCCGGGCTTCGGACGCAACACGGTGAAGCGCGCCTCGCTCATCCCCTCCGCCGTTTCGACAGGACGGCGCAGGTGAACCACAGGGCGCATCCCGACGCCCGCCGCGACAAGCCGGTCATGGGTCTTTCCGGGATCGGCGACGGCGAAGGCGGCAAGATGAACCCCGCTCCATCGCGCAATCGCGGCCTCAAGCTCGGCTGCGAGCGGCGTGTCGGCCGTTTTGGCCAGAAATTCGAGATAGCCGGCGCGCAGCATGGCGCAGACATTGCCGGTGCCGGTCGGCTCCATCGCGCCGTCCGGCCCGGTCGGCGCTCTCTGTACGGCGAAGGGCGTCGTGACGAAACCGCACGACTTCAACGCATGGGCCGCAGCGTCGATATCCGGCACGAAATGGCCGATATGATCCAGAAAGATTTCATCGGCGACGGGTAGTTGACGATCAGCCATCGGAGTCGCCCACGCTCAGCCCTTGGTGCTCGTGAAATAGGTGCCGCGCCCGCTTGCGAGGAGCTTTCCGTCCTCGTCCTCGACGAAGGCTTCGGAGGTCGTGAATGTCGAGCCTAGCCGCACAACCTTGCCGCGGACCCGTAATTTCGTCTTCGTGGCCGGGCGGTGATAATCGACGCGAATGTCGACGGTCGGGTAAGGGCGGCCCAGTTTCGTGGCGATCGCCCAGTCGGCGGTCAGGTCGATCAGCGTCGCCAGGATGCCGCCGTGAATGTAGCCGCCGTCCGGATTGACCACGAATTCGTCGCGCCAGGGTACTTCGATGACGATCTCGCCGTCGCCGATCTCGGTGATGTCGAGGCCGAGCCATTGATGGTATGGGCCGCGCTTGATCCGCGCATTGAGCGTTTCGAGATCCGGTTTCGTTTCTTCGGTCATAAGCGTTTCTTTCCTACTTCTGGTCCGCGATGCTGGCGAGTGCGGACTTGTCGATCTTGTTGGTCCCCGTCAGCGGGATGCGCTCAAGGAAATGGATCCGGCGCGGATGGGCGTAGGCCGGGGCATGGGCGAGCGCGAACTGTTTCAGCTCCTGCTCATCGGCGGCATGACCGTCCTCCAGCACGATGAAGGCGACCGGAACCTCGCCCTTGATCTCGTGAGGGCGGGCGATGACGGCGGCCTGGCGCACGGCGGGGTGCTGCTCAAGCGTCGCCTCCACCTCCTGCGGGAAGACGTTTTCCCCGCCCACCACCATCATGTCGTCCTTGCGCGCGACGAAATAGAACCATCCGTCTACGTCGTAACGCAGGATGTCGCCGGTCCGGTACCAGCCGCCGTCGAAGTTTTTCGCCGTGGCTTCTGGCCGGTTGTAGTAGCCTCTGGCGACGCCGGGATTGCGAACCCATAGCTCTCCTTCGCTCCCGCCGCCTTCGATCCGCCACTCGCATACCGGTATCGGATAGCCGATGCTGCTGGCCGGGCGCGGTTTGCCTTCCGGGTGATACCAGCCGAACATGATCGGCCCGCCTTCGGTGACGCCGTAATTGAGATGAATCTCTGCATTGGGAAACGCGGCGGACAGATCGGCAAGCAGCTTGTCAGAGGCGGGCGACGATCCCATCGAGATGAGCCGGACGTTGCGGCGCGCCTTCTCCGAGGGCAGGGCGGGGTCGTTGAGCAGCATCCGCATCATGGTCGGCACGCCGGTCAGCATCGTCACGCCCCATTCAGCGATTGCGCGAGCATAGCCGCCCGCCTCGAAACGCGGGACCAGCACGGACGAGCCGCCCGAGCGAAGCGCGGTCTTCACCGCAACGAGCGCGTTCTTGTGATAGAAGGGCGCGGCGAGGATGCCCCTGTCGTCCGCCTTGAGGCGGCGATGTTCGACGAGCGTCTCCGCCGCCCAGAGCTGGCCGCCATGCGTCAGGAGCACGCCCTTGGGAAGCCCGGTCGAGCCCGAAGTGTAAGGTTGCATCGAGACGGTTTCGGGCGGGAAGCCCGCCGCCTCGAAATCGCCGGGGTCGAGCAATCCGGCATAGTCGTCCTCGAAAGAGACGACGCGCAAGCCTTCCGGGACCAGATGGCGGAAGGCGTTTTCGCTCAGCATGAGGCTGACCGGGTCGGTCGCAAGTATGCCGTGAAGCGTTTCCGCGGGCAGCTTCACGTTCAGCGGAACCGGGACAAGGCCCGCCAGCACCGCACCGAACAACACGCTGATATATTCCGCGCGGTTGAGCGCCAGAATGCCGACCCGGTCGCCCGGCTCAAGGCCGAGCCGGCTCAGTCCACGCGCTACGGCGCGGGTTTCGGCACGGAACACGTCATAGGTTATCTCGCGCGCAGCCCCTCCGCTCAGGTCGATGAACGCGACCCTGCCGCCGGGGACATGCTCCGCGATCAATCCGAGATTGACGGCGCCTTGCGTCATGGCGTGACAATGACCTTGCCGATCACTTCGCGGTCCTCGATCAGGCGCAGCGCCTCGCGCGCCTCATCGAGCGGCAGCACGCGGTCGATGGTGGGCTTCAGCTTGCCCTCGTCGATCAGATTCAGCAGCGACACGAGATCCTCGCGCTCCCAGCTGTTGGAGCCGAGGATCTTCAACTCGAACGTCCAGATATAGCGCAGGTCCTCCTTCGGATCGAAGCCGGCCGTCGCTCCGCAGGTCAGCAGCTTGCCCTCGCGCCGCAGCGCCTTGAGCGAGGGCACCCATGTATCGCCGCCCGTGAAATTGACGACGACGTCGACGCCGCCTTCATAGCCGCGCCGATGGGGCTTGCCGAAACGGGCGAAGACCTCCTTCTCGAAGGCGACTTTCGTGTAGTCGATCACCTCGTCCGCGCCGATCTCCTTCAGCCTGGCGAGCTTTTTCTCCGAAGAACCGCAGGCGATCACATGCGCGCCGGCGATCTTGGAGAGCAGCACCGCGCCGGTCCCGACGCCGCCGCTCGCGCCAAGCACCAGCACCTTGTCGCCAGCCTTGATCTGGCCGATCGTATACATCATCCGGTGCGCGGTGCCGTAGGCGACCGGGAGCGAGGCGGCCTGCTCATAGGTGACGTTGGCGGGCAGGGGGATGAGCTGGTGGGCGCGCACGCGGCAATATTCCTGCAGCCCGCCGTCCATCGTCTCGCCCTGCAGCCCGCCCTCGACGCGGTTACGCGGGTCGACCAGAACGCGGTCGCCCGGCTTGAACCCGGTGACACCAGGGCCGATCTCGGCGATCTCGCCAGCAAGGTCGAGGCCGGGCACGACGGGCAGGTTCAGCTGGATGCCCGGCATCCCGTTGCGGGTGAAAATATCGTGGTAGTTGAGCGAACTGGCCTTGACGCGGATCAGCACGTCGCCTTCGCCGATCTCGGGAGCCGGATGATCGTCGACGACCTCCAGCATCTCGGGGCCGCCATGCGCCTTGATGAGAGCAGCTTTCACGGTCGCCTCCTTTGCGATATATATGGGAAATGCGCAGCACCGCGCGAAGACGGATTTTGACGCAATCTATCTGGAACCATTATACATGGCGCGCCATGTAAATCCAGCCCGTGTTTCGCCTCGCGCGGCTAACTGTCTCGGCCGCCTTCCGCTGGCCCGGCTCCCGACGCCAGCTTTTCCAGATCCTCGCTAAGGGCGGCGGCCATTCCGGACAGCAGCCTGCGCAGATGCGCTTGCTCATCCTCCGGCAGGCGTTCGAGCGCGACGCGGTTCACCTCGATAGCGTTCCTGACGGCGATCCCGGCCAGTTCGCGGCCCCTCTCAGTAAGGTGGATCGAGAACTGGCGGCGGTCATGTTTCATGGGGCGGCGGTCTATCAGTTCGGCCGTCTCCATTCTCTTGAGCGTATGCGCCATCGTGGCCTGGCCGACGCGGATATGATCGGCAAGGCTTTTCTGCGTCTCGCCGTCGCTTTCGAGCAGGCGGAGCACCACCGGGAACTGGCCCGGGAGGATACCGTCCGCGCCGTTCCTGGCCCGCAAATTCTGCGCCAGAAGCCGGGCAAGCAGATTGATGAGATAGCCGATGGAGCGGTCTTCGGTCCCGCTCATGGCGTCCATTCGATCAGGCGGATCGGCGTCGGGTTCCAGCCGGAACACGGATTGTAAAGCTGCGGGCAGTTCGAGATCACGACGATCACGTCCTTGTTGGCTTCCAGCTCGACAAAATCCCACGGAACCGACAGCCCTTCCTCGATCTGCGTCGAGCCGTCCGGGCGAACGGGCACGTTCATGAAGAAATTGATGTTCTGGTGGACATCGCGCGGACTCAAGCCGAGTTCGGCGATGGCGGCGAGGAAATTGCCGCGGCAACTGCAGGTGTCCCTGATGCCGTAACGCAGCGCGTTGACCTCGGCCGAGCAGGCTCCACCCAGCGTATCGTGATAGCCGACCGTGTCCTCGACCACAGTCATCAGCACTTCGGCGATGTCGGAATAGAGCTTGAAGCCTTCCGAGATATAGATCGAGCCGTTGAGCTTCAGCGTATTGGCATTATTGTAGCGGACTTCGGTATTGGCCGCGTCGAAACACAGGAAATCGACCGCCTGCTGGCCGCCAAGGTCGATGATGCGCAAACGCGTTCCGGCGGCAAGCCTGCCGATATAATGGTTGGCGCCGGCCTCCATCGTGGTGTCGCGGAGCGTTCGGCCGGCAATAGCGAGCGCTTTCTCTCTCTTTTCCGCTCCATGTAGCCGCTCGGCCTCGGCCATTCGCGCCATCGCGATACGCCTGTTCTCCTCGGCGTTTTTCCGCGCGTGTGCGGCACGCTCCTCTTCGGTCACGTTCCGGTCGGCAAGCAGAATTCCTGCCATTCTATCCCCTTTCGGTTTTTAGCGTATGAGCCTTGGCAGCTAGTGGTTCGATTCAAACATTTGCATCCCATTTGCCGCACTCTCATTTGCAAATGTTTGAATCTCAAGAACCACTAGCACTTATCGATTCTAGTGGAGCTTCATGAATTTGACATTTGAATGCGAGCCTGGCCTCAACCGGGAATCAAATGTCAAATTCGCTCCACTTGCGGCCTTGCACCGCGCTACAACTATAGCGGTCAGATCGCGCAGTGCAAATGCGTTAGCCCGGACAAGGCGGATCGCGAGGCTTCAATTGCCGAGAATCTGGCTCAGGAACAGCTTGGTGCGGTCGCTTCGCGGATTGCTGAAAAAGCCCTGCGGCTCCTGGATTTCGATGATCTGCCCGAAATCCATGAACACCACACGGTCGGCAACCTGCCGCGCAAAGCCCATTTCATGGGTGACGACCAGCATGGTCATACCGCTTTCGGCTAGGTCCACCATCACGTCGAGCACTTCGGAAATCATCTCCGGGTCGAGCGCCGAGGTCGGCTCGTCGAAGAGCATGACGCGAGGGTTCATGCAGAGCGAGCGCGCGATGGCGACGCGCTGCTGCTGACCGCCGGAAAGCTGGCCGGGATATTTGTCGGCCTGCTCGGGAATCCGAACGCGCTCCAGAAAATGGCGGGCAGTTACCTCGGCCTCCTTCTGAGGGATCTTGCGAACCCAGACCGGCGCCAGAGTGCAGTTCTCCAGCACGGTAAGGTGCGGGAAGAGATTGAAATGCTGGAACACCATGCCGACCTCGCGGCGGATATCCTCGATATTCTTGACATCGTCGTTGAGTTCGATGCCGTCGACAATGATCGTTCCTTCCTGATGCGACTCCAGCCTGTTGATGCAGCGGATCAGCGTGGACTTGCCTGAGCCGGACGGGCCGCACACGACGATGCGCTCACCGCGCGCGACGGTGAGGTCGATGTCCTTCAGGACATGAAATTCGGCGAACCATTTATTCAGCCCGCTGATCTCGATCATGGGGCCTGCGTCTCGTTCGGCAGTACTGCGGACAGCTTTTCTCTCCGCCTCCTGAATATCCATGATCTGCGTCCTCAATTCCGCTTCGATCTGTCGAGCTTGCGCTCGATATGCTGGCTGTAGCGGGACATGCCGTAGGTGCATATCCAGAAAATCAGCGCCGCGAACATCAGCGCCTCGATGTCGTAGCCCTTCCATTCGAAGGCGCGGCTGGCGTTCTGCGCAGTTCTCAGTATATCCAGCAGCCCGATGATCGCCACCAGCGAGGTATCCTTGAACAGCGAGATGAAGGTGTTCACGATGCCTGGTATCGAGATCCGGAGCGACTGCGGAAGAATGATAAGCCCCATCTTCTTCCAGTAGCCCAGCCCCAGCGCGTCGGCGGCCTCATACTGGCCGCGCGGGATCGCCTGGAGCCCGCCGCGCACGACTTCCGCGGCGTAGGCGGCCTCGAACAGCGTTATCGCGATCATGGCGCGCGCAACCTTGTCGAATTCAACGCCCGAGGGAAAGAACAGCGGCAGCATGACGGACGACATGAAAAGCACTGTAATCAGCGGAGCGCCGCGCCAGAATTCGATATAGGCGATCGACAGGGAACGGATGATCGGCAGTTCGGAGCGCCGTCCGAGCGCGAGAAGGATGCCGAGCGGCAGCGAAGCGACGATGCCGACATAGGCCAGCGAGATGTTCAGCATGAAGCCGCCCCACTCGTTGGTGGGGGCGGAGCGCAGGCCGAACCAGGAGCCTTCGATCAGTCCGTATGCAAGCAGCGGGAAGCCGGCGAGCGCGAATATGGCGACTTCGCGTTTATGTGGCGTCGAAGGAGCGACCAGCCATGCGATCATCGCGCCAAGAATCGTAAAGACCAGAGTGGGCCGCCAGAGCTGGTCCGGATTGGCGGAATAGAACAGGCCGAAAATGAGCTGATTGAAGCGGACCTTGATGAATGTCCAGCAGGCCCCGTCCGGATTGGCGTCGCAGATCGCGCGGTCTCTTCCGGACAGGTTGGCGTCAAGAATGGCCCACTGCATGATGGGCGGTATGAGCAGATACAGAATGTAGATGCAGATGATCGTGATGAGCGTGTTCGTGACCGTACCGAAGAAGCGTTCGCGCAGCCAGTCCCAGATTCCGCCTTCCAAGCGCGGGGGCGCGCGGCTGGGCTTCGGATCGTATATGATCGCTTCGGCCATGATCTACCGTTCCACGATTTGTATGCGCTTGTTGTACCAGTTCAGGATCAGCGAAGTGCTGACACTGAGCACGATGTAGATTCCGAATGTCATCGCCATGATGATGAGGGCTTGCCCGGTCTGGTTGAGCGACGTTCCCGCCCACAGGCTCACCAGGTCTTCATAGGCGATAGCGGTCGCCAGAGAGGAGTTTTTGGTCAGGTTCAGATATTGGTTGATCGTCGGCGGAATTATGACCCGCATGGCCTGGGGAATGATGACAAGTTGCAGCATGGGCGTGCGCCGCAGGCCAAGAGAAGAGGAGGCTTCGGTCTGGCCGTGCGGAACCGAGCGTATTCCGCCGCGCACCTCTTCCGCGATAAAGGCCGCCGTATAGGTCGTGAGAGCGAACCAGAGCGAGAAAAGCGGCAGCGGAACCTGAATGCCGCCCGAAAGGTTGAAGCGGCCGAGTTCGGGGACCTGAAAAGTGAGCGGCGCATCGAAAACCAGAAAAACGAAAACGATCAGCCCCGCCATGCTGAGCAGTCCGTAAAGGCGTCCGAGCGGTCGGTGTCCCGTATGATATTGCTTTTTCTTCGCCCAGCGCACGAACGCGACATAGGCGATGATCCCCAGTATTACGGCTACGCCGAGCGCCCAGATGCCGATGCCAGGCTCGGCGATTGGTTTGGGCAGGTAGAGTCCGCGGTTATTCAGAAACATCCCGTTGGCGAGATCGATGCTTTCGCGCGGAAGCGGAAAAAGCGGCAGAAATATCGCGAAATACCAGAACATTATCTGCAACAGCAGCGGAATGTTCCGGAACGTTTCGATATAGACGAGTGCGAAACGCGACAGGAGATAATTCGGCGTCAGCCGCATGATGCCGATGATGAAGCCGAGGATAGTCGCCGCGATGATGCCGAGAACGCTGACGAGAATCGTATTCTGAAGGCCGATCAGGAATACGGTCCCGTAGGTGCTTTCTCCAAGGCGGTACTCGATGAAAGGCGAAAAGCCGACCGCGAAGGGGGCGACCTGGTCGAAAAATCCGAAGCCCGTCTGGATGCCCAGCCGGTTGAGATTGATGACCGTATTGTTGAAGATTGTAACGAGCGCCCAGACGACGAGAACGAGAACCGTGATTTGCGCCGCAATGCCGCGTACGGCCGGGTTGCGATAGAAGGGAATGCGCGCTTTCGAACTCAATGCGGCCTCGCAAGGCTGTGGCTGCGCATGTCAGCCGGGCGGAGAGGTGCTGCGGCGCCCGTTTTCAGGACGCCGCAACGCGCTAGATTAACGGACCGGCGGAGCGTAGATAATGCCGCCATTCGTCCACAGCGCGTTCACGCTGCCTTCGCGGGACAGGCCCAGCGGCGTGATGTTGCGCTCATACATTTCGCCGTAATTGCCCACGGCCTTGACGATGTTCACCGCCCAGTCGTTGGACAGGCCCAGATGCTCGCCCATCGTGTCTTCCGTACCGAGCAGGCGCTTGATGTTGGGATTGTCGCTGGAGGCGACCATCTCGTCGACATTGGCTGAGGTCACGCCCAGTTCTTCAGCGTTGATAAGGGCGAAAATGGTCCAGCGCACGATATCGTGCCACTGGTCGTCGCCATGGCGAACGGCCGGGCCAAGCGGCTCCTTGGAGATCGTCTCGGGCAGAATCGTTGCGCCGTCAGGATTCGCCAGTTCGGTGCGAATCGCAGCGAGCTGCGACTTGTCCGAGGTCAGAACGTCGCATGAGCCGCCGTCGAAGCCCTCGCGGGTCTGAACGGAGGTGTCATAGACGACGGGGGTGAATTCCATGCCATTGGCGCGGAAATAGTCGGCAAGGTTCAGTTCCGTCGTCGTGCCCGCCTGGACGCAGACCGTTGCGCCGCTCAACTCGCGCGCGCTCGATACGCCGAGTTCGTTCTTCACCAGAAAGCCCTGGCCGTCGATGTAGTTGTAATAGGTGAAGTTGATGCCGAGCGTCGCGTCGCGCGTCAAAGTGTCGGTGGTGTTGCGCGACAGTACGTCGATCTCACCCGAGCTGAGCGCTGTGAAACGTTCTCTCGCCGTCAAATTGGTGAAGCTCACCTTTGACTTGTCACCGAAAATCGCCGCCGCAAGCGCGTAGCAGACGTCAGCGTCGATTCCGGTCATTTCCCCCGCATCGTTTGGTGCGGAAAAGCCAGGCAGACCGCCATCAACGCCGCATACGAGATTGCCGCGCGCCTTTATGTCGTCGAGCGTCGCACCGATCGCCGGCATCGTTGCGAGCGTCAAGGCCGCGAATGCGGTTGTGACTAGTTTGATGTTCGCCATTTTTGCCTTCCAGTCCAATGTGTTGAAACCGTTTCGAAGATAAGCACGAAGCGTGCCAGAGGGCTACGCTACCAAATGATATGTAAATCATACAATGCAGCTATGCAAAATTATGCGTATGGGGAGAACGATTTTGCAGAACCAAAAGGAAACAGGACACATCGCTGCACTCTCAAACCAAATTGTCAGGATGAGAGGTGCATTCTCGAACCGCAGCCGCGCGACGGGGTGGCGGGCGTCGTTGCGCCAGCAAAAAATGGTGCAGGTGAGAGGAGTATCCTAGAACCGGAACCCGCGCGATGGGTTGGCGGGCGGCAAAGCGCCAGCAAAAAAATGGTGCGGACGAGAGGAACCACGTTTTATCTATAGTTATATAATATCAATATCATAAAGAACGCTAGCA
>CAYOUE010000009.1:0-39693 GCA_964407075.1 uncultured Hyphomicrobiaceae bacterium
AGGCCGCGCGGGACTGGCTCGCCGGGCAACCCGCCGAAGCGCCGAAGATCATCTACGCGACCGCCGAGCCGCGCGAGGTCAAGGCCGCGCAGGACGCCCTAGGCGTCGATGCGGCGGGGACCATCGTCGAGACTGCCATTGCCCAGCTCGCCCTCGACGCGCGCGGCATGGGCGTCCGGCGTTTCGTCGTGGCGGGCGGCGAGACGTCCGGCGCGGTGACGAAGGCGCTCGGCGTCCGGCAACTGAGCATCGGCCCGGAAATCGCGCCCGGCGTGCCCTGGACCTTCGCTGGCAGCGGCGGCGAGACCATCGCGCTCGCGCTCAAATCCGGCAATTTCGGCGCCGAGGGCTTTTTCGCCGAAGCCTTCGCCCGCCTGGAGTCCGCATGAGCGAGGAAGCCCGGCTGCGCGAGTCGATCTGCGAATTTGCGCGGTCGATCTATGACCGTGGCCTCACCGGCGGATCGACCGGGAATATCTCCGCCCGGCTTTCCGACGGGCGGCTGCTCGTCACCCCGACCGGCAGCAGCTTCGGCCGCCTCGACCCGGCGCGGCTATCCCTGTTCGACGCCGGGATGACCCTCATCGGCGGAGACAAGCCGACCAAGGAGATGCCGCTCCATACCGCATTCTACGAGACGCGCGGCGCGAAAGCGGGCGCGGTGGTGCATCTGCATTCGACCTATTCCGTGGCGTTGTCCGTCCTGCCGGATACCGATCCGGACGATATGCTCCCGCCGATCACCGCTTACGGGATCATGAAACTCGGCAAGGTCAAGCTGCTCCCCTATTTCATGCCCGGCGATCCGGCGATGGGCGAGGCGATCCGCGGCCTTGCCGGACGCCGCAGCGCGGTGGTGCTTGCCAATCACGGGCCGGTTGTCGCGGCGAAGGAGCTTGAAGCCGCCGTCTATGCGATGGAGGAGCTGGAGGAGACCGCAAAGCTCGCCCTGCTGACGCGCGGCCTCAATCCGCGCCTGCTCACCGAAGCCCAGATCGCCGGTCTCGTCCGGCAGTTCGATGTCGAATGGGATTGACGCCATGACCCGCTTTTCAGCAAATCTCGGCTTTCTCTGGCGGGAGTTGAGCCTGCCCGACGCGATCCGCGCGGCGAAAAGGGCAGGTTTCGACGCTGTGGAATGCCACTGGCCATACGATACGCCCGCGGAACTCGTAAAGCAGGCGCTCAGCGAAACCGGCCTGCCGATGCTCGGCCTCAACACAGTGCGCGGGGGCGATGGCGAGAACGGGCTAGCCGCGCTTCCGGGCCGTGAAGAGGAAGCCCGCGCCGCGATAGATCAGGCCGTCGCCTATGCCGAGGCTATCGGCGCAAGGAACGTGCATGTGATGGCGGGTTTCGCGTCAGGCGAGGAGGCGCGCCGCGTCTTTCTCGGCAATCTCGGCCATGCCTGCCGCAAAGCCGGGCCTTCAGGCATCGGCATACTGATCGAGCCGCTCAACCGCCATGACGCGCCGGGCTATTTCCTGTCCGGATCGGGTCAGGCGAAAGCGATCATCGAGGAATTGGGATCGCCCAACCTCAGGCTCATGTTCGACTGCTATCATCTGCAGATCATGGAGGGCGATCTGACCCGCCGCCTGACCGCTCTCATGCCCGTCATCGGACATATCCAGTTCGCCTCCGTCCCGGAGCGCGCGGAGCCGGATCGCGGAGAGATCAGTTACGCCCATATCTTCAGGGTCATAGAACATCTCGGCTATGCGGAGCCGCTCGGCGCGGAATACAAACCAGCCGGATCGACCGATGAGGGGCTGGGCTGGATGCGCGCGCTGTCCGGCTGAGCCTCACTCCGCCGCGATCATCGCCCGTTTTTCGCTTTTGCGCGCATCATTGCCCGCCGCGTCAAATTCCGCCAGTAGCCTGAGTTGCGCGATCCGCGCTTCCTCCATGCGCGCCATTTTCACAGGACCGTATCCGCGTATGTCCTCGGGCAGCTTCGCGATGGCGAGCGCGGTTCTGAAATTGCCGGCGTCAAGCGCGGGCAGCAGCCGCTCGACGGTGCGCCCGTAATCCTCGATCAGCGCTCGCTCCATCCGCCGTTCCTGCGTCCGGCCGAACGGATCGAACCGGGTTCCGCGCAGTCCTTTCAGCTTTGTCAGCAGCGAGAAGACCGTGAAGACCCACGGGCCGAAGCTCATCTTCTTCGGCCGTCCCGTCGCCGGATCGGTGCGCGAAATCAGCGGCGGCGCAAGCAGAACGCGCAGCCGCTTGTATCCTCCGAAAGCCTCTCCAAGTTTCGTCCTGAAGGCTGGATCGGCATAGAGCCGCGCGACCTCATATTCGTCCTTGTACGCCATCAGCTTGAAGAAATTCTGCGCCACGGCGCGCGTGAGGGGCAAAGGCGGACTTCCCGATGGTGCATGGCCCAACGCGGTTTCGGTTTCCATGACCTTTGCGACAAGGCCGCGGAAACGATCCGCATAGGCGTCATCGGCGTAAGCCGTCAGTTCGTCCGCAAGCCGCGCGATCAAGGCGTCAAGGGACTCCTCCGTCTGCCGATCTTTATTTTGCAGTCCGGGCAACGCTTCGGGCCGGGCCACGGCGAGACGGCCTGCATGGAATGCGGCGAGATTGCTTTCCACCGCGACGCCGTTCAGCGTGATCGCCTGCTCCATCGCTTCGAGCGAGACGGGCAGCCAGCCTTTCTGGAAGGCGGCGCCGGTCAGGATCATGTTCGAGCAGAGCTGGTCGCCGAGAAGCCGTTCGGCCAGCGTCGTGACGGGAAGGCTTGTCAGCTCACGGATGGATTTGCGGAGCCGGATCTCCGGGCCGCTGGTGCGATAGGTCTGCGTGCCGTGCATGACGAACTCGGCGGTCGGGGCGAGGTCGGCGTCGGCGACGGCGTTCGTGCGTCCGGGATCTGCGAGTGAGAGCGCGTCTGCGCCCGCGGCGACTATCGCGTCGCCCGCGATGACGGTGTCGGCCCGGCCCGGCGCGATCAGGGCGGCCGGCTCGGGCGCGCCGGCGGGAGCGATGGCGAGATGCGAGAGCACCGCCCCGCCCTTCTGGGCGAGGCCCGTGACGTCCAGCGCCGCGGCCTGCCTGCCGTCGAGATGCGCGGCCATGGCCAGGATCGCCGAGACGGTCGTGACCCCTGTTCCGCCGATTCCGGCAAGCAGGATCTTGATCTCGCGGTCTGCTGCGGGATCGGGCGCGCTCAGCCCGGACGCGGCCCGTATGAGTTCGCCCGGCGCAATCGCGGGGCCGTGCGGCTGCGCGCCTTCGACTTCGACGAAGGACGGGCAGAAGCCCTTGGCGCAGGAGAAATCCATGTTGCAGGACGCCTGATTGATCCGGCGCTTCACGCCGAACGGCGTTTCCAGCGGCTCGACCGAAATGCAGTTCGATTGCACCGAGCAATCGCCGCAGCCTTCGCAGACGCGGTCGTTGATGAACAGCCGCTTGCCCGGGACCGGATATTGGCCGCGCTTGCGACGCCGACGCTTTTCCGCCGCGCAGGTCTGGTCGTAGATCAGCACCGTCACGCCATCGGTCTCGCGCAGCGAGCGCTGGACCTGATCGAGATCCTCGCGCGCATGAATCGAAACGCCGTGCGGCAGGCTGCCGGGGCTGTGCCGCGACGGCTCCTCGGCGACGACGGCGATTCGCGCCGCGCCTTCCGCGGCGACCTGCCGGGCGATGGCGGCGACCGAAAGCGGGCCGTCCACATGCTGTCCGCCGGTCATGGCGACGGCGTCGTTATACAGAATCTTGTAGGTGATGTTGGCTTTCGCGGCGATGGCGGCCCGGATGGCCATGTAGCCGGAGTGATGATAGGTCCCGTCGCCGAGATTGACGAAGATGTGGCGCGACGCGGCGAACGGCGCCTGCCCGATCCAGGTCGCGCCTTCGCCGCCCATCTGGCTGGAGGCTTCCGCCGAATGGCCCGGCACGGTCTGCGCCATGATGTGGCAACCGATTCCGGCGAGGGCTTCGCTGCCATCGGGGACGACGGTGGAGCTGTTATGCGGGCAGCCGGAGCAGAAATAGGGGGTGCGCGGGCTGGGCGTCGCCAGAGCCGAGCCTTGCGCGGCGCGCTCTTCGAGACGGCTTGCAGCGGTTTTCATGGCCTCGGTCCGCGACTCTTCCGGCAGGACGCGGAGAATGGCCGGCGCGATGTGCTCGGCGTGCAGATCCAGGATCGAGGGCAGAAGCTCGTCGCCTGACACATCGCGCTTGCCGATGATTGCAGGCCGGTCGTTGCCGGGCAGATCGTAGAGCAGATCGCGCAGTTGCGGCTCGATGAAGGGCCGCTTGCCTTCGACGACGAGAACGGTTTCGAGCCCGCGTGCGAAGTCGCGCATGTCGTCCGCATCGAGCGGCCAGGGCATCGAGACCTTCATCACCCGCAAGCCGAGCGCGTCCGCCTCCGCCGCGCCGATGCCGAGAATGCGCAGCGCATCCTGCGCCGCCATCCAGTTCTTGCCGGCAACGGCGATCCCGATTCGCGGCCGGGCGCTGTCATTGACGATGCGGTTCAGCCGGTTTGCGCGCGCATAGGCGAGCGCAAGCGGAATGCGCACCGTACGCAACTGCCGCTCGGTCTGAAAACGCCCGGAGAGCTTCAGGTTTTCATGCGATATGTGACGCGCCGCGCCGCTATCCGCGGGCAGGATGACTTCGAACCGGTCCGGATCGACGTCGATGGTCGCCGAGCCGTCCACCACGTCGGAGGTCGCGGACATGCCGACCCACAGCCCCGCGAAGCGCGACATGGCGATGGCGTGCATTCCGAGGTCGAGGAGATCCTGAACGTTTGCGGGGGAGAGCACCGGCATTTCGGCGTCCATGAAGGCGAATTCGCTCTGGCAGGCGAGCGTGGAGGACTTCGCCATCGGATCGTCGCCTCCGATCGCCAGTACGCCGCCGAACGGCGCAGCGCCGGCCATGTTCGCGTGTTTGAAAACGTCGCCGGTCCGGTCCACGCCCGGCGTCTTGCCGTACCAGATGCCGAAAACGCCCTGCACGGTCGCGTCGGGGCGCAAGGCCGCCTGCTGGCTTCCCCAGATGGCGGTCGCGGCGAGATCCTCGTTCACGCCGGGCTGGAAATGGACGTTATGCGCGTCGAGAAACCTTTTCGCCCGGAAAAGCTGCTGGTCGTAGCCGCCCAGCGGCGAGCCGCGATAGCCGGATATGAACCCGCCGGTGTTCAGCCCGGCGCGGCGGTCTGCGCGGATCCGGTCGAGGGGGAGGCGCACGAGGGCCTGCGATCCGGTCAGCAGATGCCGGCCCGTTTCGGCGGCGTATTTGTCGTCAAGGGAGATGCGAAGCGCAGTCATTTACGGTCTCCGCGATATGCCGGACTGTCATGGTATTCAGGATCACGATGATTTTGGATTGAATCGATCCAAAATCATGGACAGTGATCCATCTCGATCGCTTGGAGCGGGCTGACGAGCGTAAAACCGCGCACATTTTTCCTCAACCCGCTCTAGCCGCAATGATAGACTGAAATTCGTGAAATGAATTGCCTTTTGAACCTGCTAAATTGTCATGGACGCATGAATCTTGCGCTACAGGTGGCCATTTTGGATAAAATTGACGCAATAGATATACGCATCCTCGACCAGCTACAGCAGGATAACACGATTTCGATGGCCGAACTTGCCGATCGTGTGGGTCTCAGCGCCTCGCCATGCTGGCGGCGCGTGCGCAGGCTTCAGGAACTCGGCGTGATCCGCCGTCAGGCCGCGCAGCTCGACCGCGAGAAGCTCGGCCTGCATTTCGTCGTCTATGTCTATGTGAAGCTGGCGCGGTCGAGCCGCGAGGCGCTCGAACAGTTCGAGGCCGACGTTCTGCTGTGGCCGGAGGTCGTGCTGTGCGAATTGATGACGGGCGCGTCGGATTTTCTCATCAAGGTCGTGACCGAGGACGTCCGCAGCTTCGACAAGTTCCTGCGTGAGAAGCTGTTGTCGGAAGCAGTTGTTGCCGACACGCAGTCGCGCATCGTGGTCAGGACGGTCAAGGAGACGAGCCGCTTGCCGCTTGACCCTAAACTGGCAGGGCGGGAGGTCTGAGGCCGGCGCACCGAAAATGTGACTTGATCGCGCACATATTCCGCCCTAGGTTCGATCGGGTATGAACAAAAGAGGAACAAACTTATGTCCAGCAAGTCTCTGAAGAAGACGGCCGGCAAGCTCGTGGCGCTTTGCCGGGAAGGGAAGGAAGCCAAGGCGCTCGATACGCTTTACGACCGCGGCGCCGTGTCGGTTGAAGCCGCCGCCATGCCCGGATCGGACAGCGCGGAGGCCGCCGGGCTCGACGCGATCAGGGCCAAGCACGCATGGTGGTTCGCGAATTTCGAGGTGCACGAGACGAAAACGGACGGGCCGTTCCTGCATGGCGACGACCGATTCGGCGTGATCTTCGAGATCGACGCCACTCACAAGGAAACCGGCAAGCGCAGCAAGTCGCGGGAAATCGCCGTATATCACGTCAACAAGGCCGGCAAGATCGTCCGGGAGGAATTTTTCTACGGCGAATGATGTTTGGCGCGCCGCCCTGCGGCAATCCGGACACAGCAATGCGTGCCAAGTGAATATCGCTCAACTTAAAGTTGATTTCCCTGCAATCTCTCCGGATAGTCAGTGCGCAGAATCAGCAGACCATCCGGAGGCATTGTGCGCACATTCATGTTTCGCGCGGCGGCGTTCGCCCTGCTCCTGTGCGTTGCGCCTTCCCTTGCCGGCGCACAGCAGTCCTCGCGCTTCAGAGGCAGCTCCATCGACGAAGGATCCAGGAAGCTCGGTGTCGGCCAGACGCGCGGCGACCTTTCCGAATTCGGCCATGTGATCGCGCCCGGCGTCGTCTTTTCGCCGACTCTGACGCTTGAGACCGGGCATAACTCGAACCCCGATCTGCTGTTTTCGAATGCGGAGGCGACGCCTTACGGTCTTGCCAACATGACGGGCGTATTCGGTTTCATCGGCGACGCCGGAGCGACCACGCTGACTCTGCGCGGCACGTCGCTGCAATATGACGGCGACATCGCGGCGAACGACCGCTGGGATGCGGGCTTCGCGATCGACAACGCCTATGTGATAGCGCCGAACACGATAGCCACTTTCGGCGGTTTCTATCTGCACGACGAAATCGCGCTCGTGCCGAGCGACGGCGAAGGCGGTTACGGCCAGCTGGCCTATAATGTGGAGGAATTCGAGGCTTTTGCGCGGCTTCGCATCGACCAGATCGGCTATCTCGGCTCGGTAGCCGGCGAGCCGGGCCTGACGCCTGTCGAGGTCGCGTTGCTGCAGCCGTCCCAGTTCGACGTTCAGCGTATCGAAGCGGTGTCCGGCTTCATCCTGTTCCCGCGAGAACGCATCGGCGTCTACAGCGAGCTGGGCGGCGGTAATCTGGACTATTATTCGCAAGGCGCGGAAAGCATCCTGGACCGCGACGCAAGGGAGCTTTGGCTGCTGGGCGGGCTGCGTTTCAACCTGCATCCAAGCCTCGTTCTGGACGCCGGTTGGCGCTTCAACAACCGGCAGACGGAAGACCCGCTCGTCGGGGAAGTTTCAACGGACTTTTTCGACGGCCGCCTGACATGGACGCCGAAGGAAACGCTTCAGTTCGTCGCCGAGGCGGACCGCACATTCGCCGAGCCGATCAGCACGTTCGGCGTCGTGACGGACAAGATCCGCTACGCTGCGTCGGTGCTCTACAAGCCGCGTCCCGATCTGGAGATCACAGGCAGCGTCCAGTATGACCAGATGGAGCAGCTCGGCGACATCGAGGACTATCACGAACTGGGGCTTTCCGCCGTCATCTCCTATTTGTGGAGCGAGAAGATCGCGATTTACGGCCTTGTCAGCCATACGCACAGCGAGGAACAGGCGAGCGGGGAAACGGCCAACCGCCTGCAATTGGGAGCAGGCACGAGGATCCAGTTTTAGGCCGATCCTCGCGCCCCGCCCCAAAGCGCCCGCAACAGGCCGATGGCCTTGCCTGCGCTGGTCAGAAACGTCCGCCGGCAGATTTGGCGAGCCCGGATGTCTGGCTCGACGCGCCGGATGCATTCGCTGAAGCGCCCGCGCTCGTCATGCCCTTGAACATGTAATATTTGCCGTCGCTTGTGCGGATCTTGACGAAGCTTGCGGAAAAGCCGTTGCCGCTCGCCGCGCCGTTCGTCGTGTGCCCGCTGGAGCGCTGGACCGTGCGCTTCCAGCTTTTCACCCCGGCGCCGCTCTCGATCTGGGTATCGCTCTGGCCGTAGCCGGATCCGGTTTCGCCTTTCGGACCGATCTCGGCATAGGCTCCGGCTGTTTCGGTGTGATCGACGCGGAAATTGCCGTCGCGATACCGGTCGGCGAAACTCAGGATCGCCTGCGCCTGTTGAGGGGCGATCGGCGAAATCTGGCCGCCGCCGCCGCTGAAACCGCCGGCGTGGACGGCGTTGGATGCAAGTCCGATCGGGACTGCGATGAGAATGAGACGCAATACGCGGACGCAAGTCATGGTTCGGCCTCCGGGGCTGAGGACGTCGTGAAAATCCGGGATGTCGGGGAAAAGCCGCAGCCGTTTCAGGCTGCGGCGGTCTCGGCGAATGCGATCAGCGGTGGCCGCCGCCGCGGATGTTCCTGGCGACTGCCGTGGATACCGCGGACTGCGTCACTTTCGCATAGCCCTTATATGCTTCGACCTTGCCCACCTGGATGCTCACATTCTTGGAATGAGCATGAGCGCTCTGAAGGCCGGCCTTGCAGCCGCATTTCGCCTTGTTGACGGCGTCGGCCGCCGCACCCGTCACCTGCTCCAGCCGGCCTTCGTAGCGGCCTTTGGCGCTGGCGATCTGGGTGGCGAAGTTGAGGGCCGATGCGTTGGCGAATTGCGGGGCTGTGACATGCTTGGGGCCGCCGAAGCCGCCGGCGAGCGCAGGTGAGGCGGAAATGGCCAGCACGGACGCTGCGATGAGTGCGAGTTTCATGATGTTACTCCTTACTGAACAAGGCGCTTAGTCGTCGCTGCGTTAGCGAACTGGTAAGCACTTTACGCCGGAGTAACTTTCGCGTCGAAGATGTACTTAATTATTAGTAAATTTACTATATGAAAACAAATATTATATGCGCAAGCGTGGAAAATTTTATTATTTAATCAAAATTAACCATAGATATATTTCTGGATGCGTAAATACAATTTGAAATAAAGTTTAAATCTTGCCAGTGCGGCGCAAAACCTTCTATCCGGAGCTTTCCCCGGACAGTTTCGTAGCCTTGGCGAAAGCCAGGATCGCGGAACGAGCGAGCAGCGGACAGCCGCCGGCTTCAATCCGTGCGGATCCGCAGCCTGGCCCCTATCGTGTAAGTGAACGCCGAACCATCGCCCAGTTCCGTGCCGTCCTGGCGGCCGATGATGTCGAAAGGCACGCCGCCTGCCACATCCGTGTCGTTATAGAGAACCTTTGGGACATAGGAGAGCCATTCCGCCTCGCCGTAGAGACCGAGGGTCGCGCGCGCGCCGACGTCTTTCTCCAACAGAAGCTGGAGCTGGCCGATGAAGGCGGGCGCATCGTCGCTCAGCGAGACGGAACTGGCGACAGGCTGGTCGTTGCCCAGAGACGCCGTAGCCGTATAGGCGCCGTCATACTCCGTGCGCGCATAATAAAGGCCGGTCTCGCCGGAGAAGTTCAGGCGAAAGCCGGAACCGAGCTCTTTCCAACTGGAAAAACCGCCATAGACGCCGTAATAGCCCGTATCCAGATCGTCGCGCAGCGTGACGGGATCCTCCGTGGGCCCACGGTCCTCGCTATAGAGCGAGACATGCTGGTCCAGCCTGCGGACGGACAGCCCCGCGCGCCACTGGAACGGCTCCGGAGCGGTTTCGGCGGGCGCATCCTTCAGGCTCTGAGTCACCACGCCTTGGCGGGTGAAAGTCAATTCGGCCGCGCCGCCCCAATAGACAATGCGGCGTTCGGTGTCGGTCAGCCAGTCGGCGAAAAAGCCGCCAGAAGAGTCGATCTCGTCCGGGTCGGGATCGGCGAGGGGAATGAAGACGCAGTCCGTATCCGCAGTGAACACGCAGCGCGTCTGCTCCTCATCCTCATATCTGGAATAGAATCCCTTGAAGCCGAGGGTCGTGAGCCAGCTTCCCCTGTAATGCGGCGCAAGCCCGTACAGGCCGCCGCTCAGCTTGTAGCCGTTCAGCCTGCCGTCCTCGTTGCTCTGGTGATCCAGAACCTCGGTCACGAAAAAATCGGTGATCGCCTGGAATTCGATGTCGTCGATGTTCATCACCGACCAGCCCACGCCGAAATCGAAATAGGGCTCGGCCTGTTGCGCCGCGGAGGAACCGGGCATGGAAAGAAGGAGCAGGGCTGCAAGGCTTGCGCAGGCAGCCCCTCGGTCCGCGCCTGGGATCGGCAGGCCAATCATCGCTGAAAATACTCCGCATGGGAAATACAGACGAAGCGGAGGTTAAGGTGATTCGAATCTCAAAGACAACCTTGAGTTGCAGTTCATGGCGGAGCCGATCGGCCCTGCGCGCCTCATGCCGGCCTTTCGACGACCGGCAGCACGTTGAAATAAGCCAGGATCGCAATATACCCCGCATAGGCCAGCAGCAGGATCAGGCCGTCAAGCCTGCTCAGTTTCCAGTTTCTCACCGCGAATATGAGGAACAGCGCCGTCGCTCCCATCACGAACCAGATGTCGAAATTCCTTATCTCGTCCGGAATCGGGATCGGCTGCACGATCGCGGTGATGCCGAGAATGCCGAATATGTTCTGGATGTTGCTGCCCAGGATGTTGCCGACGCCGATCGAGGTCTCCTTGCGTAGCGCCGCGGCCACGCTGGTCACGAGTTCCGGCAGCGACGTGCCGATCGCAACGATGGTCAGGCCGATGACGGTTTCCGAGATCCCGTATGTGCGGGCGATAACGATGGAACTGTCGACCAGAAAACGCGCCCCGACAACGACGAGAGCGGCGCCCAGCGCCGCAATCAGAAGCGCGAGCCAGACGTTCATGCTCGTCTGCGGTATGTCCTCGCCTTCATGGCTGTCATGATTGGCCACGCCGCCATTCGCCGCCGTAAGCCTGCGGTCGTGGACATAGCTATAGACGAAATACAGAATCAGCAGCGTGACCAGCCCGATCCCGATCTGCCTGTCCGCGCTTCCGTAAAGCACGATTGCGAGCAGGATCAGCGTGGCGAAGGCCATGACGCCGCCATTGCGCATGATCGAGGCGCGCGGCGTGGCAAGCGGATAGATGATGGCCGCCGCGCCGATGACCAGCAGCAGGTTGGCGATATTGCTCCCCACGATATTGCCTACCGCAATGCCCGGAGACCCGACGAGGGCGGCGCGCACGCTGGTGACGAGTTCGGGAACGGACGTGCCGAATGCGACCAGCGTGATGCCGATCAGCAGGCGGGAGACATTGAGCGCCACGGCGACGCGGACCGCGCCGCGCACCAGCATGTCGCCGCCCAAAGCCAGAAGAACTATGCCAGCCGGCAACTGCCACGAGATAGCGCTCAGATCCATATGTACCGCCCCGTTCCGATCATGTTGTTTCGTGAATGAATTCGGTCTGCGTTTTATATACGGAAGGCGTCACAGACTTATAATGGCCATTTGCACACAATCAATGCACCCACATCGCCGCCATGTGCGAGTGGCGCACCATAGTCCGTTTACGCCTCCTGACCCGTAAATAAAAATGCGCGGCACATTTCTGTGCCGCGCATCACAGCATTTATGAGCTGCGTGCTATTTCAGCAACTAGCGCCAGGAGCCGATGTGATAGGTGAGCCGCGCCCTTGCAACCCAGAAGTCCGGATCTTCAAGTCCGCCGACCGGATCGTCGAAGCTGTAGTACAGCGCTTCGCCGCCGAGGCTCCAATTGTCCCGCAGCTTGTAGTCGATGCCGCCGCCCAGAACCCAGCCGGTTTCGGACTCATCGCCGAAAACGTCGTCGTCGAAGCCGATAAAGGCTGCGCCGCCGGTTACGTAGACCAGCGCCGGCCCGGTCGAGTAGCCGAGCCTGGCCCGGATGGTGCTGAGATAGTCGATATCGTCCATGAAGGCGATATCGCCTTCGAGGCCAAGGACGAAGCGGCTGGACAGCTCCCAGTTGTAGCCGGCGTGGAATCCGCCTGTAAGCACCGTGTCGTCGAACAGTTCGAAATCGTCGGTATTATCCCATGCACCGCCGAGATTGCCGCCGATGTAAAAGCCCGTCCATCCGATATAGGGCGTGGAATAGACAGGCTCGTCCTTCAGGCTGCCTCCCTCATAGACATCCGCCGCCTGGGCGGGCGCAAGCGACGCCGCCAGCATGAAACCGCCAGCAGCGGCCAGAAACTTCAATTTCGCATGTCTCATAATCAGTCCCCGTTTAATGCCCGCGCGCAGGGCCAGCAGCGCCGGCCGCCACGCAATACGGTTCGATTCTGAGTAGGCCCGGCGTTTGGCGATGATGTGACTGCCCCGGCCGATCCGGGCCGGGAAGAAAAATCACATCAGGAACAATGGGATATGCTGATATTATGGCAATTTCGGTTGCGCTCTTCACGCCTGCAAGGGCCGCAGCGAAGCACCTTGTGGTTGAAATGTGGCGTTCTGCACCTTCTTGCCACAAAATATCGCCCCTGTTCGCGGAGCTTTTTCGAAGATGCCCAAATGCGCGCTTTCGGGTATTGTGCGCACACCTGCCATGAGATCAGATCACGGGGCCGTATGGAACGCCGCTACTTTCTACTCAACGTCTTCACGGATAAGGCTGAGGGCGGCAATCCGCTCGCGGTCATGACCGACACCGAAGGTCTGGATGACGAGACGATGCAGGCTCTCGCCCGCGAAATCGGCCTGTCGGAGACGGTCTTCGTATTCGAGCCGAAGAATCCTGCGCATCTGGCTTCGATCCGCATTTTCACCCCGGCGGCGGAATTGCCGTTCGCGGGACACCCGACTGTGGGCACGGCGATCTGCCTGACAGGGCAGCGTCTGTGGAGGCCGCGTGGCGCGGAGTTCGACTCGCTCGCCGTGCTGGAAGCCAAGGGCGGCATTCTGCGCGTCGGCGTCAGGCCGGCCGGCGGCGGAGCAGCGTTTGCGGAGTTCGACGCGCCCCGGCTTCCCGCGCCTGCGGGCGAGGCTGCCCCGGCCGACCGGATCGCCGCCGCGCTGGGTCTTGCGCCAAGCGACATCGGCTTCGAGAACTTCACGCCGATGTGCTTCTCGGTGGGCGTGCCGTATAGCTTTGTGCCGGTTCACGGTCTCGAGGCGATAGGGCGGGCGCAGATCGTCGAGGAACACTGGAGCGAGGCTTTCGGCCCGGAACGCGGCGAGCCTTATCTATATTGTCGCGAGACGGTGATGCACCGCGCGGTTTTTCATGCGCGCATGTTCGCGCCGACACTTGGCATTCCTGAGGATCCTGCAACGGGTTCTGCCGCCGCCGCCTTCGCCGGCGTCATCAGGCATTTCGACAATCCGCCCGAGGGGATCTACCAGGGCATCATTGAGCAGGGCATCGAGATGGGCCAGGCCAGCGAGATTCATCTGGAGTTCGAGATAGCCCAGCGCGCCATCAAGGTGGTCCGCATCGGAGGCCATGCCGTCATGCTTGGCGAAAGGAGCGCGACGCTGTAAACAGCGTATATGGCCAACATTCCGTGACGTGAACACCCCGGCCGGCGCAGCCGCGAACCATCCGCGGATCAATGAGCCTGTCGCGTAAAGCGGGGAGGAACAGCACCAATGAGCACAAACCGCCTCATGATCGTCGCAGTCGGGATCATCGTCGCGCTCTCGCTTCTCATGGTTTACCGCTATACAGTGCACTTCGCCCCCGAGGGCGAAGCTCCCGGCGCGACCGCCGATGCGCCTGCGCAGCGTGCGCCCTCGCAGATACAGGATTATTGAAACGCAAGGCCGGAGAGCAGGGCCGCCAGCCGCGGATCAGCGCGTTTCCGCCAGATAGGCCATGGCCGCGTCGACGCCGCCGCTTTCGTGCGGGACGCCCGCCAGCCTGAGCCCCATTTCGCAGCCGCAGAGCGTGCCCATCAGCATCAGGTCGTTGAAATCGCCAAGATGCCCGATACGGAAGACCTTGTCGGCGACCTTGGACAGCCCGGCGCCGAGCGACATGTCGAAATTATCGAGCACGACCTTGCGGTAAGCGTCGGCGCTATGGCCTTCGGGCATCATGATCGCCGTAAGCGACGAGGAATAATACTCAGGATCGCGGCAGAGTATTTCGAGGCCCCAGGCCCGGACCGCGCGGCGTGTCGCCTCCGCATGGCGGTCGTGGCGCGCGAAGATCGCATCCAGCCCCTGTTCTTCGATTATATCCAAAGCCTCGGCCAGTCCGTAAAGCAGATTGGTCGCCGGGGTGTACGGGAAAAAGCCGGATACGTTGGGCTTCAGCATGTCGCCCCAGTCCCAATAGGACCGCTTCAGTCCCGCCGATTTCGACGCCGCAAGAGCCTTTTCCGAGATCGCGTTGAACGACAGGCCGGGCGGCAGCATCAGCCCTTTCTGCGAGCCGGCGACAATGACGTCCACGCCCCATTCGTCCATGCGCATGTCCATCGAGGCCAGCGAGGAGATCGTATCGACCATCAGCAGCGCCGGATGGCCTGCCGAGTCCATAGCCTCGCGCACCTTGTCTATCGGCGTCGCGCATCCCGTCGAGGTCTCGCATTGAACGACGCAGACCGCCTTGATGGCATGGCCGCGGTCCTCGGCGAGATGCGCCGCGATCATGTCCGGCTGCGCGCCGGTGCGCCAGTCGCCGCCGATGACGACGGGCTCCAGCCCCAGCCTTTCCGCCATCGCGCGCCACAGGGACGCGAAATGTCCTGTCTCCGGCATCAGGATCCTGTCGCCCGGCGACATCGTGTTGACGAGAGCCGCCTCCCACGCGCCCGTTCCGGAAGACGGGTAGATCACCACATGCTGCCCGGTCTTGCAGACGGTCTTCAGGCCTTCAAGCACGCGCTTGCCGAGCCTGGCGAACTCCGGGCCGCGATGGTCGATCGTCGGCATGTCCATAGCGCGCAGAACGCGGTCCGGCACATTGGTCGGTCCTGGAATTTGCAGGAAATGTCGCCCCGAGCGTTTCATCCATTCTTATCCTGTATGAATTATTCCGGTTTGAGCTTTTTTGCGCTTGACGGCGCGGCAGCGGTCAAAGCCCGTTCACCGCAGCTTTTCTTTGCCTCATTCTAGCGCGATTTCCGTATATTGGAATATACTTCCAAAATCGGATGCCGTCCTGAAACGGATTGCGGCGGGGCGGACGGCGGGCAAATACGGATCGGCAGGTCTCGAAAGTTGCAACGGAAAAAGGATCGTGGCGGAGCAGTCCCGGAACGCACCCGCCTTGAGGCGAGGTTGCGCCGGTCCGTCGAAGGCGATGTCCTGTTCGGCGTCTTCGACCGCGGACGCTATGCGACGGATGCGTCCTTTTACCAGATGACGCCGCTCGGCGCCGTCGCGCCGCGCAGCTTCGCCGATGTCGAGGCTGTGCTTGCGATCGCGCGGGAAGAGGGCGCGCCGGTCCTGCCGCGCGGCGGCGGCACCTCGCAAAGCGGGCAGACCGTCAACGATGCCGTCGTCATCGACTTTTCCAAATATCTGAACCGGATCCTCAGCGTCGATGAGGCAAGCGCGTCGGCGGTCGTCGAGCCGGGGCTGGTGCTGGACGAGTTGAACCGGGCGCTGAAACCGGCCGGGCTGTGGTTCCCCGTCGATGTGTCCACCTCCTCGCGCGCCACGCTGGGCGGCATGGCGGCGAACAACTCCTGCGGTTCGCGTTCCATCCGCTACGGCATGATGCGGGACAATGTGGCCGCCATCGACGCCTTGCTCGCGGACGGCTCGAAGGCCCGCTTCGCGCCAGTAGACCGCGCCACGGCGCTCGCGTCGAACGACGAGTGCTTCGACGCTCTGGTCCGCGACCTTCTGCAACTCGGCGCGCGCGAGGCGGAGGAAATCCGCGCACGCATCCCGGACGTGCCGCGCCGGGTCGGGGGCTACAATCTCGACGCGCTCGTTCCGAATGGCGCGCGAAACGATCTGTCAGCTCTGCTGGTCGGCTCGGAAGGCACGCTCGCTGTCAGCGAACGGATCACCCTTAAGCTCGCGCCCGTCCTGCGCGACAAGGCGCTGGGCGTCTGTCATTTCCCGACCTTCCGCGACGCGATGGAAGCGGCGCAGCATCTGGTGAAACTCGGTCCCACGGCGGTCGAACTTGTCGACCGGACGATGATCGGATTGGCGCGCGAAATCGCGATGTTCCGTCCCGTCGTCGACCGCTTCGTCCGGGGCGATCCCGCCGCGCTGCTTATGGTCGAGTTCGCAGAGCCGGATCAGCAGGAAAATCTGAGGCGGCTCGGCGCTCTACAGGACGTCATGGCCGAACTCGGCTTCCGCTGGAGCGATCCGGGCAAACGCGAGGGCGGGGTGGTCGAGGCCGCCGATCCCGCCTTCATCGCGCAGATCTTCGAGGTCCGCAAACAGGGCCTCAACATCATGATGTCGATGAAATCGGACGGCAAGCCGGTGTCCTTCATCGAGGATTGCTGTGTCCGCCTGCCGGACCTTCCGGACTTCACCGACCGGCTGACGGCGATATTCCGCAAGCATGGCACGGACGGAACCTGGTACGCGCACGCCTCGGTCGGCCTGCTCCATGTCCGCCCCGTGCTCAACCTGAAGCTCGATACGGACGTCAAGGCGATGCGCGCCATCGCCGAGGAAGCCTTCGACATGGTCGCAGCCTATCGCGGTTCGCATTCCGGCGAGCATGGCGACGGCATTGTGCGGTCGGAGTTTCACGAAAAGATGTTCGGCCCGCGCATCGTCGCCGCCTTCGGCGAGGTCAAGGCGCGCATGGATCCCGCAGGGACGCTCAATCCGGGAAAGATCGTCGATCCGCCGAAGATGGACGACCGCAGCCTGTTCCGCTACCCGCCAGGCTATGCCGTTGCGCCGCTCGATACCGTATTCGACTGGAGCGCCTATACCGGCGAGGGGTGCGGTTTCCAGGGCGCGGTGGAGATGTGCAACAACAATGGCGCTTGCCGGAAGCTCGCTGGCGGCGTGATGTGCCCGTCCTACCGTGTGACGCGCAACGAGCGCGACTCGGTGCGGGGCCGCGCGAACAGCCTGCGCCTTGCGATCAGCGGGCAGCTCGGCCCGGACGCCTTCGCCTCTGACGCGATGATGGAGACGCTGAGGACCTGCGTGTCCTGCAAGGGCTGCCGGCGCGAATGCCCGACCAGTGTCGACATGGCGAAGATGAAGATCGAAGTGCTGAACCGGCGCGCGAAATTGCACGGGCTGACGCTTCGCGACCGGTTGATCGCCTATTTGCCGCGCTATGCGCCCCATGCTTCCCGCGCCGCTTTCCTGATGAACATGCGCGACCGGCTGCCCGGCCTCGCGTCGCTGTCGGAGCGGTTGGCCGGCCTGTCGGCTGGACGCCCCCTTCCGCGCTGGTCGCGGCGCCCTTTCCGAGACGCGAAGCGTGGGCCGGCCGACGCCGTGCTCTTCGCCGACACCTTCAACCGCTATTTCGAGCCGGATACGCTCGCCGCGGCCGATGCTGTGCTGGAGCGGGCCGGGCTGAAGGTTTCCCATGCGGCCCCTGAGGATGGGAGGCGGCCCCTCTGCTGCGGGCGGACGTTTCTCGCCGCCGGACTGGTGGAAGAGGCCCGCGCGGAGATGCTGAGGACGGCGTCCGCGTTCAGGAAGGCCATCGCCGGCGGAGCCTCCATCGTCGGCCTGGAGCCGTCCTGCGTCATGACCTTCCGGGACGAGGCGCCTTCGCTGCTGGGCGGTGCGTGGACGGAGGCGGACGGGGCGCGGGTTCTGATGTTCGAGGAATTTCTCGCGGAGCGGCTTCGGGACGGCAAGGCGGCCCTGCGGCTTGGCCCGATCCGCGCGAAAGCTCTGCTGCACGGCCATTGCCACCAGAAGGCGTTCAATGCGCTCTCGCCTGTCCAGACGCTGCTCGGCATGATCCCGGAACTTGCCGTCGAGACGGTCGACTCATCCTGCTGCGGAATGGCCGGCGCATTCGGCTATCAGGCCGAGACGGCGGAAATTTCCAGAGCAATGGGCGAACTCAACCTTCTGCCGGCGGTGCGCGCAGCCGGACCCGGCGCCGTCATCGTCGCCGACGGCACGTCCTGCCGGCATCAGATCAGGGACTGCGCGGACCGCAAGGCCGTTCATGCTGCAACACTCCTTCTCCGGTCCTGCGATGCTGCAAGCGCTTGAGATGTATACAAAACGCGTTACAATATTTGCATCTGCCAGGTTCCCGAGCCGCTATGGCCGCGCGCCATTTCGCAAAAATGATGCAGGTTATACGGTTTGCGCAGACATAATTCAGATTTTTTGCCTAGAATTAAGAACCTGGCCTCGAATGCTGCTGGCTTGAACAAACCACGGAGCAACTCAAAAAAGCTAATCAAGATCCTAAAGGGAGGATGAAGAATGCGAACCAGTATATTGGCAACAGCCGCCGCCTTTGCGCTCGTGCTGCCTGCAGCAAGCGCAAGCGCGCAGGGACTGGACATCCGCTTCGGCCATGTCGGCGAGCCCGGCTCGCTGTTTGAGGCCTCGGCCGACAATTTCGCGGCCTGCGCCAATCCCAAACTCGGCGACAAGGGCACGGTCCAGGTCTACGGTTCCTCGCAGCTCGGCAACGACCAGGAAATGCTTCAGAAGCTCAAGCTCGGTCAGGTCACGATCGCGCTGCCATCCACGGTCATGTCGTCTGTGACGCCGGAATTCGGCGTATTCGAAATGCCCTACATCGTCCAGGATCGCGACCATATGCGGAAGGTTCGCGATGAGGTCGTCATGAAGACGATGCAGGAAGCCGCGCAAAAGAAAGGCTATCGTATCCTTGGCGTCTGGGAGAACGGCTTCCGCCACATCACCAACAATGTGCGCCCGATCAACACACCTGAAGATCTGCAGGGTATCAAGCTGCGCACGCCGCGTGGCGAATGGCGCTTGAAGATGTTCCAGGCTTATGGCGCAAACCCGACGCCGATGGCTTTCTCGGAAGTCTTCACCGCGCTCCAGACCGGCGTGATCGACGGCCAGGAAAATCCGTTTGCGCAGATCTATTCCGGCAAGTTCCAGGAAGTGCAGAAATACATCTCGCTTACGGGCCATGTGTACACTCCCGCCTACGCCGTCGTGGCTGAGGATCAGTTCGCGAGACTGCCGGAAGACGTTCAAAAGATTCTGGCCGATTGCGCAGCCGAGAATTCCGAGTGGGTCTATAACAAGGCCGCCGAGGAGGAAGACGGTCTGCTTGCCAGCATCCTGGAAGCCGGCGTCGAAATGAACGAGGCCGACAAACAGGCGTTCATCGAGGCGTCCAAGCCTATCTACGACGAATTCGCCAATGGTGTCGAAGGCGGCCCGGCCCTCATCGAAGCGGTCCGGAGCCTGGCGTCGAAATCCTGATTCCGCCATTTGAGGGCGGCGCCTCGCCGCCCTCTTTCCTGCCTGTATGACGTTCCGCCTGGAAGAGAGGGATAGACGTGCAGAGGCTGCGCCAAACGCTGGACTCCGTGCTCGCCTGGATACTGATCACGCTCATGGTCACTCTGACGGTGGTGGTGATCGTGGCGGTCATTTACCGGAAGGCCGGAGCCTCCCTGTCCTGGTATGACGAGGTTGCCGTCATACTTCTCGCCTGGATCACTTATTACGGCAGCGCGCTTGCAGCCCTTCGGCGCGGTCATATCGGTTTCGACGGCGTTCTGCTTGCCCTGCCGATCAAATGGCGCGCCGCAGCGGTCATGGCGGCAGAAATTCTCGTCATTGCCTTTTTCGTCATCATGGCCTGGTCGGGATGGCGCATCCTGCAGGTTCTGGAGGGATCGACGCTCATCAGCCTGACCTGGGTGCCGGTGCAGCTTACGCAATCCGTCATACCGATCGGCGCAGTGCTTTTCATCATCGCCGAACTTCTAAGCATTCCCGCCTACTGGGCCGAAGTAAAAGCGGGGGTTTCCTCCGAACACCCGCCCCTCGCGCACGAAACGCGGGAGACCTAGACCATGCTCCTGCTCGCCATGTTCATTGCGCTCGTCGTCATGATCTGCCTGCATGTGCCGATCGCGATCGCGCTGGCTATTGCGGGAGTCATCGGCATTCTGTTCAGCGACGGCCCCGGGGCGCTCGTGAATGTCGGCCTCGACATGTATAACGGCGCAACGAATTTCTCGCTGATCGCCATACCGATGTTCGTGCTGGCAGGCGCGATCATGAATGCGACCGGCATCACCCGCCGCCTGATCGCTTTCATTTCGGCCCTGATCGGCTTCGTCCGCGGCGGGCTGGCGATGGTCAATATCGGCGTGTCGCTGTTCTTTGCCGAAATCTCCGGCTCGGCCGTCGCCGACGTGGCTGCGCTCGGGTCGATCATGATCCCGGAAATGAAGAGGCGCGGCTATACCGGAGCGTTCGCGGCTGCGGTCACGTCCTCCTCCGCGTCGCTCGCCATCATCATACCGCCGTCAATCCCGATGATCCTTTACGCCGTGTCCGCAGGAACCTCGGTCGAGCAGCTTTTCGTCGCTGGCGTCGTTCCGGGCCTTATCGGCGCGGCCGGCCTCATGGGCGTCGCCTATGTCATGGCGCGCCGCTACAATCTTCCCGTCGAGGAAGCGTTCAACCTGAAGCGGCTCCGGTCGACCTTCGTCGAAGCCGCGCCGACATTCCTGCTCCCGATCATCATACTCGGCGGCATCTTCGGCGGCCTGGTCACGGCGACCGAAGCGGCGGGCCTGGCGGTTCTCGCCGCGATCGGGATCGGTGTCTGGTATCGCGAGGTGGATCTGCGCGAGTTGAAGAACGCGATGCTGGACGGCGGCATTCAGACGGCGGTGGTCATGCTGCTGGTCGCCTCGTCCGTGCTGATGGGAAGCTATCTGACGACTGCGCGCATCCCGCAACAGCTTGCGGTCTGGATGCTCGAACTGACGCAGAACAAATATCTCATCCTTCTCATTCTCAACTTCTTCTTCCTCGTCATCGGCTTTTTCCTGCATTCCGCCGCGGCCATCATCCTCGTCGTGCCGATCGTCATACCGCTGGTGCAGGCCGTCGGGATCGACCCGGTGCATTTCGGCCTCGTGGTCACGCTCAACCTTGCAATCGGGCAGCAGACCCCGCCCGTCGCCAGCGTGCTGATAACGGCCTGCGCGATCGCCAAGACCGGCATCTGGGAAGTCACCAAGGTCAATATCTACTTCATCGCCGTTCTGCTCACCGTGCTGCTGATGTGCACCTACATTCCGGCCATTCCGATGTTTCTCGTCGAGGCCATATACCGTTAAACTGGCCGGGAAAGGTTAGCCATGAGCGAATTGGTTCTCTACGAGGTCGCCGGCGGGATCGGCACGATCACGATCAACCGTCCCGAGGCGCGAAACGCGCTGACTTTCGAGATGTACGACCGTATTGCCGCGATCTGCGCCGCCCCGAGCGAAGACGGCGGCGTCAAGGCGCTGGTCATCACTGGAGCCGGCGAGCGGGCCTTCGCGGCGGGGACCGATATTTCGCTGTTCCGTGCGTTCGGATCGGCGGAAGACGCCCATGCCTATGAGGAGCGGATCGAACGCGCCCTTTCAGCCATCGAAACCTGCCCCGTTCCCACCATCGCGGCGATCTCGGGTGCGTGCACCGGCGGCGGCGCGACCATCGCCATAGCGTGCGACGTCCGGATTGCAGCCGCGAACGCCGTCTTCGGCTTTCCCGTCGCGCGCACGCTCGGCAATTGTCTGTCGATGGCGAACTATGCCCGTCTCGTGTCGATGATCGGCGCCGGGCGCGTCATGGACATGGTGGTGACGGCCCGCCTCGCCGACGCCGAAACGGCGAAGGCCATTGGTCTGATCTCGGAAGTCCTGCCGGATCACGCAAGCCTGATGGCGCGCGCCGCCGAACTGGCCTCGACCGCGGCCGGACACGCCCCGCTGACCATGCGCGCGACGAAGGAAGCCCTCCGCCGTCTGCGCGAAGGCAGGCGCGACGACGCCGACCTGATCGCCATGTGCTATACGAGCGAGGATTTCCGCGAAGGGCTTGAGGCCTTTCTCGCCAAACGCAAGCCGGACTGGAAGGGACGTTAGAGGACATGCCCGCGCGCGGATACGGACCATTGAGCGGCATGACGGTCATCGAACTGGCCCATATCATGTCGGGTCCGACCTGCGGCCTCATGCTTGCGGATATGGGCGCGGACGTCATCAAGGTCGAGAAGCCGGAGGGGGACGACTCGCGGCGTTTTCTCCCGCCCGACATCAATGGCGAGTCCGCAGCCTTCATGATGATGAACCGCAACAAGCGAGGCATCGCCATAGACCTCAAATCCGAGGACGGCAAGGCGGTTCTGCGCCGCCTCCTCTCGAAGGCTGACGCGCTGATCGAGAACTTCCGCACCGGGACGATGGAAGGCTTCGGCCTCGGATACGAGACTCTGAAGCAGGAGAATCCCGGCCTGATCTACTGCGAGATTTCAGGGTTCGGCCGCACCGGCCCCTACGCCGGACGCGCCGGTTTCGATCTGATCGCTCAGGGCATGTCGGGGCTGATGGCGATCACCGGCGAAGGGCCGGGACGCCCGCCGGTGAAAGTCGGCGCGCCTGTCTCCGACATTGTCGCGGGCATTCTCGCCGCGATGGGCGTGTGCGCCGCCTATGCACACAAGCTGAAGACCGGGCAGGGACAGAAGGTCGACACCTCGCTCTTCGAGGCCGGAATTACGCTGACCTACTGGCAATCGGCCATCGCCTTCGCGACCGGGCGCTCGCCGGGCGCGCTCGGATCGGCGCATCCGCTCAGCGCGCCCTATCAGGCGTTCCGCACTGCCGACGGCTGGATCACCGTCGGAGCCGCCAATCAGAGAAACTGGGAACGGCTGCTGAGCGTCCTCGGACGCCCGGAGCTGAAGGACGATCCGCGCTTCGCCCTGAATGCGGATCGCATGAGCAATCTGGAGGCGTTGACAGGCATCCTGAACTCGGAGTTCTCCCGGCAAAACTCTGCAACCTGGCTTGAGAGGCTGGAGGCGGCGGGCGTTCCGGCCGGGCCGGTCCTGACGGTCGCCGAGATGCATGAGAATCCGCAAACGCTCGCGCGGGAAATGACCCCCGAGGTCGATCACCCCCGTGCAGGCAGGGTCCGCACGATCGGAACGCCGGTCAAATTCTCCGAAACCGGCTGCCGGATCGAGCGCGCGGCGCCCACACTCGGGCAGCACGCGCGCGGCATTCTGGAGGAGTTCGGCTTCAGCGCATCGGAGATCGAGCGCCTGTTCCGCAACGGAGCCGTCGCGGAATAAAGTAGTTCCCGGAAAAGCCCGGCCCCGCTCACCGCATACGGAAGCGTTCGCCCGGCATGAGTTCATAGGGGCCTGTCCAGCCGGGCAGCGCCCTGATACTGTCCATCCAGGCGTGGATGTTCGGATAGTCCGCGGCGAAATCGAAGTCGATTTCATCGGCCGGATAGAACAGATAGCCGGCGCAGGAGAAATCGGCGATCGTTGCGCGTTCGCCGGCCATGAAAGGCTGGCGGCCGAGATGACCTTCGAGGACGGCCACCGCCTTGTCGATGCGCGCCTTGAGGAACGCCATCGCGCCGGGATCGGGGGCGTCGGGCAGCAGAATCTTCGTGGCGCGATAGGGACCGAGGATGCCGGACAATTTGTGATTGTCGAAAAGCGTCCAGCGCAGGATCTCGTATTCCTCCGCCTCGCTCACCGGCCCGAACTTGCCGAAATGGCGCGACAGATACAGGTTGATGACACCGGATTGCGTCAGCTTGCGGCCGCGATGTTCGAGGACCGGCGCTTCGCCCATCTCGTTATGGGCATCGCGCCATTCGGGTCTGCGCGTCTCGCCATTGAAGAAATCGACCCAGACCGCCTCCCAGTCCGCGCCGCAAAGCGCCAGCATCAGCGCGGATTTATAAGCGTTTCCCGACTGCGAAAAGCAGTGCAGTTTGAATTCAGCCATTTTCACAAGGTCCCTGTTGCCGCCCCACGCGCGCAAGGTTAGCACCGCAGCGCGCGGAGCGCTACGATGCCGGGACCGTCATCAGACCCCGGACTGCGATCAGCGTTCGGCTTCCTGCAACTGCCGGGAAAGCTCCTGCTCCGCGCTGGCGCGGGGCTTCGAGATCCAGGCCACCAGCACATAGGCGGCCGGAACGAGGAACAGCGTGAAAACGGCCGCAATACCGAGACCGCCGAAGATGACCCAACCGATCGAGGCGCGAGCGCCCTCGCCCGGCCCGGTGCTGAGAATCAGCGGGAGAGCCGCAAATATCGTCGAAAGCATGGTCATGACGATCGGGCGCAGGCGGACCATCGCCGCTTCCCGCGCGGCGTCCATGACGCTGGCCCCCCGGTCGCGGAGCTGGTCCGCGAACTCGACCATGAGGATGCCGTTCTTGGCCATGATCCCGATCAGCACGAGAATGCCAATCTGGCTGAAGATGTTGACGGTCGTGCCGGTGAGCATCAGCGCCAGAATCGCCGCCGCTATTCCGAACGGAACCGTGGCCATGACGACGACCGCGCTGGTCAGGCTTTCGAACTGCGCCACCAGGACCAGGAACGCGATCAGCAACGCGATCGCAAACGTTATCATGATCTCCCGGTCCGCCTCTTCAAGGTTTGCGGCGTCGTCCCTGAACATGAGATCGATGCCGCTCGGCAATTCCGTCGCCGCCAGCGTGCGCAGCGCCTCGACGGCGTCGCGCAGCGGCGTGCCGGTTGCGAGGCTCGCATTGATCTGAATGGCGCGCCGCTGGGCGAAGCGGTCCAACTCGCCCGAGACCGCGCCCTGCTTGAACGTCACCATCTGCACCAGCGGCACGAGATTGCCGCCGCGCGAGCGGACGTAAAGATTGGACAGATCGGACGGCGAGGTGACGATGCCCGAGACCGCTTCGACCCGGACCGGGACGGACTGATCGCCGACGGTGAGATCAGCCACCTTCTGACCGGCGACGAGCGCCCTGATCGTTGCAGCGAGGTCTTCGATGTCGACATCGAGGCTGGCTGCCCGCTGACGGTTGATCTCCATCGAGATTTCAGGCTGGGTCGCGCTGAACCCGAGCCGCGTATTCGTGACCTGCGGGACTTCCCGCTCGATGGCTTGTATGAAGGCGTCGCTTGCGGCGAGGATGTCGGGATAGTTGCTGCCTGTGAGCATGAAGGTCAAGGACGCGCCGCTGTTGCGGACGCTGAAGCCGCCTCCGCCGGACGTTACACGGCCGATGGCTCCAGGGATCTGGGCGACGGGTTCTTCAAGCTCCGCGATGATCTCCTGCTCGGTCATGCTGCGCTCGCCCCAGGGCCGCAGCGGCGCGGTAATGAGGGCGCGATTGAGATCGTAGCGCCCGGTCACGGAGTAGATCCGCTCGATCTGGCCGCTGTCCACATAAGGCTGTAGCAACTGCTCGACCTTCTCGACCTGCTCGTCCATGTAGTCGAGGCTGACGCCATCGGGACCGTTCATCCAGATCCGGACCATGCCGCGATCCTCGCGCGGCACGAGTTCCTGCCCGAGCGAGGAGTAGACCGTGAGCGATAGCAGACCGGCCGCGCAGGCGACGGCGAAAGCGACGAGCGGCGCGGCGAGCACCACATTCAGGATGCGTCCGTAAATCCCGGCCAGCCATGCGCCGAAACGGTCCAGCCCCAGCATTCGCGGCTTTTCCGGATCCGCCGCCAGCGGCATGTTCGATACGATCATAGGAACCATAGTCAGCGCGACGAAGGACGAAATGCCGACGGTCGCAGCGAGCACGAATCCGAATTCGCGGAACGTCCGGCCGACTTCGCTCGGCAGGAACGAAATCGGAACGAAGACGGCGACGAGAGTCGCGGTCGTCGCCAGCACGGCGAAAAACACCTGTTGCGTGCCGATCACCGCCGCGGCCTTGGGTTTCATTCCCTGGCTCTGACAGCGCTGGATGTTCTCCAGCACAACGATGGCGTCGTCCACGACCAGGCCCGTTGCGAGCACGAGGGCCAGGAGCGTTATCAGGTTGATGGAAAAGCCGAAGAGCCAGATCAGGGCGACGGCGCCGATAAGCGCCACGGGGATCGAGATGGCCGGCGCCAGCGTCGGCCGAAATTTTCCTATGAACAGCCAGATCACGGCGATCACAATCAGTGTCGCGAGCAGCAGCGTCTGCACAACCTCCCAGATCGCGCCTTCGATATATTCGGCGTCATCCACGATCACCACGATATCGACGTCGCGAAGCTGTTCGTTGAGCAGCGCGGCCTCGGCACGCACGCCTTTTGAAATGGCGACCGTGTTCGAACTGGCCTGCCTGACGATCCCGAGACTGAGGATCGCGCGGCCGTCGATCCTGACGCGCGACGTTTCGTCATCGGGACCGAAATAAACGTCGGCGACATCGCCCAGCCGGACGTTTTCCTTGATCTGCAGGGCCCGGATCTGTTCGGGGTCCGTCACCGAGGCATTGGCGCGCAGCAGGATTTCCTGGCTTCCGGAATTGAAGCTGCCCGCAGGCACGTCGAAACGCGCGTTGCTCACCAGGGCCGAGATCTCCCGGATTGAAAGGCCGAGGCTGGCCAGCCGGTTCGGATCGACGACAATGCGGAGCACCTCTTCCTGGTCGCCTGAAATGTCCACGTCCGCTACGCCTTCGACGGAGGTGAGCTGCGGAATGATGACGTCTTCGACGAGGCGTGTGAGTTGATCTATCTTCAGCGACGCGCTGGAGACGGAGAGTTCCATGACCGATCCCGCATCGGCGTCGGCCTTGATGACGCGGACGTCCTCCACGCCATCGGGCAGACCGCGCTCGGCGCGCGCCACGACTTCGCGGACGTCGTTGGCCGCGTCGATCAGGTTCACTGCCGGGCTGAACTCGATGCGTATGCGGGCGTTGTTTTCCTCGCTTGATGAACGGACAGTCTTCACGCCGCTGACCCGCGAAACCGCGCGTTCGATCACGCTGGTAACTTCCGCATCCATCGTTTCCGGGGAAGCACCCGGATAATCCGCAGCTACGGTCACGACCGGGCGGTCGATATTCGGCATTTCGCGAACCTCGATCCCGATCAGCGCGGCGGCACCCGCGATGATGATGAGCAAGTTCACGACCGTCATGAGATAGGGGCGCTTGACGCTCAGCGCCGGGAGAGCGTTGCCTTTTTCACTCATAGTCCCACCCTCTCGACCGTATCGTCCTGCGGCGCTTCGAAGCGGACCTCGCGGCCCGGGCGAAGCCGCTGGGTGCCTTCCACAGCGACAAGTTCGCCTTCCCTGATATCGCCGGCGACGAGAACCCGTCCCGACACGCGCTTGATGAGTTCGATTCTGACCTTGTCGGCCTTGTTGTCGGCGATGCGCCAGACATATGCGCCTTCGCGCTCCCAGCGCAGCGCGAGTTCGTTCATTGCGGGATAGTCTTCGCCTTCCAGTTCAAGCTCCACGACGAAGGACATGCCGGCGCGCAGCAGATCGTCTTCATTCGGGAATTCCGCGCGCAGCCTGACCGTCCGCGTGGTCTGGTCGATGCGGCTGTCGATGGACGTGACTGTGCCAGTGAAGGTTACATTGCGGAAGCCGCTGTTGGACGCCTTGACCTCCAGCCCCGGCGTCAGCCTGTTGAGAAACGTCTCGGCGACGTCGAACTCGATGATGATGACGCTGCGGTCGTCCAGTGTGATGAGCTGCGTCGATTGCGTAACCAGATCCCCGGCCTCAATGATGGGGATTCCGAGGACGCCAGAGAATGGCGCGCGTACGGTGCGGTCGGCAAGGGTCTGCTGGGCCTGTTCGAGCTCCAGCCTGGCCGTGTCGAAAGCAGCCTGGGCGGTATCGACTGCCGCCTGCGAAACGGCGTTGGTCCGCACAAGCGACCTGTAGCGCTCGATAGCGCGCTCGGCTTCCCTCAGCTTCGCTTCGGAAAGCCCGACGGCGATTTTTTCCTGCCTGTCGTCGAGCTGGAGGATTTCATCACCGGCTTCGACGCGCTGGCCGGCCTGCACGTTCATGGCCGCCACGATGCCCGATTGCTGCGGATAGAGCGTGATCGACCGGTTGGCGCGGCCATTGCCGACAGCCCTGATCTGGTCGACAGCCTTGGCCATGCCCACGGTTTCCACGATCACCGGAACGGCGTCGCTGGAAGGGGTGCGCCGCGATCCGCTCCTTTCGTCCACCGCCGCATAACCGGCAAACTCCATAAGGCGCGCCCGCTCGTGCCAGACGCCATAGCCTATGCCGCCCAGCGCGGCTATCAGCGCCAACTGTTTCCACAATGCAAGCTGCTTTTTCATCAATCGCCTTTGGTGCCAGTTGCGCATTCAGACCGTGAGGCCGGCACGCGGTTTCAAACAGCGCCGGAGCGCTCCAATCCGTTCGCTGAAGCCGTGCAAGGCCTTTGACGCCCTTCCGCAGGGACGGATTCAGCAGGACTGTCCGCTGATTATTGCGCTGCTGCAAGGTTTTCCAGGCGCGAAGCAGGACAAGTTTCCTTTATATTGTGTTATACAGCCGAAAATGACCATAGGCTGAACGACATGATCGAGCTGAAACCGCCTTTGCGGAAAGGCCGCCGCGAAGATGCGCCCGCGCTTGCGCGTCTCGTGAATTTTGCCGGGGAAGGGCTTCCGCTGTATTTCTGGGAGAAGATTGCCGAGTACGGCGAAACCGGCTGGGATGTCGGACGCGCCCGCGCCGAACGCGAGGAAGGCGCCTTCTCTTACCGTAACGCCTATGTCGCGGAGGCAGACGGCCGGTGCGTCGCCTGCCTTGTCGGCTATGAGCAGCCCGCCGAGCCGGAACCGATCGACTACGACGCTATGCCGCAGATGATCGTGCCGCTTCAGGAACTGGAAAACCTCGCGCCCGCGACATGGTATGTCAATGTGCTTGCAGTGATGCCGGACTATCGCGGCCGGGGCTTCGGATCGAAACTGCTGGCGCTGGCGGAGGAGATCGCCCGGGAGGCCGGCCTGACCGGGATGAGCATCATCATCGACGACGCCAATGCCGGCGCGCGCCGGCTTTACGAACGCTGCGGATATGTGGAAAAGGCGAAACGGCGCATTGTCGGAAACGGCTGGAGGAAACGGGGCGAGAACTGGGTGCTGCTGACCAAGCCGCTGGCCGCCCCCGCCGGATAGGCTTCGCCGGCCGTGTCAGAATTGCCGGTCGCTGAAGAAGGGGTTGAAGCCGGAGGTTCTGGGCTGCGGCGCTGACTTCGGACGGCGGACCGGCAACGGGACGTTCAGCGCTTCGACCTTCGCCGGTATGTCCAGCGTCTGCGTCTCGTCCACGCTGGCGGAGGCATTGCTGAACGTATAGGACGGCCGCATGGACGGTTCGGCGAACCGGGTCAGGAGCGATCTTGACGGTATTCCGGTCGGATCCATGCCTGCAAGCTGCTCGTATCCGATGATCGCGTTCCGGGTGCCCCGGCCCAGCTTGCCGTCGATTTCCCCGCCATAGAGGCCGCGAGTCTGCAACTCGTTCTGGAGCCGAACCATATCCTCGTGACTCTCGATCAGCTCCTCATCGCGCAGAGCGGCGATGACATGCTCGAAGGCCTTGCCGTTGACGCCGGTGTTCGCGATGATGTCAGGCTCCAGCTTGCGGACGATCTTGCCCTTGCGCAGCAGAATCCTGGTCCGCGTGTATGTCCCCACATTGATGGCCACGACGACCGGAATTTTCGAGTCCGGGTGCTTCATCATGATCGGCGACCCTGATGAGGCGCCGCCCGTATCGCATTTATGCAGAAGCAGTTGCTGGTGATCGACAAAATGCTTCTTGATGAATTGCCATTTTATCTGGTCATAGTCCTGGTCGATCTCGCAGGGCGTCGAATAAGCAAGTTGCCAATGCTTGTAATCCCAATGATACGCGACCTGGAATATTTTGTTTTCCTTGGACTTTCCAATGAGTTCCGATACATCCCGAGATTCAACCTTGAGACTGCCGAAGCTGCAGACGGGCTTTTCAAGTTTCACGAGCGCCCAGTCGCGCGGAGCCGATAGCGGCGGCTCGTTGTTGAACGAGGTTGTACCTACCGCGATGGAATGTTTCGTAAAGGGCGTGAAACGGCCGTGAATGCCCGAAAGCTGCTGCGTGGTGCCGTAATTCAGCCGGAACATGACGTTGTTCAGATCGGGATAACGCCCGTTCTTGGGCTGGAAAAGGCAATGCGCGGCGGTGGCGACGATATTCCGCGCGACGCAGAACGCGGTGCACAATGTCTGCGTGGAATCCTCATAGATCATGCCGATCTTGCCTTCGAGAGCGCCCAACTCCTCAGGCAGGTCGCGCCGGTTGTCCTCGCCGAAGATCGCAACGGGAACAATGTGCGTGGCGGGCGCGCCGATCGTCAAACGCTTCGCAGCGGTGGCGGCCAATGCGCTGCCGGATAGAGCAAAAGCCGCCAGAATAAAAGCTGCGGCCATGAGAGTCGGGGCAGGAAGACTGTAGCGGGCTTGCAAGGTCCGGAATCTCATCTATCCAGCTTGGGCGGTTCCATGAAGGTTTACATTACCAAGTTTTAATCCGCCGGAAAGCTCCATGTAACCTGAACGTCTCTATATTTTCGTCACTAACGATTCAAATGCAACAATTGAAAGGTGACGGGATGTCGATCTCCCTGGAAAAAAATCATGCCTCGCCCGGCCGGTCCCGAAGCCGCGTCATCGGCAAGCGCGCGCTCGTGGCGCTGGGCTGCGCGGGCGCGCTCGGCCTGGCCATCGCCGCTCCGGCGGGCGTCAATGTCTGGCAGAGCCAGCCTGCGATTGCGCAGGATCTGAGCCGCGCGCCGCTGACATTCGCGGATGTGGCGGAAAAGGTCAGGCCCGCTGTCGTCAGCGTTTTCACCCGCGGCACGTCCAACCGTCCGAACCGCAATTTCTCGATCCCGAACGTCCCCGAAGACAGCCCCTTCTTCGAATTCTTTGACCAGTTCCGCCGCAACATGCCGGACACGCCGCCGCAGCGGCCAAGGCTCGAACGCGCGCAAGGGTCCGGTTTCCTTATCTCTGCCGACGGCTATATCGTCACGAATCATCATGTCGTCGACAATGCGACATCGATCTCGGTGACGTTCGAGAGCGAGGAAGAGTATGAAGCGCGCGTCATCGGAACCGACCAGCGCACCGATCTCGCACTTCTCAAGATCGACGCGAACCAGGAATTCCCCAACTTCCTGACATTCGCTTCCGGCGAACCGCGCGTGGGCGATTGGGTTCTTGCCGTGGGCAACCCGTTCGGACTTGGCGGCACCGTGACCGCCGGGATCATCTCGGCGGGCGGCCGGAGCATCGGCAGCGGTCCTTACGACTATCTCCAGATCGACGCGGCGGTGAACCGCGGCAATTCCGGCGGCCCCGCAGTCAATCTTGACGGCGAAGTCATCGGCGTGAACACCGCGATCTTCAGCCCGTCGGGCGGCAATGTCGGCATCGCCTTCGCCATCCCGGCCCGCCTCGCCGAACAGGTGATTTCCGAACTTCGCGATTCCGGCAAGGTCAGCCGAGGCTGGCTCGGCGTCTCCATCCAGGACGTCAGCGACGACATAGCGGAAAGCCTCGGCATGAGTGAAGCCAAAGGCGCGATGATTACCCGTATTCTCGAAGACGGTCCCTCGCAGGGATCCGAACTGAGGGTCCGCGACGTCGTCGTGAAGGTGAACGAATCCGATATCTCGAACTCGCGCGACCTGGCTCGCCAGATTGCTGAATTGCGCCCCGATACGGACGCCGATCTGACGGTCGTGCGTGACGGCGAGGAAGTCGGCGTGACGATCCGGCTGGGAACCTTCCCGTCCTCCGACCAGCTCGCCGCGCTGACGCCGCAGGAGAGTTTCGGCTCTGACAGCGAGACCATGAAGGAACTCGGCCTGACGCTCGCTCCCGCCTCCGAGGTTGAAGGCGCGGGCGAAGGCGGCGTTGCCATCACCGATGTCGATCCCGTCTCGGAAGCCGCCGAAAAGGGTCTGAGCTCGGGCGACGTCATCACGGAAGTCGGCGGCCGCGAAGTCGCCATGCCCTCCGACGTCGCGGAAGGCATCAGGGATGCTTCCCGCAGGGGACGCAAGGCCGTCCTGCTGCAGATCCGCAGTGGCGGTAATCAGACGCGCTTCGTGGCCCTCTCCCTCGAACGCGCCAACGACTAGGGTCGCAGCGCTCTGAATGCGCAGAAACGGCGCGGCTCTCGACCTGAGCCGCGCCGCGTCATATAAGGGCATATACAAAGGAAAATATACCTGGGAGCCGGCCAATGCGCGTTCTGGTTGTCGAAGATGACGCCAAAGCCGCATCGTATCTCGCGAGCGCGCTGCGCCAGAGCGGGCATGTCTGCGAAACGGCGGCCGACGGCGAAGAGGGCCTGTCCAGGGCGCTCGCCGAAACATTCGAAGTGCTGATCCTCGACCGGATGCTGCCGAAACGGGACGGACTATCCGTTCTCGAAGAATTGCGGAAGCAGGAGAACCGGACGCCGGTGCTCATCCTCAGCGCGCTCGGGAACGTCGACGACAAGGTTGACGGCCTGCGCGCAGGCGGCGACGACTATCTCACCAAGCCTTACGCCTTTTCGGAACTGCTCGCTCGGATCGAGGCGCTTGCGCGCCGTTCCCTGCCGGAGGAGACCAGCACGCGCTACGTGGTCGGCGATCTGATACTCGACCGGCTGTCCCACAAGGTGACGCGCGGCCAGGAGACCGTGCCGCTGCAGCCGCGGGAATACCGGCTGCTCGAATATCTCATGAAACACGCCGGGCAGGTCGTGACGCGCACGATGCTGCTGGAGCATGTCTGGGACTATCATTTCGATCCGCAGACCAACGTCATCGACGTGCATATCTCCCGGCTGCGCGCCAAGATCGACAAGAATTACGACAGGCCGCTGCTCCACACGGTACGGGGAGCGGGATACATGATCCGTGACGGAGCTGTTTAAACTTATCCGGACGACGGCATTCCGCCTGTCCATCCTCTATTTCGGGCTTTTCGCGACCATCGCCGCCGCGGCGACCGCCTATATCTATTACCGCACCGACATTCTCATCTCCGAACAGCTTACCACTGCGATCGCAGCGGAACGGCAGAGCCTTGAGCAGAGATACCGCGAAGCAGGACTGGACGGCCTGCGCGAAACGGTCGCTGCGCGGAGCGCCGCACCGGGCAACGGCCTGTACATGCTGGCCGATTCCGAAGGCGAACACCTCGCCGGCAATCTGAAGACCGTCAGTCCCGAGCTGTGGAACGCGGACGGGTTGACCGCCTTTCACTACCGGCGCATCCAGGACGGCGCGGCCGAGGAACGCTTCGCCTTCGCCGCCGTCCTGCGGTTCGCCAATGGCGGAAGGCTGGTCGTCGGCCGCGACATCGAGGACCAGCGGCAGTTCGGGGAAGCGGTCCGCTCCGCATTCCTGTGGACGCTGGCAGGCATCGTCGCGCTCGGCTTCGGCGGCGGGCTGCTCATCAGCCATGGGCTCATAAACCGGATCGAGTCGATGACCGCGACGACCCGGAGCATTATGGCGGGCGATCTGTCCCGAAGGATTCCCGTCGGCGATAATGACGACGAATTCGACCGCCTGGCCCGCAGCCTGAACATCATGCTTGCGCGGATCGAGGAACTGATCGCCGGTTTCCGGGAAGTATCGGACAACATCGCCCACGATCTGCGCACGCCGCTCAACCGGCTGCGGAGCAGGGTCGAAACCGCACTGCGCGATCCGGGCGATCCCGAACGCTACAGGGAGGCGCTTCAGACGACGATAGAGGACGCCGACGAACTCATCAGAACCTTCGACGCGCTGTTAAGCATCGCACGCATGGAGGCAGGCGCTGCGGAACGCGCAGGCGAGAGCTTCGACCTTGCCGCTGTCGTCAGCGATCTCGCGGAGATGTACGAACCCGTTGCCGAGGAGCGCGGCATCGCGCTGACGCTCGACATCGGCAGCCATGCAGTCGTCGAGGGCAAGCGCGAGTTGATCGCACAGGCAGTGGCGAACATTCTCGACAACGCAATCAAATATAGCGCCCCGTCGGCGGAGAGCGCCGGCGGCAATGGCGCGGAGATCTCGCTGAGCCTCACCCCCGGCGCGACTCATGCCGAAATCGTCATCGCCGACCGCGGGCCGGGCATTCCGGAAGGCGACCGCGAACGCGCAGTCAAGCGCTTCGTCCGGCTTGAAGCCAGCCGCTCGCACCCCGGAACCGGCCTCGGTCTGAGCCTCGCCGCTGCGGTTGCGCGGCTCCACGGTGGCGCGCTGACATTGTCGGACAACAATCCTGGCCTGAAAGCGACCCTCTCGGTCAAACTGCCAGAGGGCGTTCGCGACGGGCGGCTTAAGCAGGCGTAAGGCCGAGAGCGGGTAGGGACTTTACGGGTCCGTCAGGGCAGGACGCGCTGATTTCCCGGCGCCTCGCCGTCTTCCCCGGTCTTCCAGTGGCCCTGCTTCTTGAGGCTTTCGGCGACTTCGCGCGGCATGTAGTTCTCGTCATGCTTGGCAAGCACGGTGTCGGCGGCGAAACGGCCGGTTTCATCGAGGCGTCCCTCCGCCACGACGCCCTGCCCCTCACGGAACAGGTCGGGCAAAAGGCCCTTGTAGCTGACCTCGATCATGCTGTTGCCGTCGTCGACGCCGAAACGGAACTCGGTGTCAGCGACCTTCCGGAAGCTGCCTTCGGCGACAAGGCCGCCGAGACGGAACCTCTGGCCGGGCCCGATCGACTTTTCGGCCACTTCGGTAGGGCTGTAGAAGAACACGACCGTATCTCTAAGCGCGTTGAGCACCAGAAAGGCTGCGACGCCCAGTAAGGCAACGCCCGTAAAGATGAATACCGATCTGCGCTGTTTCCGCGTCATCGCATTCCTCGCGCCCAAAACCCGGTCGACTCCACGCAGCCGGTGCGCAGAGTGTTCTCCTGTCACATATCAGCCATGCGCCGGAGCGGATCAAGTTCTGCCATTGCCGCAGGCGAAAGGAAAACGCCCGCCTAGGGGGTTCAATTCAAACATTTGCATCCCGTTTGCGGCGCCCTTATTTGCAAATGTTCGAATCTCAAGAACCACTAGAAACTACTGAGTGTAGTGGAGCTTTTTGAATTTGATATTTGATAGCGCACCTCGCTGCTACCGGGATTCAAATGTCAAATTCGCTCCACTAGGACGGCGGGCGTCATGTCAGGCGTCAAGCAAGACTCAGCTTACGGCCTTCCAGCTTCCGTCAGACTGGCGGCAGGCCGTGCCGACGAGGATTTCAGGCTCGTCGTCGATGTAGACGCGATGCTCGTATTCCCGGCAGACGCGGCCTTCGCGGCGATAGGTGCGCTTCGGACGGATCTGGCCGTAATGGCCCGATTTCTCGTTCCGCCAGCGGCTTTCCTCATCGTACTCAAGCGCGCGATATTCGGCTTCGAGTGCGGCCTGACGGTCGGCTTCGTCGAGATCGCGCCCGATCTCGCTGCCGATGATGCCGCCGGCAACGATGCCTGCGGCCGTTGCGAGCGCGCGTCCGGTGCCGCTGCCGAACTGATTGCCAATGATGCCGCCGGCTACCGCGCCGATGACCGTTCCGCTTTGCTGACGGCTGCCTTCAGGTCCGCAGGCCGCAAGGGGCAGGGCCACAACGGCGGCTGCTAAAATTGCCAATAGTCTCATAATTGTCCCCGTCCAATCAAAATTCGCCACTTTACCCGTTTACGGTTGCGTAAGCCTAGAAGGCGCAATCTGGCTTTTTTTAGACACGTCAGGCCGATGGCAACGACAATCTGGCGCGCACGCCGCCGCCAGGCGCCTTCTGCAAGGCGAAGCTGCCATAATACATCTCCGACAGATCCGCCACGATGGACAGGCCCAGGCCCGATCCCGGCTTGGTCTCGTCCAGTCTCTTGCCGCGCTTCACGACGGCCTCCAGTTCGGAATCCGTCAGACCCGGCCCGTCATCTTCCACGAGAACGGTGATGTTGCGCGCGCCAGCCGATTTCCCGCCCTTCGACATCTCGACCTGAACCGAAACCCTAGATTCGGCCCATTTGCAGGCATTGTCGAGCAGATTGCCGACCATTTCCTGCAGATCCTGCTTCTCGCCGCGGAATTTTATATTTTCCGGGCAATCGACGACGAAGTTCAGATTCCGGTCGGAATAGATCCTCGAAAGCGTGTTCGTGAGCGAATTCAAAGTTTCGTGAACGTCGGTCACGCCGCCCACGATGCTGACCCGTGCGGCGACCTGGGCGCGGGACAGGTGATGCGTGATGTACTCGCGCATCAGTTCGGCCTGCTCCGCGATCTTGCCGGAAAAGGCGTCGTTACGTTCGCGCGCCTCGTTGGTGATGACGCTGAGCGGCGTCTTCAGCGCGTGTGCGAGATTGCCGACATGCGTGCGCGCGCGTTCCACGATGGCCTGGTTGGACTGGATGAGCGCGTTAAGTTCCTCCTGAAGCGGCTGGATCTCCTGGGGCGGATTGCCTTCGAGCCGGGACGCCTTTCCGGACCGGATCGCGGCGAGTTCCTCGCTGATGTCGCGCAATGGACGCAGGCCGTAGCGGACCTGGAAGAAGGTGGCCGCCAGCAGTCCGGCGCCGAGCACGCTGAAGGAAATCGTCAGCATTGCGGTGAAATCGGCGACGATGTCATGAATGTCCATCGCATCGCCCGCGACCGCATAGATATACCGCCGCTGCTGGTCGCCCTGGCTGATCGTGATCTCGCGTTCGAGGATGCGGATCGGCTGGCCGAGCGGTCCGGTCATGTAGTGCCCCAGCGCGCCGCTCTGGCCGATGCCCGCCTCGCTGGGCAGCGTCATCGATTCGGAGACGAGCGAAACGGATTTGAAGTTGGGGATCGGGCCGTCGCTTGCGCGTATTTCCCAGTACCAGCCGGATGACGGAATGCTGAAGAGAGGCTCCGCCAGATCGCCTGGCGCGACGATGTCGATGCCGCTGTCCGGCGATGAGAAGGCGATCAGGCTTTCGAGATACTGATTGAGACGGATGTCGAAATTCTGCTCCACCGCGTCCCGGTAGAGCGAAACGAGGATGACCGCAGCAATCGGCAGGACGAGGAGCGTCCAGACCGCCGAGGACAGAAAAAGACGCCGTGAAAGCGAATTACGATTCATTTTCCGGTAGGTTCAGGCGGTAGCCGAGACCGCGGACGGTGACGATCGAATCCGGCGAGAGCTTCTTTCTGAGCCGGCCTATGAAGACCTCGACCGTGTTGGAATCGCGGTCGAAATCCTGCTCGTACAGATGTTCGACGAGTTCGAGCCGCGGCACGACGCGATCCTGGTGATGCATCAGATAGGCGAGCAGCCGGTATTCGAGAGATGTCAGCTTGACCGGTGTTCCGTTGTAGGTGACGCGGGCCAGCTTGGTGTCGAGCCTGAGCGGCCCGCATTCGAGTTCGCTCTTGGCATGGCCCGCGCTGCGCCGGAGCAGGGCGCGGACGCGCGCGAGGACTTCCTCGACGTGAAACGGCTTGGCGACATAATCGTCGGCTCCCGCGTCGATGCCCGCGACCTTGTCGCTCCAGCGGTCGCGCGCGGTCAGGATCAGCACCGGCATGTTGCGCTCGTCGCGGCGCCAGCTTTCCAGCACGCTCAGCCCGTCGAGCTTGGGCAGGCCGAGATCGAGGATGACCGCGTCATACGGCTCGGTGTCGCCGAGGAAATGACCTTCCTCGCCGTCGAAAGCCGTATCGACGGCGTAACCTGCCTGGCTCAGCACCGAAACCAGTTGCCGGTTCAGATCCTGATCGTCTTCGACTACGAGAAGCCTCATTGGCCCTGCCCCTGGTGCGATTGCGTTTCCTGTATTATCTGCAACAGATCCGCCGCGCGGGCAACGACTTCCGTTCGCTCTTTGTCCTGAGCGGCCGTCAATTCGAAGCGGCGACCTGCACGCGCTGGACCTCACCCTTGCCGGAGATGATGACCACCTGGAATTGCGCCTGCCCGCCGCGGCCGCACAGCAGAATGCGCAGGATGCGGACATCGCCGTATCTGGACTTGATCTCGCTCTGAACGTCGCCGAAGGACCTGTATTCGCTCGCCGTCCAGTTCGACACGCAATTGCCCTGCGCGGGAAGTTCGCTGACCCCCACGGTGAACGCCGCAGCTGCGGCGAAAAGCAATCCGGTCAAGGCTCTAATCATCTGCTTTCACGTTCCATCCTGACATGGAAGAAAGCCGAGTCACAGTGAATAAGCCATGAATGTAAATAAAACTGCCGTAAATCTCGCGGACGTGGCGCGCAGGCGCTAGCGAAAAAACAGATAAGCGCCGAGCAGGGCCGTCGGCGTGCGCCGCCGCGCCCAACCCGGGCTGCGGTCATGGCGGTGACAACGGGTCGCGCCGCCGGTCTGGTCGGGGATCCCGCCGGTCCGCACGGCATCGAGCAAGGCGCGCAGACCGGACCAGTCCAGCGCCGCCAGAGCACGCTCGGCCCGTTCGAGATCTTCCCGCGTCAAGGCTTCCCGCAGGATCGCCTCGCAGAACCTGGCCGGCCCCCGCGCGCCGGCCGGACTGCGAAAGCGCACGCCGATCCGGTTCATCATGGTCCAGGCGAGGCAGGCGCGCACTTCCTCGCTCTGGTCGTGGCCAAGCAATCCGGCCGTGCGCAGACATACGTCATGACCATCGGGGCGAAGCTCATCGTGCGGCGCAGCTTCGGGCATGAAGCGTGCGGGAATCATCTTGAAATCGGCCATGAGGCGCGACAGTAAAGCGATTCGCGCCGCACCGAATTCCGGAATTTATATGGTCAAATACCTAGATGGGGTGCCGATTGACTGTCAAAGCCTGCACGACGATGATTGCCTTCGCAGCATTGATTCAACTGCGGAAAGGCGGGCGGCGGGCGATGTCGGATCGGTCAGGGCCTACAGCAGCAGTCCGTCAAGGACCGTCGGGCGGTGCTCTTCCTTGGCGGCTTTCGCAGGCGCGGCCTTCTCGCCCTCGGCGACGGGACGCTCCAGTGCGCCGCGCTTGCCGCAGGCGGCGAGGCTGCACGCCGTCAGGATCAGGATTGCGCAAATCTTCAAACTACGGCTCATCGAATCCCCCGTTCCGCCTTCAACGCCGGTATTTAAAAGGCGAAGTAAGGCTTTTCTTAGCGCGATCAGCCGCCGTTTTCCAGACGTTTCAGCCATTTCCGCGCCTGGGCGGCGACATTTTCCGGCGCTGTGCCCCCGAAGCTGCGGCGGCTGGCGACGGAATTATCGACGCCGAGAACCGAGAAAACGTCCGCCGTAATGCGCGGCTCCACCTTCTGCATCTCCGCCAGTTCCAGCGAATCCAGGCTGATGCCGCGTTCCTCGGCGGCCTTCACGATCGACCCCGTGACATGGTGAGCATCGCGGAACGGCATGTCGAGCGTGCACACCAGCCAGTCGGCAAGGTCGGTGGCTGTGGCGTAGCCGCGCCCGGCGGCGGCGCGCATCTTTTCCGCATTGACGGCGAGATCCTCGACCATTCCGGTCATCGCCGCGATCATCAGGGACAGCGCGTTCAGCGCGTCGAAGGTCTGTTCCTTGTCCTCCTGCATGTCCTTGGAATAGGCCAGCGGCAGCCCCTTCATCACGACGATCAGCGCGGTCAGCGCGCCCGCGATACGCCCGGCCTTGGCGCGAACCAGTTCGGCCGCGTCCGGGTTGCGCTTCTGCGGC
>CAYOUE010000010.1:0-37387 GCA_964407075.1 uncultured Hyphomicrobiaceae bacterium
GAACGCGCCGCGCTCGGGCGAGCGCCGGACGGCGGACTCAATCCCGGCGAGCTGGCGCTCTGTCTGTCGGAGGCCAAGGCCCAGGATGTCAGCCGCAATGCGCCGGACGCGCTCGTGATCGGGGCGGATCAGGTGATGGCCTGCGGCGGCCGAATATTCCACAAGCCCGCGGATAATGCTGCCGCTCGCGAGCAGCTCCGCCTGCTGCGCGGCAGAACGCACAGCCTGTACTCGGCGTTGACGGTTGCTCAGGCGGGTGAGCCGCGCTGGCAGCATTTCGACCGCGCTGACCTGACCATGCGGGATTTTTCGGATGACTTCCTGGATGAGTATTGCCGAAAGGAAGAGCCGCATCTACTCGCTTCCGTCGGCGCATATCGGATCGAGGGGCCGGGGGCGCAGCTTTTCTCCCGCATCAGCGGTGATGTCTTTACAATAATCGGATTGCCGCTGCTGCCTCTTCTCGGCTATCTCCGCAAAATCGGATGGCTCATGCGCTGATCGAGCGCAACGACTGACAGGATTGTAAGGATGAAACGCGCCTGCGTAATCGGCTGGCCGGTCGAGCATTCCCGCTCGCCCCTTATTCATAATTACTGGCTGAAGCGATACGGTATCGACGCCGAGTATACGAAGCAGGCTGTCGAACCGGACGATGCGGAAGATTTTCTGCGGAACCTCATACGGAACGGGTATGAGGGCTGCAATGTGACCATCCCACACAAGGAACTGGCTTTCCGTGTGGCCAAGCGTCCGGACGAAATGGCGAGCGGCGTGAAGTCGGCCAATACGATCTGGTTCGAAAATGGCGTGATGTGCGCGTCGAACACCGACATCTACGGATTTCTTCATAGCCTGGACGAACAGACGCCGGGATGGGACAGGATCGGCCTGCCAGCCGCCGTTCTCGGCGCGGGTGGTGCCGCGCGTGGCATTCTGCGCAGTCTTTTCGACCGAGGATTTCAGCATGTAAGGATTGCGAACCGGACCCGCGAAAGGGCTGAGAAACTCGCGGCCGAATTCGGCCGCGGGGTGACTGTTTTCGCCTGGGAGAACCGGGAGGACATGCTGACAAATTGTGGGCTGCTCGTGAATACGACCAGGCTTGGCATGACCGGCAGTCCGCCGCTGGAGATGGATCTCGGCGAGTTTTCGCTTCCCGGCGTCGTCTGCGATATCGTCTATTCGCCGCTCGAAACCGACCTGCTTCGCCGCGCCCGCGAATCCGGTTTTCATGTCGCCGACGGCTTGGGCATGTTGCTTCATCAGGCCGTGCCGGGCTTCGAGAAATGGTTCGGCGTTCGTCCGGAGGTTACGAAGGAACTCCGCGATCTGGTCCTTGCCGATCTGGGAACGGAAGGGAAATAGGCGATGTTGATCGCAGGGCTGACCGGCTCGATAGGCATGGGCAAGACCACTGTCTCCAGGCATATCGCGTCGCGCGGCGTCCCCGTCCTTGATTCCGACTCCGTGGTTCATGCGCTTTATCAGGGCGAGGCTGCCCCGCTTGTCGAAGCCGCTTTCCCCGGAACCGCACCTGACGGCAAGGTCGACCGCGCCAGACTTGCGCAGGCGCTAGCGGAGACGGATGAAGGCTTCGCGCGGCTTGAAGCGCTGGTGCACCCTCTTGTCCGCAAGGCGCAATGGCGGTTTATCGAGAAGCAGGCCAGGTCCGGCGCGGCGCTTTGCGTACTCGATATACCTTTACTGTTCGAAACCGGAGCGGACGAATTGATGGATGTTGTCGCTGTTGTCAGCGCTCCCGAGAACGTGCAGGCCGAGCGGGTGCTTGGCAGGCCGGGCATGACTCCGGAAAAATTCGCCGCCATCCTCGATCGCCAGATGCCCGACGGCGAAAAACGCGCGCGCGCCGATCATGTGATCGATGCCGGATTGCCATTGGATGAAACGCTTCGTCAGGTCGATCAATGGCTCGAATCGCTGAAAGATGTGAAGGGAGAAAAGTACGGCCTCTGGATTGCGCGCTACGGTCCGCGCGCGGGAGGCGAAGCATCGGGAGAATGACGGATGCGCGAGATCGTGATGGATACGGAAACGACCGGCTTCGATCCGCATAGCGGCGACCGGCTCGTCGAAATCGGATGCATCGAGCTTTCAAACTACATCCCGACCGGGCGCATCTGGCATCGATACGTCAATCCGCAGCGGGAGATGCCCGAGGGTGCGTACCGCGTTCACGGCCTTTCAACGGAATTCCTTTCCGACAAGCCGCTATTTGCCGACATCGTTGACGATTTCCTGAATTTCGTGGATGGCGGCAGGATGGTGTTTCACAACGCCAGTTTCGATATGAACTTCATCAATGCCGAGTTGAGCTGGGTAGGCCGAGAGATGATTCCTCCGGAACAGGTTTTCGACACGCTGGCCATGGCGCGGCGTAAACATCCTGCTGGCCCGAATAGCCTGGACGCGCTCTGCAAACGCTACGGCGTCGACAATTCGTCACGCACAAAGCACGGCGCGCTGCTGGACGCCGAATTGCTGGCCGAGGTCTATCTGCATCTGATTGGTGGTCCGCAGGCCGCGCTCGATCTGTCCGCTTCCAGCGGTGCGCGCAGGAACACCGCGGCCGGGGTGAAGCATATGCGCCATCGCCCGAAGCCGCTGGCGCCCGCACTGGATCGGGCGGAACTGGAAGCTCATGAGGCTTTCGTCACCGAGCTTGGCGAAAATGCGATCTGGAAGAACTATTCCTGAGCCGCTTGCGTTCTATTGAACGGCGGCTTCGGCCTGCTTCTTTTCCTCTGCGATCCGCTGGCGGTACAACGAGGCGAAATCGATCGGATCGAGGGCCAGCGGGGCAAACCCGCCTTCGCGCGTCAGATCGGCCATCAGCCTTCGGGCGAAAGGAAAGAGCAGAGCCGGGCATTCGATGAACAGAAACGGCCGCATCGCCTGTTCGGGGAGATCCTTCAGCCGGAACGCTCCGCCATAGACCAGTTCGAGCGCATAGATGTTCTGGTCTTCGGCCTTCGCCGTCGCTTCGAGGGTCAGGAGGACTTCGTAGATGTCTTCGCCGATACGCTGAGCCTGGACGTTGAAATTGATCTGGAACTTCGGTTGCTTGTCAGTAGTGCGAAGGCTGGCGGGCGCTCCGGGGTTTTCGAAGGACAAGTCCTTGATATATTGCGCCAGCACGTTGACCTGCGGCTTTTTCTGATTTTCGGCTCCTGCCGCACCGGCGCCGTTTGTTTCTTCAGACATTGCCTTTTCCCTGATCTGAGAAGCGGCCATCTGCTATATAAAGCGCGGCCGCATCGCCATAATTGATGCTGTCGCTATCACGACGGCTGCGCACAGGCAAGATATTGCCCTGATGCGTCCGAATGTCAGGGCCTCCAGGGCGTGTCCTTTCTGCTCCTGGGACGACCTTCCGTTTCATCCGGTTCGAGCGGCTCGCCTTTTTCAGAGCGGCTGCCCGGATGAATGGTTTCGAATTCTGCGTCGACAACATTGTCATTGCCCGGCTTCCTGAACCGATCCGGTCCGGCTGCGCCTGCGTTCGGCTTCGTTCCCCCGCTTTGCCCGGACTGACCGAATACGGAATAGCTGACCGTTCCGGATTGCGCCGCCCGGCTGAAAGCCCAGCGGGCGAGACTGCGCCTGATCGGCGGGACAAAAAGCAGCAGGCCGATCGTGTCGGTCAGCAGCCCCGGCGTCAGAAGCAGCAGTCCGGCTGACAGAATACCAATGCCGTCAATCACCGGCGTAAGAGGCATTTCTCCTCTGTCGACCGCGTCGCCGAAGCTCTTCAGCGCCGCAAATCCTTGCACCCTCATCAAAAAACTGCCAGCAATGGCCGTTGCGACCGTTATGGCGATCGTAGGCAGGGTGCCAATGAGCTGACCCGCCTGAATGAAAAGCGCAATCTCCGCAACGGGCACCGCGATGAAAAACAGGAGCAGAAAAAGTTGCATTCTTCTAAGCCTTTCATGTATCGCAATAAAAACGAGAACCGGGCTATTGCGGGCCGTCTTGCCGGTTGGCTTGGCCTTCCTGATCGCGTAGGCTGTTTCCGAAAGAGAGCGGGGAGACATCCGGCGAACCGTTAACGGCTGGCGGATATACTCCATAGCTCCTATATAACATCTGAAATTATCTATGCGCACATATGTATCCACAAAAGCTGCGGCAATATGAACGGCACGATAGACATCCTAACCCTGATATTCCTCGTTCTTGCGGTCGTTATCTTTATCAAGCTCCGCAGCGTGCTTGGTCGGCGCACAGGACATGAGCGCCCGCGCTATGACCCGTATTCTGCTGATGAGACGAATCGCGGCGGTATGCCTGACAACATAGTCACGCTGCCCCGTGGAGAGACCCCGCGGATGTCAGAAGAACTTGACGAAGACACCTTCGCCAAACGGCTCAAGGAAGTCGCGCCGGAAGGCGGCGACGTTGCGGCGAAGCTGCAGCGTATCGCTCAGGCCGACAGGACTTTCGATCCCAAGCATTTCATTACCGGCGCCAAGGCGGCATATGAAATGATCGTCACGGCTTTCGCCGAAGGGGACCGAAAGACACTGAGAGGTTTGCTGAGCAGGGAAGTTTACGACAGCTTCGCAGCTGCAATCAGCGAACGCGAGCAGCGCGGTGAAATGGCCGATTTCAAATTTGTCGGCATTTCGAAATCTGAAATCACGGATGCAGAAGTCCTGGATCGCGCCATAAACGTGACTGTCAAATTCACGAGCGACATCATTACGGCGACGCGTAACCGTGCCGGCGAAGTGATCGAAGGCAGCCCGACCCAGATCCGTGAAGTGATCGACTATTGGACCTTCAACCGTGAAGTTTCTTCGCGCGACCCGAACTGGCGGCTTGTCGCAACAGGCGATGCTGCTTAGCCGCAGAGCGGCGGAAGTGGCCTCGCACCGACAAATCCCATGACGGATGCTCCGCTCTGGGCATGGCAGTTCGGCAGGGAAGCCGCTTCCGGCGAGCCGGCGGTAAACAGAGCGCCCGTCGGTTTTTCCTCCATACCCAGATGGATGGATGACGATCACGCCTCGGCTTATCGTACTTTCGTCAAGTCGGCTGAAAGGATTGCCAGCGGCGCATTTTCCAGCATTGATGCGCCGCTGCTTGCCGTCTGCCTTGACGCCTTGCGGATGCGCGCCGGTGGCGATGAGGCGGACGCGCGGAGTTTTTTCGAAAGCCGTTTCAAGCCATATCGCATATTACCGCCTCCGGAAGGCGGTCTCGTCACCGGATATTTCGAACCCGAACTGACCGGGTCGCTGATCGAAACGCCTCGATATGGGGTGCCGGTTTACGCATTGCCAGAAGATCTGGTTCTACTCGAAGGCGATGAGCAAAGCGAAGGGGAGCTGGCAGGACTGACCGCCGCCCGCGCAACCTCCGACGGTCCGGTTCCTTATTTTACCCGCGCCGAGATCGAGGCGGGCGCACTCGCCGGGTGCGGGCTCGAAATCGCCTGGCTGGCAGATCCTTACGAGGCCTATGTGATGCAGGTTCAGGGTTCCGGCCTGATCGTTCTGCCGGACGGAAACCGCATTCGCATAGGTTTTTCCGGCAAGAATGGTCATCCGTATACGTCCGTGGGCAGACTGCTTGTCGAGCGCGGCTTTCTGGACCGGGCCAACGCCACGCTGGATCGGGTTCTATCCTGGCTGCGCGCCAATCCCGAAGCAGGGCGCAAGATCATGCACGAAAACCAGTCTTATCCCTTTTTCCGCAGGCTGAACGACTCTGAAGGCCAAGACGGGCCTCTCGGCTCCATGGGGACTCCGCTGACGCCGGGACGCAGTCTTGCCGCTGATCCGCGCTGCCATCGCCTCGGCCTGCCGATCTGGGTTCACGCGCCGGAACTCATTGACCCGGAAGGCCGTATTTTCTCGCGGCTCATGATTGCCCAGGACAGCGGCTCGGCGATCCGTGGGCCTGTTCGCGGCGACATATTCTGGGGAACGGGCGCGCAGGCCGGGCTGCTGGCAGGAAAGACGAAAGACATATGTGATTTTTACGTCCTTATCCCAAATTAAGCATAGGCAGAGGTCCTGCCATCGATCCGGATACGGACACAGGAATGAACGAAAACCGGCCGTCACGAAAAAGAGCGCTCACCGCTGATGAGGCGGATCTGTGGGCGCGCGCCATGCGAGACGCCAAGAAGCTGCCGGACAAGCGTAGCGGACGGGACGTCACGGCCGATTGTGCAGAGCCGGTCCGCGCTCAGCTCCAATCCGATCCTCCCGGTCCCGCCAGTCCTGCTGTCCCTTCCCTGACGCCGTCCGCAGCCTCGCCTCCCATCGCCAGTTTCGATCAGCGCCAGAAGCGCAAGCTGGCCCGTAAAGCCGAGACCATCGACAGCCGGATCGACTTGCACGGTATGCGCCAGGCGCAGGCTTATGCCGCTTTACGCCGATTCCTTCTGGCCTGCGCCGCACGCGGTGACCGGAATGTGCTCGTCATAACGGGCAAGGGAACCGCTGCGGAACGCAGCCGGGACTATTTGGCCGAGCAGAGAGGCGTTCTCCGGAGACTCGTTCCGGAGTGGCTACAGGAGCCGGAACTGCGGGCGATTGTCGTCAGCTACACATCCGCAGGTCCGCGGCACGGCGGCGACGGGGCGCTGTATGTACGCATCCGCCGCGCCGGCCGCCGCGCCTGATCTGGCCGGGATGATTTTACTGGACAAGAACTAGGACGTTCGTCTTGTTTCATCGTCCCGTTCCCGGACTGCTGCGGTTATAGGATTTTCATGATCGAGTTGATTGCGCCGGTTACGCTGTTTGGCTTTGTCGCCGCTGTGACGCCGGGCCCAAACAACATCATGGTCACGGCGTCCGGATCGGCTTTCGGTTTCCGCCGTTCCGTCCCGCATATTCTCGGCGTGACATTCGGCTTTCCGCTCATGTTCGTCGCCATCGGCCTCGGTCTGGGCGAGATTTTCCTGCAAAATCCGCAAATCCACCTGATGCTGAAATACGGTGGCGCAGCTTATCTGTTCTATCTGGCCTGGCGGATCGCTCAGGCGGGCCGGCCCGGCTCGGGAGAGTCGGGCGCCAAGCCGCTTACATTTTTCGAAGCCGTCGCCTTTCAATGGGTCAACGTCAAGGCCTGGATGGTCGCCGTCAGCGCGATTCCCGCTTTTACCACAGTTGGCGGCAACTATTACGCCGAACTGATGGTCATGGCGTTGATCTTCATTGCTGTTACGCTGCCCAGCATATCGATCTGGTGCCTGTTCGGCGTTGGCATTCGCAGTTTGGTACGAACTGAGGAAACGGCACGAACGGTGAATCTGATCCTAGCCGGTATGGTGGCCCTGTCGGTTCTGATGCTGTTCTGGTAAAGTGCGTTCGCCGGTTACGGGATGCAGGACGTTAATCTTGCTGCGTTATGCGTATTCGATGCGAACGCCTCCGGTTTCACTAGGGCGCAGTTGGCAGCAGGGTTGTCATGACGCCAGCACAGCCTTTAGTTTGAGAAGGCACGAGCGCAGATCCTCTCAGGGAGAGAGCCTTGCAATATTTTTTCCACGAGTCGCGAAAGGCGGTATGGAGTCGCAGGCTGGCGTTTCTTGCCTTTCTTGTCTTTGCAGCGATATTCGCTGTTCACCGCGTTGGCGAAGTTCCGACCCCGCTGGCGATGAATGTGGCCGGGATTGCGATAGTGCTGTCGCTATTCTCTCTCCTTCTCGGCCTTGTGGCGATGGTGAACATCTGGAATGAGGGCTTCAGCGGGGCCGGCAAGGCGCTTTCGGGCATGATGCTGAGCGCGCTGGTTCTTGCCGGACCGATCTGGCTCGTTCCAAGCGTGCTGACGCTTCCCCGCATTTATGAAGTAACCACTGATCCTGCCGATCCTCCCGGATTCCAGAAAATAGCCGAGATACGCCGTGGCATGGGCGTCAATCCTCCAGGTTTCCAGCGCAGCGCCTACAGACTGCAATCGGAGGCCTATCCCGATCTGGCGCCTTTGCCGCTCGACCGTCCGGTTGACGCCGCTTATGGAGCGGTGCGTGACACGGTGCAGAAACTGAACCTGAGCATCGTTTCGGAAAATCCCCCGAGCGGAGCGCAGCCGGGTTACATCGAGGCGACAGGCCGTTCGCTGATTTTCGGATTCCGCGACGACGTGGCCATCCGAGTCAGTCCGATGCCGAGCGGGAGCGCGCGCGTGGATGTGCGGGCTTCGGCGCGGCACGGCAATCACGATATGGGCCGCAACGCTGAGCGTGTGCGCACGCTGTTTTCCGAGGTGAAGACGAGGCTGGCTGAAATCGACAAGAACGCCGCGCTTGCCGAACTGATCGCCCGGCGCGAACTGCGCGCGCAACGTGCCAAGGCGGAGAAAGAGCGCCTGCGGCTGATTGCGGAACGCGAGGAAAGTGAACGTCAGCGGCGCGAGGCCGCGCTCAGGCGGGAGAGCCAGATAGCCGGAAGCGAGAACGAATATCGCCCGGCCGCTCAGCAACAACCTGTCCAGTCTCGATCAGAAAGAGTAGATGAGCGTAGACAGAGTAGGCGGCAGCGCCAAGCAGAGAGGACTCGAGCCCATCGTAGATTCTGGGAATCATTGAATCAATAGTGTCCGCGCCATCGCGCAGGCAGTCCAGAATCTGGGATTCCCGCCAGCGTCTGTGCATGATAAGCGCTTTGACCAACCGCCCAGCCTGATCGACACGGCCGCCATGACCGGGATAGTAAACGGTTTCGGCGCGTGTCAGCAGATGTTCGAGCGATCGTATATAGTCGCCCATATCGCCCTCGGGTGGCGCAATGACAGACGTGTTCCACCCCATGACATGATCGCCTGACAGCATGGTTTCGCCGTCGCCGAGCGCAAGGCAGAGATGGTCGGGCGCGTGGCCGGGCGTGTGAATAGCCTCAAGCTCCCAGTCGCCATGATGGATCCGGTCGCCGCCACGCAGAATGCGGTCGGGCGAAAAATCCAGGTCTATGTAGCTGTGGCTCGCCGGGTTTCTTCTGATCTCCTCGCGGCTCGGACAATCCGCGCCGAAGCCCAAAACCTCGGCTCCGGTGTCCTGCGCGAGTTTCTTCAGCCCTTCGCAATGGTCGATATGCGTATGGGTCAACACGATGTGACTGATGCGTTCGCCCTGCTTGTTCAATGCATCATAAAGCGCACGCCGGTGGCGTTCGTCGTCGGGTCCCGGATCGACAAGGGCGACTTTGCCCGTGCCGACGATATAGCTGTTCGTGCCCTTAAAAGTCAGCGATCCCGGATTATCGGCGAGCAGGCGCCGCAGTCCAGGTGCGACCTGTTCTACGACGCCCGGCTTGAAGTCGGTTTCGCGCGAGAAGGGGAGGGGCTTTTTCATCTATGCCTGATATGCCTGGTTTTTGCGGGCGAGAGTCATAAAGACGATCGAGGGTTCTTACGGACTACATCGCGTTGCGGCCGAAAGAATGAGTCGTAGCCGTGACCGGGCCGAGCAAGTTGACCATCAGAGCCTTCGCAATTTTCCTGCCGCTGTTTGTGATGCGGTGAGATCTGTCTCCCGCATAGCGGGCGGTCTCTCCAGCCGCAAGACGGAATTCCTCGTCTCCTGCGGCGACTGTGACTTCTCCTTCCAGAACTGTCAAATTCTCGACCGATCCGGCAGGGTGCGGGTCAGATTCCAGCACGCCGCCCGGTTCGGCTTCGAAGCTGTACCATTGCACGAGTTCGACGGTCTTGATCCAGCCGATGATGCGCAGGCGGCAGAGGCCATCGTCGCTGACAAGAAGAGGCGTGCCTGAAGGGCCGAGCTTCTCGATGAGCGCGGGCGCATCGTCGCTTCTGAGGATCTCCTCGATTGGCGCATTCAGCGCGCGGGCCAGCTTGTAGATCGTGCTCAGCGTCGGGTTGGTCTCGTTCTTCTCGATCTGCGAGATGATCGATTTGGCCACACCCGATTGTTCGGACAGGTCGCCCAGGGAATATTTATAGGCGCGCCGAAGCCGATTGATCGTTTTACCGAGATTCGCGCTCATCTGCGGTGCGGTGTCTGCCGAGCCGCTCTTGTCTATTGACATTTTTTTTATGTGACCTCGCTTGATTAGTGTTCTATAAAAAGAACGATTTGGATTGGCGTCGTTTAAGCTTAAACAGGAAATATCAGGATTAAACTGGTTTTTTTCCTTATATCTATCGTGTTTTAGCAAAGGAACGCCATAGTGAGACAGTTTCTGAGCATAAATTACCACCAGCGTTCGTTCTTGAAAACATAATTCGTCATACCCGACAATCGACGCGTACGTTTTCAGATCCGAACGCTGCCGTGCAACTGAACCGGAATGTATGGCGGCAGCGTCCAACATGACGGGTTTCATGTCCGGAGATGTACATGGCAAAGCATTCGACGCTAAAAATCGTTACAGCCAACCACCTGCTCGAAGGCCACTCGGTTTTTCTCGGCGATAACGGCTGGACAACCGATCATCGTCTTTCCCGGGTTGCCGAGGGCGACGATCAGGCTGCTGCGCTTCAAGCGCTAGGGCACGCCGACGAGGTCTCGAACCGGGTTGTCGGCGTTTATCTTGTCGATGTTTCGATCGACGGAGACGGTCATCCTCAGCCTGTTCATTACCGGGAGAAGATGCGCGTTCGCGCACGGCCTTCCTTCTGGCCGGATCAGGCGAAGGTCCGCAGCGCTCCTGCGCAAACCTATCGCGCGCGGAACGAGGATCTTCATGTATCGGTATGACGAGTTCGATCATCAGTTCGTTCGCGAGCGGGTTGCGCAATTCCGAAGCCAGGTCGAACGCCGTCTTTCCGGTGCGCTGAACGAAGATGAATTCAGGCCGCTTCGCCTGATGAACGGCCTCTATCTCCAGCTTCACGCCTACATGCTGCGCGTGGCGATCCCTTATGGCACGCTGTCATCCCGTCAGATGCGGCGACTTGCCGATATTGCGGAGAAATACGACAAGGGCTACGGGCACTTCACCACGCGCCAGAACATACAATTCAACTGGCCCAAGCTGAAGGACGTGCCCGATATTCTCGACGCACTCGCCGATGTCGAGATGCACGCAATCCAGACTTCGGGCAATTGCATCCGCAACGTCACCGCCGACCCATATGCCGGCGTCGCTGCAGACGAGATCGCCGATCCGCGGCCTGTCTGTGAATTATTGCGGCAATGGTCCAGCAATCACCCGGAATTCTCCTTTCTGCCGCGCAAATTCAAGATCGCGGTAACGGGTGCGCGCGCCGACAGGGCGGTCATCAAGTTTCACGACATAGGACTTCGCATCGTGCGGAACGCGGCGGGCGAGACCGGCTATGAGGTCTGGGCCGGAGGTGGTCTGGGCCGCACGCCGATGATCGGCGTCAAGGTGCGCGATTTCATCCGTGCGACCGACCTGCTGCGCTATGTCGAGGCTATCATGCGCGTCTACAATGCCGAGGGCCGGCGCGATAACAAATACAAGGCGCGCATCAAAATCCTCGTTCACGAGAAGGGCGGGGAAGCGTTCCGTGAAGCAGTCGAGGCTGAATTCACAAAGATCACTCCGGATCCCTCAATACCCGTCGAAAAGGAACTCGACAGAATCTCGGCATATTTCGCGGCTCCTGCCTATGAAAAATCAGGCTCCAACGGAGCAGGGCAGGAGAAGAGAGCGCCTTTTGATCCGGCATTCGCCCGCTGGATGCGGATCAATTGCCGCGAACACAGGGCGCCGGGCTATGCTATCGCCGTCATCTCGCTCAAGCCGCGGGGCGGCGCTCCGGGAGACGCAACCGCCGATCAGATGCGCCTCGTCGCCGACGCTGCCGAACGGTTCAGCCTCGATGAGATCCGCGTTACGGCGGAGCAAAATCTGGTTCTGCCCCATGTCAAAAAGTCCGATTTGCCGGCGCTTTGGCGTATGCTGGAAAAAGCGGAGCTGGCATCTTCCAACGCCGAACTCATCACGGACGTCGTCGCCTGCCCGGGCCTCGACTACTGCGCGTTGGCAACGGCCAGATCGATCCCGATCGCGCAGGAGATCACAGAGCGCTTCGCCGATCCTGAGCTCCAGGAGAATATCGGATCGGTGCGGATTAAGATTTCAGGGTGCATCAATGCCTGTGGGCATCATCATGTCGGGGACATCGGCATTCTCGGTCTCGAAAAGACCGGCGCGGAGGCCTACCAGATCACGCTTGGCGGCGATCCGACGGACAGCGCAGCCATCGGTCAGCGTTCGGGTCCAGGTTTTCCGGCTGAAGGCGTGGTGGATGCTGTTGAGCGCCTCATCCACTTCTATCTGAGAGAGCGCTTCGATGGCGAATCATTTAAGCAAACTTACCAGCGCCTCGGCCATGACCTGATGAAGGAGGCGCTCTATGCCTCTCATTAGGGACGGACGATTCGTTCCCGATGACTGGGTTCGCCTCGCCGACGAGGATGCGCCGCCATCAGTTAAATCCCGGCTGCTGGTCACATGGACCTGCTATCAGCGTAACGGAGAGGAACTTGCGGCGTCGGGACACGAGATTGGCATCGGGATCGGCAATGATGCCGATCAGGAAGCGCTTGCTTCGGCTTTCGATGTGGTAAAGCTGATAGCCGTGCCGTTTCCCAAGTCAGCGGACGGCCGAGGTTTCTCCATAGCGACCCGGCTGCGGCGGCTCGGTTTCCAGGGCGAATTACGCGCGTCCGGTCATCTGATCGCCGATCAGTATGCGCTTGCCCGCAGTTGCGGCTTCGATACTGTGGAAATCTCCGATGGACAGGCGGAACGCCAACCCGAGCAGCACTGGATTGAAGCGGAACGCTCCATGAGCCTAGCTTATCAGCGCGGCTACGGTGAACTTCGCAATATCCTTTCCTCGCGCTGGGCCGCTCACGGGCGCTGAGGCGCTTCATTCGAGAAGGCTGGTCAGCGCAGGAAATGTATATGCAGTATGCAGCGCTTTTCGGACAGATTTCGCCTCTGAGCCGGGGGAATTATTGGTCCTTGAACGGTCCGCGCTTTGTCTTATATAATTTTGGATAAAGCGACAACGGGAAGAGGGGGTTGGATCTCGCGTAAACATGTTCCACGAATTCGCCTTACGCGATCACGCTTTCATGAGGCTTGTGGATGACGCGAGTTGGACCTGACCCGTTATTTCTGAGTATCGACGATTTCGAGCGGATGCTCGAACGCAGCAGCAGATCATCCCGAGACAGTTACCCTCCTTATAACATTGAGTGTATCAGGGATGAAAACGGCGAAGTGGCGCAACTGAGCATTGTGCTTGCCGTTGCGGGTTTTACGCGCGATCAGCTGGAAATTGTTTTGGAAAACAACGATCTGGTGATTCGTGGCGAGCAGACGCAGGATTCATCGCGGGATTACCTTTATCGTGGTATAGCCGCGAGGCGGTTTCAACGAAGTTTTGTTCTCGTCGATGGTTTGAAAGTGCAGTCCGCGCAATTAAATGACGGACTTCTGGCGATTGAACTGACACGTCCAGATACGGTGAAGCGCATCAAAAAGATCGAAATCAAGAATCGCCCATAAACAGCAAGGGAGGAGCCGGGGCGGTATCAGAAGCGTCTGTGTGTTTTGCAATGAGAGGAGATCTGATCATGACTTTGGACGTACCTACAAACACCGCTCCTCACGCCATGTCCGAAAACGAGTTCGCTGCTCTCGGCGATGGTCAAATCGCATATATCAAGACCCTTAACCCAGAAGAAGCCCAGGAGATGTATCCGCAGCTCGAAGGCTTGCCGGAAGGGATCACGATCTTTGCGGTCCATAGCGCCGATGGGACTCCGCTTGCGCTGACTGACACGCATTTCGCTGCCGTCGAAAACGCCAAGGAACAGAATCTGGAGCCGGTGAGCGTTCACTGATATCAAGGGGCGTCCCAGGATGAGGACGCCCTACTTGCAAGATTGCGGCTGTTCGTCGTTTACTTCAGGCCGGAAGGCTTTGAGATATAAACGAGAGGCTCACCATTTGACGAAGCTGTTCTCGCCATCACGGAAATCTGTCCTGTGTCAGGATATTCAACGACTTCAGGCGAGGTAAGATTACTTACGATGAGATGCCGGGTGGGCGAGGATGTCCGGTTGATTGTCTGGTGAACTCCGGCCGCTCCGCATGGAAAAAGAACGATTTCCCCTTCGCGCAGATCATATTCTCCTTCGGTAGTCCGCAACGTCACAGTTCCCTTGAGAATAACGATCATTTCCTCATGACCATGATGGAAATGATATAATCCGCCAGTCGCTCCAGGAGGAAGCTCGTACACAGTTGCGCCGATTTTTTCGCCGCCAGCTATGCGCCTCGTCCGAGCGCCTCCTTCCCAAGGTTCGGAACCGTCTGATTCCCATTCGTTTCGCCAGACCGAGTCGCGCTGGATCATGATTCGCTTCTTCGGGATAAGATGCCGCCAGGAAAAAGGCGGAAAGCCTCTCATTATTCGTATTGTCGCAATTTATTGCGCTCAACCGATGTCCATCCCCGCCTGCGCGAGGACAGGCTTTGATCGGAAATTGCTCTAAGCTGCGTGAGAAGCCGCCGGTTCCGTCAGAACCGCATAAAGCGTTTCCCTCTCTCGGGAAGAGCGCAATTTCTCGACGGCTGCCGGTTCCCGCATCAGACGGGAGATTCGCGCGAGCGCCTTGAGGTGATCCGCCCCGGCGTTTTCGGGTGCCAGAAGCAGAAAGACCAGGTCGACAGGCTCTTCGTCGATTGCTTCGAAATCGATCGGCTCTTCAAGCCGTGCGAACAGGCCGATGATGTGACTGAGCGCGTTGATCTTGCCATGCGGGATAGCGATGCCGTTGCCGACGCCGGTCGAACCCAGCCGCTCCCGTTGCAGCAACGTATTGAAGATCTCGTGATCGTCTATTCCCGTCAGCTTGGATGCGCGAATCGCAAGCTCCTGAAGGGCCTGTTTCTTGTTGGAGGCCTTCAATGATGGAATAACGCCGTAAGGCGTAATGAGATCGCTTAGATCCATATTTTTTTCCATACGCTCCTATGGCCGATTGGCGAACCTTTCCGGTTATGCGCCAATAGGCTTATTGCGCTCAGGCGCCGCTCGGATCGATCCAGCCGATATGGCCATCGTCTCTCCGGTAGACAACATTCAACTGGCCATGGCTTGCATTCTTAAAGATCAGAAATGGCTTGTCCGCCAGATCCATCGCCATCACCGCGTCCCCCACGGACAATTCGTGAATTGCCGTTTGCGTTTCAGCCACGATCGCTGGGGCGAGTTCAGTACCCTCAATATACTCAGGCGCTTCATCGTCTTGCGTCCGAAGCACATAGTCGGTTGCATGAAATGAAGCCGGACTGTTCCGCTCGGATGCATTCTTATGATGGTCTTTTAGCCGCCTTTTATATCGCCGTAAACGCTTCTCCAGATGATTTATGGATTCGTCGGCGCTCGCGTGTGCCTCGCCGGAGCTTCCTTTTCCCTGCAATGACAGGCCGGAGGTCAGGTGGACCGTGCAGGTCGTGCTGAACAGCCCATGTTCCTTTTCGACAAGAATATGCGCAGATGTGCCACGACTATGATGTTTTTCCAGTAATTTTTCAACTCTTTCCGTTACATAAGTTCTAAGAGCTGTGCCCAGATCGAGATGTTTTCCAGTAATCTGAATGTCCATAGTCTTGAGATCGCTTACCTTTTTTGATTTTTTGTTGACCGTTGACATATAAGGTCCGTGACTTTTGAAGCAAACACAGGCATCAGAAACATGCCTTTTTACGAAGCCTGATCCAATTCTTGAGTCATAGCATAATCAGTAAGCCCTACTAATTTGGTGTCAGTTTGACGATACCGTTAAACGGCGTCGCCTTTTCCCTGCATTATCGTTCCGCGTCGGCGAGCAGGCAATCCATAGAACTCTTTATGCGCCGGCGCTGAACCGAAGATGGAATGCGCATTGACTCGCGGTACTTTGCGACCGTCCTGCGGGCAATATCCACGCCATCATTGCGCAGCAAGGCGACAATCTTGTCGTCGGAAAGGATCTCTTTGGGCGATTCGTTGTCTACAAGCTGCCTGATGCGGTGCTTGACCGACTCCGATGAATGCGCATCGCCTTGGTTTGAGGCCGGAATCGATGAAGAGAAGAAATATTTCAGTTCGAAGGTGCCGCGGGGCGTCTGCATGTATTTGTTGGACGTTACGCGGCTCACCGTCGATTCATGCATACCGATGCGCTCGGCGATGTCCTTCAAGGCCAGCGGCTTGAGGTTGCGGACGCCGTTTTCGAGAAACGCCGCTTGTCTGGAAACGATTTCCCTAGCCACCTTGAGCATGGTCTGCCGCCGCTGGTCGAGGCTACGGGCAAGCCAGTTGGCGGAGGTCATGCAATTCTGCAGATAGCTTTTGTCCTGTTCGCTGCGAACCATTCTTTTCGCCGAGGCGTAGAAACTGCGGTTGATGCTGATGCGCGGCAGAGTTTCGGAATTCAGCCTGACGCGGAAGTTCCCCGAGCTGTCGCGTTCCACGATTATATCGGGAATTACCGTCTCGGCCGTGGAGTGCCCATAGACGAGACCTGGGCGAGGATCCAGAGCGAGGATCTCCGAAATCATCTCCGAAAGGTCGTCCTTGTCGACCCCGCAAAGCTTCTGAAGCGCTGCGTAATTCCGGTCTGCGAGCAGGTCGAGATGGTCGAGCAGCGAGGCCATCGCCGGATCGAACCTGTTGCGCTCCTTGAGCTGCAGGGCGAGACATTCCGGAAGCGAGCGTGCGCCGACGCCGGCCGGTTCCAGAGTTTGCAGGATGCCAAGGACTTCAACCGCATCCACTTCCGTTGCGCTTAGCCTGTCGGCAACTTCATCGGGAGAACCGCGGAAATATCCCGCATCGTCGATCAGATCGATCATGTAGTCGGCGATCATGCGCTTCTGCGGATCGCCGATGCAGATCAGCATTTGCTGGCGCAGATGCTCGCGCAGCGAAACAGTGCAGGCCGTCAGATCCTCAAGGCGGGCGGAGACGGTCTCCGATGAACCACTGCCGCCGCTGTGCAAGGTGAAGGTTTCGAATGCGCCGGCTTCGTATGCGGGACTGTCGTCGGAATGATCTCCCATCTCCGCAGCTGCGCCGTCCCGCTGTGAGGGCGCGCTTTCCTCCGCTCCCGCTACTGCCGGTGAGATCTCAGCGTCTGGATCTCTGGTACCGCTCTCGACGGTCTTGCCGCCGGATTGCGCGGAATCTTCCCAGTCTAAGAGCGGATTCTTTTCGATTTCCTGCTGAAGGAAATTACTTAATTCGAGATTGGAAAGCTGCAAAAGCTTGATCGCCTGCTGTAATTGCGGCGTAATTACAAGAGACTGCGTCTGCCTGAACTCTAGTTTGACCTGAAGCAAACCGATCTTTCCATTTGCAAACAAACTCGACTGGGAGGGGTCAGCTGGAAAACATGTCCCCTAGATATACCCGTCTGACATCCTTGTTCGCAACGATCTCAGCAGGTGTGCCCTCCGTCAGCACCTTGCCATCATAAATGATATAGGCCCGATTGATTAGCTCTAATGTTTCCCTGACATTATGATCGGTTATCAGCACGCCTATGCCCCGTTTCGTCAGATGGCGGACCAGGGCTCTGATGTCGCCGATAGCGATCGGGTCGATGCCGGCAAAAGGTTCGTCGAGGAGCATGTAGGAGGGGCGGCTGGCAAGCGCGCGGGCGATTTCGAGCCGGCGTCTTTCCCCGCCGGAAAGCGCTATCGCCGGCGATTTCCGCAGCCGCGTGATCCGGAATTCCTCCAGCAGCGAGTCGAGCTGGCGCTCGCGTTCCTTTCGGTCAGGCTCGACGACTTCAAGAACGGAACGGATATTCTGCTCCACGGTAAGTCCGCGAAATATGGAGGCTTCCTGCGGAAGATAGCCGATGCCCAGACGCGCACGCCGGTACATGGGCAGCTTGGTGATGTCCTGGCCGTCGATTATCACCTTGCCCTGATCGGGTTTGATGAGACCCGTTATCATATAGAATATCGTGGTCTTGCCCGCGCCGTTCGGCCCCAGCAGGCCGACCGCCTCGCCCCGGCGAACGGCGAGGCTGGCGCCGCGCACGACCATGTGCTGCTTGAAGCTCTTGACCAGCCCGGATGCGGAGAGCTGATGCTGGGCGCTGGCAAGGGCGCGCCCGCGCTCGGGAACCGGACGCGCCCTTTGGGAAGGGTGGGGACGCCTTCCCGCCGGACCAGCCGGATCATGCCTGTCCATGATCGCCATGCAAAATCTACCTGTATTGAGGACGTACGCGTCTCACGCGCAGCTTAGTGTTTATCAGCCTGCCTTGCAAAACCAGCTTCGCCAGAACTGGCGGCGCGAAGTCCGGGCTTGGCTGCAAGCCTGTCGAAATGCAATCGTCTCAATTTCCTAGAGCGGCGCCTGGATTATCGGGAGTCGCGCCGCTTTTCGGCGTGAAAATGGCGCGCAGCCGCTGCTTGGGCGTTTCGCCTTCTGCCGTTTGTCCGTCATTCTCGAATCGGCTCAAGCCGGTTTTCAGGTCGATGACGAGGCGATCGCCCTTGATCGTATTGGGCCCCTGCGAGAGCACAACATTGCCACCGATTGTGACGAGCTGGGTGAGGACCTCGAAGCGCGCCCAGTCACTGGTCGCCGTCTGATTATCGTTGGTGGTGACAAGGACTTTGCCCTTGGCGTCTATCCGCGTTATCTGGGAATTTGCCCCCGGCCCTGCCGCCCCGGCATCCGCAGACTGTGTAGCTGTATTATCGCGCGAGGTATAGGATACCTGTATCTCCCTGGCGCGGAGATTGAAGTTTCCCTGCGTCGCGGACACGTTCCCTGTAAAGGTCGCGATCTTTTTCCTGTCATCGACTTCGAGCGCATCAGCTTCTATGTCGATGGGCTGGTCCGAATTCGCGGCGTAGTTCGCAGCAAGGCTGCTTCCGGGTGTCTGGGCGGCGGCCGGCGTGCAGATCCAGAGCGGCGCTGCGGCGATCAGCGCAATCGAGACTGACTTCCAGGGCGACGATGCGATGGATTCTGTCATTTCGGGGTTGCCTCCCGCGTTCGCTGCAGATGCACCTTGACGCCTCCCTCGAATACGACCCGGTTCTCGCTGGAATAGAGCGTCATTCTTTGCGCCTTTATCGTGCTTTCGTGGAATGAGAACTCGACAGGATCTGCTGAAATGAGCTTGCTGGACTGCAGAAATGCGGTTGCAGTGTTCAACTTTCCGGAAAACCCTGCATCGCCGCCGATGACGACGCCGTTGGTGAACGTCAGTTCCTCTTTCTTGGAGTGGAATATCCCCATTGGCGCTGTCAGTATCGTGCTTTGATTGGCGTTCGAAGTCAGTCTGGCCGAAATATCGTTCAGCGTGATTAGGTCGGGATTGCGTATTTGCTGCGTCGCGTTGTCGGCCCGGATGTCGTATGCGCCGTGCTTCTCGTGAACTCCGTTGATGCGCGGATTGACCATTTTCAGGCCGCCATCCGAAATCTCTATCGAGTCGATGCTGGCCTGACCGCCTTCATCAAGATCGACGGTTAATTTGCTCGGAATGAAATAAAGGCCGCCTATCGCGAGAGCCAGTCCGGGCAGAAAATAACGCAGCGCCGCAACGATGGCGCTGTGCCGTTTGGCGTTACGGAACTCCTTCGCCCGGTCAGAAGCCCTCGGCAGGCTTGAAAAGCGGGCCGGCGCGGGGCGGATTTGAGTCTGGACTGCCATTGTCGCCAATCGTTAAGCGCATCTTGTCCCTGCGGCGAAACACTATCACAGCTATATTGCGGCGCAAATGTGAGATCGGCTGCTGCGATCAGCCGTCAATGGGAGAAGATTTCCGTTTCGTCCCAGCCAAGCAGATCGAGCGACGCGCGCACCGGCAAAAACTCGAAACACGCCTGTGCGATCGCATCGCGGCCTTCGCGTTGCAGAAGGACGTCGAGCGTGGCCTTGAGCCGATGCAGATAAAGAACGTCCGAAGCCGCATAGGCGAGCTGCTCGTCGGTCAGCTCGGGCGCGCCCCAGTCCGAAGATTGCTGCTGCTTGGAAATATCTACGCCAAGAAGGTCGCGGCACAGGTCGCGCAGACCGTGTCTGTCAGTGTAAGTGCGCGTCAGCTTCGAGGCGATCTTGGTGCAGTAGACTGGCCGCGTCTTCACTCCGAGATGACGTTGAAACATCGCGATGTCGAAACGTCCGTAGTGGAAGATCTTCATGACGGCCGGATCGCTGAGCAGCCTTTTTAGGTGTGGTGCGTCATAGCCGTCAGAAAACTGCACAAGGTGCGCATGACCGTCGCCGCCGGAAAGCTGCACGAGGCAAAGACGGTCACGCCGCGGATCGAGACCCATCGTCTCGCTGTCCACCGCGACTGTCGAACCGAGATCGAGTCCGGAGGGCAGGTCGCCCTTGTGAAGCGTGAATGTCATGGGCGGCTTATAGCATAGAGTTGCTGTTCCGCCAGAGGGATTGCATCAAGTTTCGCCTTGCGTTCCGGCTGCGAAAAATCTTATGACAGAGGCCTGATGAAGGGCGGAGTGTAGCGCAGCCTGGTAGCGCACCTGCTTCGGGAGCAGGGGGTCGGTGGTTCGAATCCACTCACTCCGACCAACCGATCCTATGGGGTCCGGTCTTCCCGTTCCAGATCTTCGTCCACAGCCTCATCCTGCTCGCTCACATCCGGTTTGCTCTGAGCCAATTCAGCTATGGCGGGAGCGAGCGACGCTGTGCGAACGGGCGCGCCAGCGAAAGCGCTCTGCTCTTCGACGGGAACAGTGTCGCGCTGCGTCATCCGGTAGAGTGCGAACAGGAAGATCAGCGCCTGGCCAATCGTCAGTATGCCGAGGAATCCGCCCGGCCCGAATGCGTCCATGACCACGCCTGCGGTAGGCGGGCCGAGGACCGCGCCCGAGCCGAAGACAAGGATGAGCCCGCTCCCTGCCGCGACCATCTGCTCTGCGCGCAGATAATCGTTCGTGTAGGCGATGAACAGCGAATAAAGCAGAAGAGGGCCGAGTCCTATGAGCGGCGCAAAGCCTATCAGCCACGCTGCTCCGAAACTGAACGCTACACTCGCCATGAGGGGCGTGAATGCGCCAAACAATGCGAGCGCTGCAATGACCTTGCGGCGGTCAATCCGGTCCGACAGCTTGCCGACCGGCCACTGCATCAGCGCCGGCCCTGCGATCAGGCAGAACATGAAGAGTGCGATCTGGTATGTGGTCAGACCGGCGAACTGGGCATAAACCGCGCCCATGCTGAAGATCGCCCCTTGCAGCAGGCCGGCGCCGAACGTGCCGACAAAACCGAGCGGAGAAATCCTGTAGAGCTCGCGCAGCGAAAGACTTTCGGCCGACTCTGGGATCGGCTGCGGTGTGATCGAAAGCAGGATCGGGACCGCTGCGAAGGTAATGAGCACGGAACACAGGATAAACAGGTCATGATCCGTTGGCGCCGCCGTCAGCAACAGCAACTGCCCGCCGGACATGCCGAAATAGCTGATTATCATGTAGATCGCCAGCAATCCGCCGCGATGCTGATTGGTGACGCGGTCGTTCAGCCAGCTTTCCGTGACGATAAAGGCGCTCGCCATGCAATAGCCTGTCATGATGCGCATGACGGCCCAGACGATGGGATCTACAAACAGGCTCTGGATCAGAATGGCCAGCGAAGCCATGCAGGTCGCCGCCGCGAAGACGCGCAGATGGCCGACCCGGCGGATGGTCTTGAGGGCGATGAGCGAGCCTATGAGGAAGCCGGCGAAATAGCCGGTCATCACAAAGCCGGTTACGGTTGCGCCGAAATCCTCCGCGGCGGCGCGTACGCCCAGCAGCGTGCCCTGAAGACCGATCCCCAGCATGAGAAAGGCCATGCCGACCAGAAGCGCCCAAACGCTTCCCGCAGCGGAAAAAACGGGGTTATGCCGAACCCCGTTCCCTGCGGGTAGCGGTTGGCCGGTCTGGAGCATCTGACTCATCGTGCTGGCTTCCGTTCCATGCGGATGCGGTCGTGGTTTACGATGATGGAAAAAGCATCCTTCGACAATGGCGGCTGATTGCGCGGCCAATCGTTCCGGCTGGGGTCAATAATCCGCTGCACCCGGTATAGCGGCAACACCGTTAATCCAGGTCCATGAATGCGACGAAAATTGGCGGTTACGCGACCAGCTTCGAGCGTACGGACTCGAACTGTTCGAGAGACCGGTAACGAATGATGATCTCGCCGGCCTCACCCTTGCCCGGAGCGATCTCCACGGCCAGTCCCAGCGCGTCGGCCATCTCGCGCTCCGCTGCGCGCGTATCGGCGTCTTTCTGAAGGACAGGCGTCTGCGATCTTGAGGATGCGCCTGAGCCGTTCTTGCGCTCTGCGACGAGCGCCTCGACATCGCGCACGTTGAGACCTCTGCGAACGATGTCCTGAGCGACTGTCTCCGCATCCTCGCGGCCGACGAGCGCGCGTGCATGTCCGGCGCTGAGCTCACCGTTCTTGACCATCGTCTGCACGCTTTCGGGAAGCTTCAACAGCCGCAGCGTATTCGCGAGGTGGCTGCGGCTTTTGCCGATGATCTGGCCAAGCTCTTCCTGCGTGTAACCGAAACGGTCGATCAGCTCCCGGTAGCCGCCGGCTTCCTCGATCACGTTGAGATCCGTACGCTGCACATTCTCGATGATGGCGAGTTCGAGCGACTCCTGATCCGTCAGAGAACGGACGATAACCGGGATGAGATGCAGCGACGCCCGTTGCGCCGCTCTCCAGCGCCGCTCGCCCGCCACGATTTCATAATGATGGCCGCCAGGACCAACGGGGCGGACGATGATGGGCTGAACCAGCCCCTTCTCCCGGATCGATTCCGCTAGCTCGTCGAGTTCCTTGGTGTCGAAAGTCTTGCGCGGGTTGAACGGGCTGGGAATAATACGGTCGATCGGCACCATACGCTGCTCGCCCTGGCTCGGGAGCGTTCTATGCTCCGAGCCGGAGGAGGATGACAAGCCCTGTTGCCCCGTGTCGCCTATCAGCGAAGCCAATCCGCGGCCAAGCCTGTTCTTGTTCGCCGGTAAAGGTTTGCTCATGCTGTCCATCTCTTCCCTGTCCGATCCGCTCAAGCGGCGGTGGCCTGGCGTTCACGATCCATGATTTCGGAGGCGAGCTCGATATAGGCTTTACTGCCGGGGCTCTTGTAGTCGTAAAGCAGTATGGGCTTCCCATGAGAAGGCGCTTCGGCGACGCGCACGTTCCGCGGTATCACGGTCTCGTAGACCTTTTCGCCGAAAAAGCTCCGCACCTCGGCCGAAACTTCGTCGGCAAGTTTGGTCCGGCTGTCATGCATCGTCAGCACGACGCCATGTATTTCGAGCGAGGGATTGAGGCTGGCGCGGACGAAGTCGATCGTGTCCTTGAGCTGGGTGATGCCTTCGAGCGCAAAGAACTCGCATTGCACCGGAACGAGCACCGAGTCGGCCGCCGCCATCGCGTTCAAGGTCAGGATGTTCAGCGAGGGAGGGCAGTCGATCAGGACATATCTGACGCGCTCGGAAGCGGGGCGCTCCATCTCCGAGGCGCGCAGCGAGACGATTGCGTCGCGCAGGAAATAGGCGCGGTTCGGGGCGGCGGAAATCTCCGGCTCGAGGCCGGCGAGGTCCCGGGTGGCCGGAGCCACGAACAGGCCCGGGCAAACGTCGGTTTCGATCATCGCCTGTTCGAGCGCGGCGGCTCCGGCCAGAACGTCATAAGTCGAGACATGGCGCTGGTCTTCAGCAACGCCAAGGCCTGTGCTGGCGTTGCCCTGCGGATCGAGATCGACCACCACCGTCTTGCTTCCCGCCGCAGCGAGGGCTGTGCCGAGATTGATCGCCGTTGTTGTCTTGCCGACGCCGCCTTTCTGATTGGCTACGGCAATTACGCGCAAATCCGTTTGTCCGTAAGATTTTGCAGTCACCGCGAATTTTCCCCCTGAGAGATCAATCCCCTGATCTCGACAATACAGCCTTCGGCATTCGTTCGGCTGGCCGTTATTCTAGAGTCGAATCGCCAGCGTTCCCTTGCGGCGCGGATTTCCTGCCGGACTTCGCGCCCTTTCAGAAACAGACCAATGGTTGCTTCATCGAAGAAACCGTTCGCCAGGCTCAACAGACGGTCTAACGGCGCAAGCGCCCGGCTAACGACGGCGTCCATCCGTCTCAACGCTCCGCTTCCCAAAAGATCTTCAATGCGGCTTTCATGCACCTTGACGGGCGCGCCGGTCTGCCGCGCGACTTCCGACAAGAACGCACATTTACGCCCATTCGACTCGACAAGATGGACAACATAATTCTCATGATTCGCGAGAAGAATGGCAATCACAAGTCCGGGGAAACCCGCGCCGCTGCCCAGATCTGCCCAGCTTTTTGCATCGGGCGCGAGCGGCAGAAGCTGCGCGCTGTCGGCGAAATGCCTGTGCCAGACATCGTTTAGCGTGGCGGGCGAGACCAGATTGACGGCATTCTGCCATTGCCGCAGCAGCGCTGCGTAGAGTTCGAGCTTTTCCACAGTTTCACGTGGAACCGCAAAGGCGGCGGCAAACTCGCGCGGGCCTGCAATATGAGGGAGCAGGGCTTGCGAGGCTTCCCGCGCGCGCGTGCCCATCTCAGGCGGATTTGCGGAGCGCAGATTTCTTGACATGGGCCAGCAGCAGCATGAGCGCGGCCGGCGTCATGCCGTCGATCCGGCCGGCCTGAGCCAGCGTCAAGGGCTGTTCGCGTTCGAGTTTCTGGCGCAGTTCGCTGGAAAGACCTGGTATGGAAGCATAGTTGGAGTCGGCCGGGATCGCGATCGCTTCATCCTTGCGGTAAGCGGCGATGTCGGCGTCCTGGCGGCGCAGATAGATGTCATACCGCGCGTCGATCTCGATCTGCGCGGCGATGGCAGGCGCTATCCGGCCCAGTTCCGGCCAGACTGACGCGAGCCTTGCGATGGACATGTCCGGAAAACCGAGAATTTCGAAGGCCGAACGGCGGCGGCCGTCCCGATTGAGCGGCAGGCCTCGCGCATTGGCCTCATTCGGCGTGATGCTCAGCGACTCCAGGATTTTCCGGGCGGCGGCCAGCTCGTCCGCCTTGGCGGCGAAGGCCGAGGCGCGCCCGGAGCCTATGCAGCCTGCTGCTTCGCCGATCGGCGTCAGCCGTGCGTCGGCGTTATCCGCGCGCAGCCGCAGACGGTATTCGGCGCGCGATGTGAACATGCGGTAAGGCTCTGCGACGCCGCGCGTGACCAGATCGTCGATCATCACGCCGATATAGGCGTCGGTCCGCGAGAGGACGAAATCCGAGACGCCGCCGCCCGCCTTCAACGCCGCATTTACCCCAGCGACGAGACCCTGTCCGGCGGCTTCTTCATATCCGGTCGTGCCGTTGATCTGACCGGCCAGAAACAGCCCCGGCAGCCGCCTGGTTTCGAGCGTCGTCAGCAATTCGCGCGGGTCTATATAGTCATATTCGATGGCGTAGCCGGGGCGCAGAATGCGCACGCCGGCAAGGCCCGGAATGCTGCGAATGAAGGCGTCCTGCACGTCTTCTGGCAGCGACGTGGAGATCCCGTTCGGATAGACTGTGTCATCGTCCAGCCCTTCCGGCTCCAGAAAAATCTGGTGACTTTGGCGTTCCCGGAAGCGCACCACCTTGTCCTCGATGGAGGGGCAATAGCGTGGCCCGGTCGAGGCGATCTGTCCGGAATACATCGGAGAACGCAACAGGTTTTCCGAAATGATCCGGTGCGTTTCTTCAGTCGTATGGGTGATATGGCAAACTGTCTGCGGCGTTGTGATCCGCTCGGTCAAGAAGGAGAACGGCACAGGCGGATCGTCGCCGGGCTGCGCCGCCAGCGTTCTGTAGTCGATGGTGCGGCCGTCAAGGCGCGCCGGCGTGCCCGTCTTCAGCCGGCCCATGCGTAGGCCCAGCACGTAGAGCCGGTCGGCAAGGCCGATGGCGGGCGCTTCGCCCACGCGGCCCGCCGGAACGCGCTTTTCGCCGATGTGGATCAAGCCGTTGAGAAACGTGCCGGTCGTCACGACGACGGCAGCAGCGCGATACTCGACTCCGCTCGCCGTGACGATGCCCGCCGCCCGGCCACACGCTACGATCAGGTCCTCCACCGGATCAGCGATGACGTCGAGTCCTGGCTGCGCCGCAATGGCGGCCTGCATGGCGATACGGTATAGCTTCCGATCGGCCTGCGCACGCGGTCCCTGAACGGCCGGACCTTTCGAGCGGTTCAGCATCCTGAACTGAATGCCCGCCGCATCGGCGACACGGCCCATCAGCCCGTCAAGCGCATCGACCTCGCGCACCAGATGCCCCTTGCCGAGGCCGCCGATCGCGGGATTGCAGGACATTTCGCCGATCGTGTCCGCGCGATGCGTGACCAGAGCGGTCAGTGCGCCCGTGCGCGCAGCTGCAGCCGCAGCTTCGCAGCCGGCATGGCCGCCGCCGATTACGATTACATCATAGGCTCTGTTTCGCATGGCCCACGCTCAGTCATCAAGATCAGGGAAATTTCCGCGGAGACTACTATTTTCCCGATATGGGGTCAAAGCGGAACGCCGTCACCCCAGAAAGCGCAAACGCCCGTGATCCCAGCGAATCGAGAAGCTTTCTGCATTGGCTATCGGCGCGGCGCGATGAAAGGCGAAGAATGCGCGCATCGTCTCCGGCGTTATCGGCGGCGAGTTTTCGGCGGTTTCCCACTGCAGCCCCTTCATGAACTGGCCGTGGGAGAAGATCGCAAACTGCCCTGGCGCATCGAGTGCGCGGCTGACCTCGGCAAGCCTGTTCAGCGTTGCGCGCACGCGCTCCACGAAGGCGGCGTAACTTTCCGCGCCCGGCCCGTCGACGAAATGAGGATCGGCATTCGCCCAATAGCTCTCGATCATTGGCAACCTCTCTGACGCGGAGGTGTTCATGCGGCGGGCGCGGGACAGAGGTTCGATTTCCTGAACCGGCCAAATTTCGAGCGGCGTTTCGGGAAAGCGTTCGGACGTCCGTTTCGCTGTTTCGAGCGCACGCAGATATGGCGATGTGACGATCAGCGTAGGCGGTCGGCCGAAACTCCGGCTGATCGCTTCGGCCTGCTCATAGCCGCGCGCCGTGAGCGGTATGGCCTCAGGTTCGGCGGTGACGCCTCCTGCATTTGCGAGACTCTCTCCGTGGCGGATGAACCTGACGGTCAACATGATGACGGCGCTTTCGATGACAGGGTTTCCGCAAACAGGTCAGCCTGCGATGTCTTCAGGCATCATTCTGCATCATGAGTACCCGGTTTCAGACCTTGAAGCATATTCGCAGTCCATTAGGAAGTGCGCGCCGTCACTGTTTGACATGAAGAGATACGATTTATTTGCCGATACAGAAATCAGCGAAGATTCTGTCGAGAACATCCTCGACATCGACGCGCCCGGTTAGTCTGCCGAGCGCTGCCGCTGTCTGGCGCAGGTCTTCGGCGCGCAGTTCAAGTTCGGCGAAATCACCGGCCAGGAAACGGTCAAGCGCGGCCTGAGCCTTTTCCAGTTCGTGGCGGTGGCGGGTGCGTGTAATCACCGGGTTTTCGCCGCGGCTGGATGCGTTTCGGGCGGCCTCGGTCAGGCTTTCCATGAGTGCGTCGAAACCTTCGCCGGTTTTGACTGACAGCGGCACTGCGCCGCGCGGGAGGTGCCGGCGGTCCAGGTCGATCTTGTTTACAGCTTGTATGACGGCCGTATCGCCATCAGGGCGCGCGAGGTTTCGAGGCGGCGCCTGCGGCGCAGTAGCGTCGTTTATCCAGAGGATCAGATCGGCGTCTTTCGCGCGCTCCATCGTCCGCCTGACTCCTTCACGTTCGACTTCGCCCTCCGCTTCGCGAATGCCCGCAGTGTCAAACAGGATCACTGGAAAACCGCCAAGATCGAGCCGAACCTCGATGACGTCCCGGGTTGTGCCGGCTTCTGACGAGACGATGGCGGCGTCGCGCCGGGCCAGAGCGTTCATGAGGCTTGACTTGCCCACGTTGGGCGGGCCGGCGATGACGACCCGCAATCCATCGCGCAGGATCTCTCCCCTGCGCCGATCGTCGAGATGCGCGGCGATCTCGTCGCGAAGGTTCCGAGCCGTGCCGCGAGCTGCTGCCGACACTTCCTCCGGGACATCACCTTCATCGGAAAAATCCAGCTCGGCCTCAATGCTTGCAAGAGCTTCGATGATGTTCAGCCGCCAGCCGTCGTAAAGCGCGCGCAGGCTGCCGGATGACTGACGGAACGCTTGCCGCCGCTGCGCCTCGGTCTCGGCATCGATCAGATCGGTCAGCCCTTCCACTTCGGTCAGGTCCAGTCTGCCATGTTCGAATGCGCGCCGCGTGAACTCCCCTGCTTCGGCGGGCCGAAGCCCTTCGATGCGCCCGAGGGCCGAAAGGACCGACTCGATGACCGCACGTCCGCCATGAACATGCAACTCGGCCACGTTCTCCCCGGTAAAACTTGCGGGCCCGGGAAACCATATGATTAGACTACGGTCGAGTGTTTCGCCGGACTGCGGATCATGCAGAGGACGAAGCGTTGCGCGCCGCGGCGCAGGCAGCGCCCGCCCGGACAGAGCTCTCAGAGCGGACCCGGAGGCCGGCCCGGAAATGCGGATCACGGCTACGCCTGCTTTGCCCCGGCCGCTCGATAGCGCGTATATGGTGGTCATGGTCCGGCCCGAAGAAGCGGCAAATCAAGGGAGTTAATCTTGTCCTATAACCGGCTCAGCCTAGAAACCAGCCCCTATCTGCTCCAGCACAAGGACAATCCCGTGCATTGGTGGCCCTGGGGGGAGGGCGCCTTTGCTGAGGCGAAACGCACCGGGAAGCCCGTTCTGCTTTCCGTAGGCTACGCCGCCTGCCACTGGTGCCATGTCATGGCGCATGAGAGCTTCGAGGATGAAGGTACGGCAGCGATCATGAATGAGCTGTTTGTAAACATCAAGGTGGACCGCGAGGAACGGCCCGACGTCGATGCGCTCTACATGAATGCACTGCATCACCTTGGCGAGCAGGGCGGGTGGCCGCTGACAATGTTCCTGACAGCCGAAGCGGAACCGTTCTGGGGCGGCACCTATTTTCCCAAGGAGCAGATTTACGGCCGTCCGCCCTTCACGCATGTTCTGCGCGAAATCAGCAAGGTCTATCGCGAGGAGCACGACAAGGTCAGAACCAACGCCGACGCGCTCAAGGCAGCTCTGCAGCCGAGGCTGGAAGCTGCGCCGGAGGATAATCTCAACGAAAATACGATCGCCGATCTCGCGGTGCGGCTCACGCAGGCGCTCGATCCGGTTCATGGCGGGCTGGTCGGCGCGCCCAAATTCCCCAACTGCGTCATTCTGGGCTTTCTATGGAAGCTGGGGCTGAAGCTGGGATTTCAGCCTGCCATCGACGGCGTCGAGAAAGCGCTCATCCATATTTCGCAAGGCGGGATCTACGACCACCTCGGCGGCGGATTTGCGCGCTACTCCGTGGATGAACGCTGGCTCGTGCCGCATTTCGAAAAGATGCTTTACGATAATGCGCTTCTGATCGGCCTGATGACGGAGGTCTGGAAGGAGCGGCGAAATCCGCTGCTGGAGGCGCGCATCGCCGAGACGGTGAACTGGCTTCTGCGTGAGATGACCGTTGAAGGCGGCGGATTCGCCTCGTCCTACGACGCCGACTCTGAAGACGTCGAGGGGAAGTTCTACGTCTGGACGCATGAGCAGATCGAAGACGTTCTTGGGAAAGAGGACGGGGCGTTCTTCTGCGAGGTCTATGACGTTACGGAGAACGGCAATTGGGAAAACGTAAACATTCTCAATCGCCTAGATTCCATGGAGATGCTGTCGCCCCCCGAGGAGGAAAAACTCGGCGAACTGCGTGCGATGCTTTTCGAAGCGCGCAAAGGACGGACACCGCCCGGTTGGGATGACAAGGTTCTGGCCGATTGGAACGGACTGGCGATCTCCGCGCTGCTCGAAGCCGGGCGGACTTTCGCGCAGCCGGCCTGGACCGAGGCTGCAAGACGGGCCTACAGCTTCATCAGGGAGACTGTGGGCGCGAAGGACGGGCGGCTTCTGCACAGCGCGCGGGCCGGACAGGCGAAGACGCCCGCGATCGCCAGCGACTACGCCAATATGATACGTGCGGCAATAGACCTCTATCTTGTCGCGGAGGATGCGGACGCCCTTGCCGATGCAGATCGCTGGACGCGCATCATGCAGGATTTCTACTGGGCCGAAGGACCGGGCGGATATTATCTTTCTGCTTCGGACACGACCGACATCATGATCCGCACACTTTCGGCGCGGGACGACGCCGTTCCGAACGCCAATGCGATCATGCTCGGTAATCTTGCCTCGCTTCACCTGATAACGGGCAAGCCGGAATACCGAGACTGTGCGGAGGCGCTGCGCAAGAGCTTCTCGGGCGAAGCAATGCGCTTCGCCAGCCTGCATACCGGCTATTTCAGCGCTCTGGCCGATCATCTCATGCCGCAGCACGTCGTCCTGCTGCGGGGCGCTGGCGAAGAGGTCCTCCGCGAAGCGATGACGACGATCTCGCTGCCGGGCGCAGTCGTTCAATGGCTCTCTGCAAATGAGGATGCGCCGAAAAATTCGCCAGCTCATGGCAAACGCGCTATCGAAGGCCGCGCGACGGCTTATGTCTGCAATGGGCCTCAATGTTCGCCGCCAGTTACCGATCCGAAGGGTCTGCTTGCGGAGCTGAAATCCGGGCGGCTTGCCTGAGCGGAAGAGCGCGTCATGAGCGGTCTCGAACTGGACCATATCGTCATCGCGGCGGATACGCTTGAAGCCGGCGCGGACTATATCCGCGAGCGGCTCGGCGTCGCGATTCCGCCCGGCGGGAAGCATCCGTTGATGGGCACGCATAATTGCCTGATGCGCCTCGGCGGCTCGGCCTTTCTCGAAGTCATCGCCATCGACCCGCAGGCTCCTGCGCCTGCGCGTCCGCGATGGTACGGGCTCGACGATGCCGGCTTGCGGAACGCTTTGCGCGCTTCGCCGCGGCTCGTCGCATGGGTCCTCCGTTCGAGTGCTATCTTGCGCGACGCCAATACTGCGAAATACCACGCGGATGAGGTCATCCCGGTTTCACGTGGAACGCTTTCATGGCGTCTGACCGTGCCCGCGGATGGGCGTCTTCCCTGGGGCGGGGTTTATCCGCACCTAATAGAGTGGGACGATGGCGTACGGCCGTGGGAAGCCATGGCGGATTTCGGTTGCAGTCTAGAGCGTCTGATTTTGACGCATCCCGAGGCCGCCGCGTTGGAGGCGGCTCTCGACAGGCTGGGCGTCGGCGCAAACGGGATCATCTCAGTAAGAAAAGCGGAAACCGCATCGATTTCCGCCTTGCTTTCCGTTGACGGTCATAGGGTGGAGATTGTTTAGCGAGATCGATTGCATACAAATCGACCTCGCTCCAGGCGCCTGGCTTTGGATATGCCGATTCCAGGCGATGCGCCCTTCCAACGACCCTCAATATGGCTTGATGACAAGCAGGTCGCAGGGCGGATCGTTCAGCAGATCTTCCGCGACGCTACCCCAGATGGCGCGCGACAGGCCGGGACGGCTGTGCGTAGCAATGACCAGAAGGTCGGCGCCCGCATCCTTACACTCGGATCTGAGCGCGGCCTGAGCGTCGCCTTCCTTGAGTTTGGTCGCCAGTGCGCCTGACGAGATGCCCAACTGCTGCGCGCGCTGATCCAGATTGTCCATCTCACTCTTGAGAAACTGATCGAATTTAAGCCGCTCGTCATAAGCGATTTCATCCGGAACGCCCGTGCGGCCGAGAAAGCCCTTGAACGGCATATGGTATGCGTGAACGAGCGTAATGCACGACGCAGACGGGGCGACCTTCGTCGCCTGCCGGATAGCCGCCTTGGAGAGGCCGGAAAAATCCACACCTACCAAGACGTTGCGGTACGGCTCCGAGCAGTCGTCCTTCACAAGCAGCATGGGCGTCAACGTCGATTTGAGGATCAGCCCGGCCGTCGTGTTCGCAAATGATCTTGCGGCCGGACCGGCCTGATTGTGGATACCCAGAACGATCAGATCCGCTTTTTCCGCTCCGCTCTGCCGGATGATTTCCTGCTTGACTTTCGCAGCCGTGACCTCGATCGAGGGAACAATGCCAGTGGCTGCGCTCAGCGCGTCGGATTCACGTTTCAGCGCATCCTTTGCCCATGCGACGGAGTGCTGCTTGATCGGTTCCGGCAGATCTCCATCGACGACATGCAGGATCCGCAAATCCGCATTCAAGTCTTTCGCGAGCCTGAATCCGCGAGAGAGCGCCCTGTCCGATCGCGCGGACAGGTCCGAGGCAACTAGGATTTTCACTACGAAAAGCCTCCTTTTCCTGTAATGGGCGCCGGTCTGACCGGCTCCTGTTTTATTTTAAGACTGATTAAGGGGCGTTGGAAAATGATGGCGATCATTTTTGGGGCAAAAAATGATAACGCCCCGGATCAAAGCAGGCTTGCAAGACAATTATCCTGCCGTGCTGCGCGGCAGGATAATCGTCTTCCACGAAACTGTCCGCACGTGTCCGGTCGTTGCGGTCAGCGTATTTCATGGCGTAAACAGTCCATGGAGCGCTCATCAGGCTGGCCATTCTGCTTCATGCGGGCGGCAAACTGCGCCATGATGGCGTATCGGACTAAGCAGGACAATGGCCCGCCGCAGTCAGGCGCGCCGGCCGATCGGAAATTTCGGGGCGGAAATATGCCAGTCAGGCAAGCGGCAATCGCCGTCATCAGGGGCGACGGTATCGGCGTGGACGTGACCGAAGCAGCGCTGTTCGTTGCCGGAAAAACTTTGGAGCGCGCAGGTATCAAGCCGCCCGAATACAGGGAAATCCACGCAGGCGCTGAGTACTTTCGAGAAACCGGGCGGGACATCGAGCCTGGCGGCGAGGAACGCGCAGGCGAGGCAGACGCCATCTTTCTCGGCGCGATCGGGCTTCCCGCTGTGCGCCATCCCGGCGGCACCGAGATTTCCCCGCATCTGCGCCTGCGGGACCGCTACGAGCTTTACGCGGGGGTCCGCCCCGTTCGCGCCTATCCGAATATCCCGCAGAGGCTGGCCGATCCGAGCGCGGCCGCCATCGACCTCGTCATTTTGCGCGAATCGACCGAGGGACTTTTCTATTCCGCCGCCGTCCATGACCTTAGCGAAGTCATCGGCGACAGCGAGGTACGCGACACGCTGCGCATTACCCGCTCGGTCACGGAACGCCTGCACCGCTTCGGTTTCGAGCTGGCGCGGAAGCGGAAAGCGCTCGGCAAGCCGGGGAGACTGACCTGCGTGGACAAGGCGAACGTCTTCCGGTCCATGGCGTTTTCCGGAAGATCTATGACGAGATCGCGGCCAATTACCCCGAAATCGAGAAGGGCTACAACTATGTCGATGCGCAGGCGCTCGACCTGATCCGGCGGCCGTGGGACTTCGACGTGCTGGTCATGGAAAGCATGTTCGGTGACATCCTCTCAGATCTGGCGGGCGGCCTCGTTGGCGGTATGGGCATGGCCGCCTGCGCGGAGATTGGCGACCAGACGGCGCTGTTCCAGCCCGCGCATGGCAGCGCGCCGGACATCATGGGGCAGGACATGGCCAATCCGCTTGCCGCAATTCTCAGCGCTGCGCTGATGTGCGATTATCTCGGGGACAAATTCGATGCGCCGGCCTGGCGCGACGCTGCCGAAATCATCGAGGCCGCCGTACAGCGCGGGTTCGAGGCGAACAGGCTGCGTCCGATGGAGTTCGGCGGAGACATGGGAACCCGCGCCGTCACCGCTGAGGTCGCCGCGCTGATCGGAAAAAGATAAACGCCCAAACCGAGGAGAGGCCGATGTTTGCAGTCGCCGTTACGTTCATGGTGAAACCGGGCCGGATGCCCGATTTCCTGCCGCTGGTGCTGCAGCAGGCGAAGAACTCGCTCGCGCTTGAGGAACAATGCCGGCAGTTCGACGTCTGCACGGGCGGCGATAACGAGCATGAGGTATTCCTATATGAACTTTACGACGACAAGGCCGCGTTCGACGCGCATCTGGCGAGCGCGCATTTCGCCAATTTCAGCGCCGCCTCCGCGGACCTGCTCGACTCGAAGCTTATCAAGACCTATTCGATCGTAGCGCAATAAGGACATGGGAATTCATTGCAACAATCCGGAAAACCTCTCCTAATATGCTTCAATGATGAATTGAGCCAACGATAGCCTTTTTGGCAAATCTCGATCCGGAGCTCGACAAGATAGGGGAGAAGCGCGCATGTTCAATGCATCCATGAATTTTGCGCTCGGCGATGAGATCGGGGCGCTGCGAGAGACGGTGGAGCGCTTTTCACGTGAAAAAATCGCGCCGCGCGCTGCCGCGATCGATGCTGAGAACAAGTTTCCGCGAGATCTCTGGCCGGAACTCGGCGCATTGGGCCTGCATGGGATTACCGTATCGGAAGATGATGGAGGCGCGGCGCTCGGCTATCTCGCGCATGTCGTTGCAATGGAGGAGGTCAGCCGTGGCTCAGCTTCGGTCGGATTGTCCTACGGCGCGCATTCAAATCTCTGCGTCAATCAGATCGCGCGCAACGGCAATGCGGAGCAGAAGGCGAAATATCTCCCGAAACTCATTTCCGGTGAGCATCTCGGCGCGCTTGCGATGTCCGAACCGGGGTCCGGCTCCGATGTCGTTTCGATGAAGCTGCGCGCAGAAAAGCGCAACGATCGCTACATACTCAACGGCAACAAGATGTGGATCACGAACGGCCCGACTGCCGACGTGCTCGTCGTTTACGCCAAGACCGATCCCGAAGCCGGGCCACGGGGCATCACCGCATTCCTGATCGAGAAGGAATTCGCCGGCTTCTCCACCGCACAGAAGCTAGACAAGCTGGGGATGCGCGGCTCCGACACATGCGAACTGGTCTTCGAGAATTGCGAGGTTCCCTACGAGAACGTGCTCGGCGAGGAGGGACGCGGCGTGCGCGTACTGATGTCGGGGCTTGATTATGAGCGGATCGTGCTGGCGGGCGGACCGCTCGGCATCATGGCGGCGGCGATGGATGTCGTCGTGCCCTATGTGCATGAGCGCCGCCAGTTCGGTCAGCCGATCGGCGAGTTCCAGCTCATGCAGGGCAAGCTCGCGGATATGTACACGACGATGAACGCCTGCCGCGCCTATGTCTACATGGTTGCGATGGCGGCGGACCGGGGCGAAACCACGCGCAAGGACGCCGCAGGCTGCATCCTTTATGCGGCGGAAAAGGCGACGCAGATCGCGCTGGAGGCAATCCAGGCGCTCGGAGGCAACGGCTATATCAACGATTATCCCACGGGCCGGCTCCTGCGCGACGCCAAGCTCTACGAGATCGGCGCAGGGACTTCGGAGATCCGCCGTATGCTGATCGGGCGCGAGTTGTTCGAGGAGACGAAATAGCCGTGACGCCTCGTTCATGACAAATCGATTGACCCGCAATGCTGCCAGATGCTGAAAGCTATGAGGATCTGATCCGGGATTTCCGCTGGCAGGTTCCGGCGCGCTACAATATCGCCGCCGATGTCTGCGACCGCTGGGCGGATGCGGAGCCGGACAGGCTGGCGATCATCGACATGACGGGCGGCGCGCGGCGCGATGTGTCTTTCGGCGAATTGCGGGACATAGCCGACCGGCTCGCCAATCATCTGGCGTCGCTTGGGGTCGAGCGCGGCGACCGTGTCGGCGTTCTCCGGCCGCAATCGACCTGGACGGCTGCGGCGCATATCGCCGCGTGGAAGCTCGGGGCGATCTCGATGCCGCTGTTTTCGCTGTTCGGCGAGGATGCGCTGGCCGTGCGCCTTGCCGATGCGGGAGCCGTCGCGGTGGTGACGGATGAGGCAGGCGCGGATAAGCTTGCCGCACTGCGGGCGCGCCTGCCGGATTTGAAGCATGTCATCGTGCCTGAACAAGCGGGACTGGACGCCGTGCCAGCGCATTTCGACACGGTTGACACCACGGCGCACGATCCCGCGCTGCTGATTTACACATCGGGCACGACCGGCGACCCGAAAGGCGCGCTGCACGCTCACCGCGTCCTGCTCGGCCATCTGCCCGGCGTCGAGATGTCTCACGATCTTTTTCCGAAACCCGGCGATCTGATCTGGACGCCCGCCGACTGGGCGTGGATCGGCGGCCTGCTCGACGTGCTGATGCCCGCGCTTCATCATGGCGTCCCGGTCGTCGCCAGCCGCTTTGCGAAATTCACCGGAGCCGCCGCGTGCGAGCTGATCGAGACCATCGGCATACGGAATGTTTTCTTCCCCCCGACCGCGCTCAAGATGCTTCGCGCCGAAGGCGTACGCGTCTCCGGTTTGCGCAGCGTCGCGTCCGGAGGCGAACCGCTTGGCGCGGAGATGCTCGAATGGGGCCGCGACGTGCTGGGTGTGACGATCAACGAGTTCTATGGCCAGACGGAATGCAACATGGTGCTGACTTCCTGCGGCGCACTGTTTCCGCCGCAACCGGGCGCGATCGGCCGCGCCGTTCCGGGGCACGACATCGCGGTCATTGAAGACACAGGCGCGCCGGCGTCAGGCGTCGAGGGAGACATCGCCATCCGGCGCGGCACGCCGGTCATGATGCTGGAATACTGGCGCAAACCCGAAGCCACTGCGGAGAAATTCCGTGGCGACTGGCTCGTGACCGGCGACCGGGGTGTGGAGGAGAACGGCGTGTTCCGCTTCGTCGGACGTTCGGACGACGTTATCACCTCGGCGGGCTACCGTATCGGTCCATGTGAGGTCGAGGACTGCCTGCTGACGCATCCTGCCGTAGCCGCCGCGGGCGTGGTCGGCAAGCCGGACCCGGAAAGGACCGAAATCGTAAAAGCCTATGTGGTGCTGCGTTCCGGCCATCAGCCGAACGCCGGAACCGCCGCCGCGCTGCAGGCGCATGTTAAGACACGCCTCGCCGCGCACGAATATCCGCGTGAAGTCGCCTTCGTGGACGCCCTGCCGATGACCGTGACCGGCAAGATCGTACGCAAGGAACTCCGGCGCATGGCCGCCGCCGAGACCGGAGCCGGATCATGAGCGTGCTGAAATCCACAATCTCGACCCGTTCCGAAACCTTTGCCGCCAACCGCGCCGCTCATCAGGAAGCGATCGCGCAGGTGAATACGGCCGCGGAGGCGGCGATGGACGGCGGCGGCGAACAGGCCCGCGCGCGGCATGTGGCGCGGGGCAAGATCCTGCCGCGGGAGCGCGTTTCGCGCCTGCTCGATCCTGGTTCGCCCTTCCTCGAAATCGGCCTGTTCGCGGCTCACGGCATGTATGACGGCGCTTCGCCCTGTGCTGGCGTCATCGCCGGGATCGGCCGCGTTTCCGGCCGCGAGGTCATGATCGTATGCAACGACGCCACCGTCAAAGGCGGCACCTATTATCCGATGACGGTCAAGAA
>CAYOUE010000011.1:0-36936 GCA_964407075.1 uncultured Hyphomicrobiaceae bacterium
CGTGCAAAAGCTGGCTGCGGCCATCGACCAGCGCAACGCCGATGGTGAGGGTGTCTAGAATGGCGTCGAACCGCGTCGCGTTGATCGCCGCCGCGTCCAGAAGGTTGCTGATCGTCACGGCGCGCCGGATGTGGGGCGCGAGCAGCCGCATGCCCTCCATCTCGCGCGGGCCGATGAGGCCGTATTTCTCGTGTCTGCCGCAACCGAGGGCGGCAACGCGCGTCGGCTCGCGCATCATGGTGAGGCCCATGAGATCGCAAATGCCCTGAGGGCGCGCCCACTCCTGGAACATCCTCGTGTTGCGATAGACCACAGGGCGCTCCATCATCGCCGCAGCGGGCTCGTCGAGCGGCCGGTTACTGTTCACGAAGATCCCGTCCCACAACACCGTGATATCCGGCCCGTAGTCAGATAGATTGTTGTAATATTCCTCCGGAATGCCGGTTCGGACGCTGATCAATATGCGCACATTGGCTGTATCGAACAGATCGAGCGACGCATTATGCATGTCGAGGGCGAGGCGAACCGCTTCGAGCGACTGCGGCCAGAGCGACGGATCGACCGCGCTGTCATAAAGATCGCCGACGAGGCGAGAGAAGGTCTCGGCGTCGAAGGGCGCGCTGTGCATCTATGACCCCCGCAAGTGATTATTTATATATATATTATATTCTTACTAACTGCACTAGGATTTTTTATAGTAATTTGTCATATATTCAGTATCCGGATAATATAGAAGCAGCCATTGTCCCTAATACAATTTTTGAGGAACAAGTATTACAGGGATTGCGGTCGGCGCCGGGCCTATGCGGTTCAGACTGCAGAATTGCGCAACAAGGCGAGTGAGCACGCGGTTACGGCCATAAATGAATACCGATCGCGCCACAGCGCGTTTCCGCTGGACTCACTCACGCATTTTTGCTGATCTGCCCGTTGGCGGAGGCGCGTATGATTACGCTTATCGATAATTACGACAGCTTTACCTATAATTTGGTCCACCTGATCGGCGATCTCGGCGTGAGCTGCCGTGTCTACCGGAATGACAAGATCACCGTGCGCAAGGTTCTGGCGGAGCGTCCGCAGGCTATCGTGCTTTCGCCCGGCCCCTGCACGCCGAACGAGGCGGGCATATGCCTCGACCTCATCAAGGCCAATCAGGGCCGCATCCCCCTCCTTGGTGTGTGTCTGGGCCATCAGGCCATTGGTCAGGCTTATGGCGGCAAGGTGATCCGTGCGCCGCGGCTCATGCATGGAAAGGTCTCCACGATCTACTCCTCCGGCGAGGGGATCTTCGCAGGTCTGCCCGCCGAATTCGAAGCGACGCGCTATCATTCGCTGCTGGTCGAGGAAAAGTCGCTGCCACGCTCGCTGCGCATCACCGCGAGCACCTCGGACGGCCTCATCATGGCGCTTGAGCATCAGAGCCAGCCCGTTTTCGGCGTGCAGTTCCATCCCGAAAGCATCGCTTCGGCGTACGGCCATGCGCTGCTCGCCAATTTTCTGCGCGCCGCCCGGATCAACTGGCGGCCGATCAAGCCCAATCTCGAACTGGCGCGCGTTGCGCTGCTCGGCAAGTCGGGAGCGCTGCGATGAGCGAAGACACCGAATCCGAAACCAGGTTCCGCCCTCATCTCGAAAAGGCCGCTGACGGACAAAGCCTCAGCGAGGACGAAGCCGCAACGGCGTTCGAGGCGATCATGGAGGGCGGCGTTCCCGAAGCGCAGATCGCCGGGTTCCTCGTGGCGCTGCGCGCGCGCGGCGAGACGGTCGAGGAGATCTCCGGAGCCGCGCGGGCCATGCGCGCCAAGATGATAAAGCTGAAGGCCCCGCCAGGCGCGATGGACATCGTCGGCACCGGCGGCGACGCCAAGGGCACCTTCAACGTCTCGACGGCCGCCGCCTTCGTCGTAGCGGGCGCAGGCGTGCCGGTCGCCAAGCACGGCAATCGCGCGGTATCCTCCAGATCGGGCGCGGCCGACGTGCTCGAACGCCTTGGCGTCGATCTGGCGATGACGCCGGAAAAGGCGCAGGAATGCCTCAACGATGCGGGCCTCGCCTTTCTTTTCGCCCCGGCCTATCACCCGGCGATGCGATACGCCGTGCCGGTTCGCAAGGCTCTGAAGCTGCGCACGATCTACAATCTGCTCGGACCTTTATGCAATCCGGCGGAGACGAAGCGCCAGCTCATCGGCGTCTTCTCCGATGTCTGGCTGGAGCCGGTCGCGCAGGCCATGAACCGTCTGGGAGCGGAGCATGTCTGGATCGTTCACGGGGCTGACGGTCTCGACGAACTGACTACAACCGGGGTCTCCAGGGTGGCCGAGTTGAAGAATGGAGAGATCCGCATGTTCGAGATCGCGCCGGACGAGATCGGCTTGAGCTACGTGCCGCTCGACGCTTTGCTCTGCGCCTCGCCGGAAGAAAGTGCTTCTTCCGTCCGCGGGCTGTTGCACGGCCAAAGCGGGCCGTTCCGTGATATAGTCCTGCTCAACGCCGCAGCCGCCCTGATCGTGGCCGGCAAGGCCGACACAATGAAATCCGGGGCGGAAATCGCAGCGGACTCGATCGACAGTGGCAAGGCGCAGGCCGCTCTCGACAGGCTCATCGCGAAGGGAAAGGCATGAGGCATCCGTGACAATACTCGACAAGATCGCAGCCTATAAGCGCGACGAAATTGCCGCAGCCAAGGCCGCCCTCCCGCTCGCCGAAGTCGAGGACGCGGCGCGCGCCGCGCCGCCCATTCGTCCTTTCGCGCACACGATCATGGGGTGCGCCGACGAGGGGCGCTATGCGCTCATCGCGGAAATCAAGAAAGCCAGCCCCTCGCGCGGGCTGATCCGCGAGGAATTCGATCCGGCCAGCCTCGCGCTCAGCTACGCCGCGGGCGGAGCGGCGTGCCTCTCCGTGCTCACGGACACGCCTTCGTTCCAGGGCCATCCCGATCACCTGCTGGCCGCGCGCGAAGTCTGCGCGCTCCCGGTGCTGCGCAAGGATTTCATGCTCGATCCGTACCAGATCCCGGAATCGCGCGCGCTCGGGGCGGACTGCATTCTCATCATCATGGCCGCCGTGGACGATTTCCTGGCGATGGAGCTTGCCGGAGCGGCCAACGCCTGGGGCATGGACGTGCTTGCCGAAGTGCACAATGAGGACGAACTCGAACGCGCCCTCAGCCTTCCGACCTCGCTGATCGGCATCAACAACCGCGATCTGAAGACCTTCGAGACCACGCTGGACGTGACCGCCCGGCTCATGCCGCTGATCCCCGAAGGCCGTCTCGCCGTCAGCGAAAGCGGCATTTTCACCCATGCCGACATCAACCGGCTCGCAGCCGAAGGCGCGCACGCCTTCCTCGTCGGCGAAAGCCTGATGAAACAGGACGACGTCGCTGCGGCAACCCGCCGCCTCCTGTTCGGTGAAAGCGGCGCGGCCGTCGCGCCGAACGCCTATCGCGAGGCCTCCGCGTGACGGGCGGCCTCTCGCACATCAATGCGCGGGGCGAGGCGAACATGGTCGACATCTCGGCCAAGACGGCGACGGCGCGAGCCGCCATCGCCGAGGGCTACGTGCTGATGAAGCCGGAAACGCTGGCGCTGATCCGCGAGGGTAGCGCCGCCAAGGGCGACGTTCTGGCGACGGCGCGGATCGCCGCGATCATGGCCGCCAAGCGCACCCACGAGCTGATCCCGCTCTGCCACCCGCTGCCGGTCACGAAAATCACCGTCGATTTCGAGGAGCGGAGCGAACCTGCCGGCCTGCGCGTTCAGGCCGAGGTGAAGGTGAACGGCCAGACCGGCGTCGAGATGGAGGCGCTGACCGCCGTCAGCGTCGCCTGCCTGACCATCTACGACATGCTGAAAGCGGCCGACAAGGCGATGCGTTTCGAGGGTATCCGGCTTCTGGAGAAGACCGGCGGGAAGAGCGGCGCCTGGCGCGCGGAGGCGAGCTGACCATGCTCTCCGTCGCCGAAGCGCTGGAACGGGTGCTTTCCGGCGCGTCTCCACTGCCCTCGGAAAGGGTTCCCGTCGATGAGGCGCACAGGCGCGCGCTTGCCGTCGACATCGCCGCCACACTGACGCAGCCGCCATTCCCCTCATCGGCGATGGACGGTTATGCCGTCCGCCGCGCCGATCTCGCCAACCTTCCCGCGACGCTCAGGATCATCGGCGAGTCCGCTGCGGGACGCCCTTTCGCTGGCGCTCTCGGCGCGGGAGAAACGGTCAGGATCTTCACCGGCGCAGCCGTACCCGAAGGCGCCGGCCATGTCGTCATCCAGGAAAACGTCTCCGCCGCGGGCGGGACCGCAACCATTACCGAGGTGAACGAGGAACGCTTCATCCGGGAACCGGGCGTGGACTTCAGGGAAGGGGAAACGCTCCTCAGCGCGGGCCGCAGACTCAGAGCGTGCGATCTCCTGCTCGCCGCTCAGGCGAATTACGCCGAGTTGCCCGTGCGCAGGCGCCCTCACGTCGCAATCCTGGCTACGGGCGATGAGCTCTTGCAGCCGGGATCGCCGCTTGAAGCCGGGCGTATCATCTCCTCGATACCGGCCGGCCTCGGCGCGATGCTCGCCGATGCTGGCGCGCATGTCACAAGGCTGGGCATCGCGCGCGATAAGATGGACAGCCTTCTGGACCATCTTGCCCGTGCGGATGACGCCGACATCATCGTCACCATCGGCGGCGCCTCCGTCGGCGATCATGACCTGGTGCGGCCCGCTCTGGAACGTACGGGCTTCGAGATTGCTTTCCACAAGATTGCCATGCGCCCGGGAAAACCGCTGATGCTTGGCGCGCGCGGCGGACAGCGGGTTCTGGGGCTGCCAGGCAACCCGGTCTCCGCCATCATCTGCGCCGCCATATTTGTACTACCGCTCATTGCCGCGCTGACCGGCGTCAGGGAAGAGCCGTGGGCGGAGGAAATGCTGCCGCTCGCCGCGCCCCTTCCCGCCAACGGCCCGCGCGAACATTACATGCGCGCCCGTTACGTGACGGCCGGCGGCGTGCGAAGCGTCGAAGCCATGCCGTCGCAGGACAGCTCCCTGACGGCGACGCTCGCCCGCGCGGAATGCCTGATCGTGCGCCCGCCGCGCGCGCCAGCGATCGCCGAGGGCGGCGTTGTCAGGGTTCGCCCGCTCAACTTCTGAAAACTTGCTCTTTTTTCACCACTGGCTGCGTATATTGCCGTAAATGGACTTGCGGAACACAACTGGAACATGTATTCATGTTCTTGATTTGTCCATAACGCGCGACAATGTCGTTTTACCCTCGTCGTCCGGCATCAAGGACCCGCCATGCTCACGCCCAAGCAGAAAGAGCTACTTCTGTTCATTCACCAGCGTCTGAAGGAAAGCGGCGTGCCGCCGTCCTTCGATGAAATGAAGGACGCACTCGATCTGCGCTCGAAATCCGGCATTCACAGGCTGATAACGGCGCTGGAAGAACGCGGCTTCATTCGCCGCCTGCCGCATCGCGCCCGCGCGCTCGAAGTCATCAAGCTGCCCGAAGCCTCCCAGACCAGCCTCAAGCGCCATGCGGCTTTCGAGCCTGAGGTCATCGAGGGGTCGAGGCGACGCGGCTTCAGCGACGCGGCGTCCGGAGCGTTCGATCATGGGCGGGGAGTTCCGGTCATGGGACGCATCGCCGCCGGCGTTCCGCGCTCGGCGATCGAAAACCACAGCCACAGCATCAACGTGCCTGAAGAACTCCTGTCCAAAGGCGAGCATTTCGCGCTCGAAGTGACCGGCGATTCCATGATCGAGGCCGGGATTCTCGACGGCGACACGGTCATTATCCGGCGCTCGGAAACGGCGGAGAACGGCGACATCGTCGTGGCGCTCGTCGATGAGGAGGAGGCCACGCTCAAGCGCTTCCGCCGCCGTGGGCAGTCGATCGCGCTGGAGGCCGCCAACCCATCCTATGAAACGAGAATTTTCGGTCCCGACCGCATTCGCGTTCAGGGGCGGCTTATCGGCCTCCTGCGGCGTTACTGATCCGCCCCGGTCTCATCCACGGTTTCCGGCACGGTTTGTCTGCGGCGGAATTGCAGAACCCATGGCCGCTCGCCGCGTTTATCCGCGGCAGTGCTGACTTCAAGACGTTCCGGTCCAATCATGACCATATGCGCGCCCTTCTCCATGAGGTCGAGCCGGTCGATCACGACAGACGGGCCGGCACAGAACGCGCGTAGCGGGAAGTCGGCGATCACAACATCCGCGCGGCGGCAATCGTCCGCCAGCGCCGAAGGATGCGTGACGAAAGCGACGACCCTGCCTTTCACCAACGCGACGCAACTCGAATCGTCGCATTGAAAGGCGCGCCCTCCGCGCGCTTCCGACGCCTCGCGCCCGTCCCCGTCAGCCTCCATCCAGCGCTCCAGGCTGAAGCCTGCCTTGCGCGTGGGCGGCGTTTCGATCAACCCTTCCGCATTCCGGATCGCGACCAACTTGCCCTCGCGGTCGACCCACACATCCGCGCGGCCGCCGAACGGGGCGATCGCAAGCCCCAGCCCGATCGCGGCCAGCCCCATCCAGCGCCAGCGCCCGGCCCAGATGATGAGCCACAGCCCGCCCGCCACGATCAGCGTCATCGCGCCGTCGGCAAAAACCGGAACGGGAAGCGCCGCGCCGGGCAGCGAGGCGGTGAACAGCGCGCCCGCAATCATGGCGTCGAGACCGTAAGCCATCACAGACAGGGGCAGCGCCTCCAGTCCGAATGGCATGAGAGCCAGCGCTGCCAGGGTGAGCGGCATGATGACCATCGTCACGACAGGTATCGCCAATATGTTTCCGACTACGGAATAGATCGCGATCCGGTGAAAATGATAGGCTGCGAAAGGATCGACGGCCAGGCTGGCGACAATCGTTGTCAGAGCGATCTCGGTCAGAAAAACCAGCGGAACAGCGGCGAGAGCAGGCCAGCCTTCGAAGCGGCGCAGGCCCGTTCGGCGCTCATAATAGGCGATAAGCGCGGCAGTTGCGGCGAATGACATCTGGAAGCCGGCGTCGAGCAGGCTTTGCGGCATGATGGCCAGAATGACGAGCCCCGCAATGGCGAGATTGCGCAGGCTGATGGCCGGACGGTTCAGCATTACCGCCAGAAAGGCGATGGACACCATAATGAAAGCGCGGATCGCCGTGACGGCGGCCCCGGACAACGCCAGATAGAAGGCCGCAATGACGAGCGCCCCGAGCGCTGCCCAGACCCGGATCGGATAGCGCAGGGCAATGCCCGGAACAAGCGCGAGCACCGCCCTGATGAGCCAGAACATGCCTCCGGCGATCAGCGCCATGTGAAATCCGGATATTGCGATGACGTGAGCGAGGCCTGAATCCCGCAGCGCCACCTTCGTCTCCTCCGAAATTTCCGCGCGCTCCCCGACCGCCAGCGCCTTGGCGATCGCGGCGCGGTCTCCGTCCAACACCGCTGCGATGCGATCCGCTACGCTATGGCGCATCGCGCCGATCGCCGTCGCAGCCCTGACGCCGGCAGGCGGCGGCCCGGCCTCCGCGAGAGGCTCGGGAGCGCCCATCGCATAGCCGCTCGCACCGATGCCCTTGAACCAGTAAAAGCGGGCGAAGTCGAACCCGCCAGGCAGGGCAGGCTCAGGAGGCGGCATCAGCGTCGCGCGGAGACGAATCGCCGAGCCGAGGCGCGGTGGATCGCCCTTGCCGCTCATGCTCACGCGCGCCCGTAGAGGAGTTTTCTCCCGCGGCAGGTTGTCAATGCGGATCAGACGCAGAGTGAGACGATGGCGGCTTTCAAGGCGCTCCACACTCTCCACCCACCCTTCAAGCTGGGCATAGGTCAGCGTTCTGTTCAGGACCGGCGCGTCGGCGCGCAGGGCATGGAGCTTCGCCGCGGCGAAACCGAGCGCAAGCATCAGCGCAGCGGTGCTGAAGATCAGGCGCAAGGGGCCGGAACACAGAAAGATCCGCATAGCGGAGGCGAAAATGACAGCGGCTCCCGCAAGCGCCAATGGAGGCTCTTCCGGCCAGGCGAGATAGAGCGCTGCGCCGGCTCCGAAGAACACCGGAAGCCACAGAAACCATCGGCCGCGCTCGGCATCCAGCGCGATGCGCAAACGATCGGGCAGGCTCGTGTCTTGCGCCGCTTTCGCGCCTCGCCGCGCCTGCGCGCCGCCTCCAAACCTGCCCGCCTCGCTGAGCGCGCCCTGCAACAGTGACATTTATCAAGGCCCGCCTTACGCGCGATGCCTCCCTGTGCTACACCCTCGGCAAATCGTTCGAGCCATTCAGGCCAAGACTCTATGGAACCGCTTCATGTCCGGTAAAGTCGTTACGCGCTTTGCGCCATCCCCCACAGGGTTCTTACATATAGGAGGAGCACGTACTGCGCTCTTCAACTGGCTCTACGCCAGAGCCAATGGCGGACAATTCCTGCTGCGCATCGAGGACACCGACCGCGAGCGCTCGACCGAGGCCGCCATCGAGGCCATTCTTGACGGCCTTGACTGGCTGGAACTCGATTTCGACGGCAAGCCGGTGTTCCAGTTCGCGCGCGCCGAGCGCCATGCAGAGATCGCCCGTCTGCTTCTTGCGGAGGGCAAGGCCTATCGCTGCTACGCAACATCTGCCGAACTGGATGAGATGCGCGAGAAGGCGCGCGCCGAAGGCCGTCCCCCGCGCTATGACGGGCGCTGGCGCGACCGCGACCCCTCCGAAGCGCCAGAGGGTACGCCTTTCGCGGTCCGCTTCAAGTCCCCGCAGGACGGCGAGACCGTGATCGACGACAAGGTTCAGGGCCGCGTGACGTTCCAGAACAAGGACCTCGACGACCTCATCATCCTGCGCAGCAACGGAACGCCGACCTATAACCTCTCCGTCGTCGTTGACGATCACGACATGGGCGTGACGCATATCATCCGGGGCGATGACCATCTGACCAACGCCGCGCGCCAGTCGCAGATCTACGCGGCGCTCGGCTGGGACCGCCCCGTGTTCGCCCATGTGCCGCTGATCCACGGGCCGGACGGCGCGAAAATGTCGAAGCGTCACGGGGCTCTGGGCGTGGACGCCTATCGCGGCATGGGTTATCTCCCGGCCGCGATGCGCAACTATCTGGTCCGGCTCGGCTGGAGCCATGGCGACGACGAGATTTTCTCCGCGGAACAGATGCTGGAATGGTTCGGGCTGGACGCGCTGGGCCGCTCGCCGGCGCGCTTCGATTTCGTCAAGCTGGAGAATCTGAACGGCCACTATATCCGCCACTCCGACGACGCAGCCCTCGTTGCCTCGCTCAAATCGCTCCTGCCGCACCTGCCGGAAGACAGGCAACCGCCCCGGACACTCGGCAAGGACGACTGGCGCAAGCTCGAAATGGCGATGCCCGGCCTGAAGGAGCGCGCCAAGACGCTGCTGGAGTTGCTCGACGGCGCGCGGTTCCTGTTCGTCAGCCGGCCGCTCGACATCGACGCCAAGGCGGAGAAGATTCTGAGCGGCGACGCGCGCAGGCGCCTCGCAGCGCTGCACGGCAAGCTGAGCGGCATGGTGGCCTGGACCGCTGAGGATACGGAAGCCGCCGTGCGCGAGCTTTCTACCGATCTCGGCGTCAAGCTGGGGGACCTGGCCCAGCCCCTGCGCGCAGCCTTGACGGGGCGGAGCGTATCGCCCGGCATTTTCGACGTTCTGCATGTCCTGGGACGCGAGGAATCCCTTGCGCGCATAGCCGATCAGGCCTCGGAATAGACGCCGCCGTTCACGCGGTCCGCACGCGAATTTGCGGAAAAATGACTTGCTGGACGTAGCGGCGGAGGAGCACTAATATTGCGTTGCAAAAAATTCGAGCCGCGCGCCGCAGCATTGCCTACAAACAGGGCATCCACGCTGCAAGGCCTCGCGATTGAGGAGAATCCATAATGTCGATTTCAGGCCAGTCCAACGCAGGCGACGACAGGCATCATGAGACAGAAGGCACGGCTGTCCTGAAGATTTACGGCAAGGAATTCCACTTTCCGATCTATTCCGGCACGATCGGTCCAGATGTTATAGATATCTCCAAGCTTTACGCCCAGACCGGCGCTTTCACCTACGATCCCGGCTTCACGTCAACAGGTAGCTGCCGTTCAGACATAACCTTCATCGACGGGGAAGAAGGCATCCTGCTGCATCGCGGCTATCCCATTGACCAGCTCGCCGAGAGCGGCAATTTCCTCGAAACCGCGCATTTGCTGCTTTACGGCGAACTTCCGAACAAGGAGCAGTATGACGACTTCGTCAACCGCGTCACCTATCACACGATGCTCCATGAGCAGATGAACCGGTTCTACACCGGCTTTCGGCGAGACGCCCATCCGATGGCGATCATGGTCGGCGTCGTCGGCGCGCTGTCGGCCTTCTATCACGACTCCACCGACATCAACGATCCGGTGCAACGCGACATCGCCGCGATCCGCATGATCGCGAAGATGCCGACGATCGCCGCGATGGCCTATAAATATTCGATCGGCCAGCCCTTCATCTATCCTCGCAACGATCTCGATTACGCGTCGAACTTCCTCTATATGAGCTTCGCTGTCCCTTGCGACGAATACCGGGTCAATCCGGTCCTGTCTCGCGCGATGGATCGCATCTTCATTCTCCACGCCGACCATGAGCAGAACGCCTCGACCTCGACTGTGCGTCTCGCGTCTTCCTCGGGCGCGAACCCGTTTGCCTGCGTCGCAGCCGGCATCGCCTGTCTCTGGGGGCCGGCGCATGGAGGCGCGAACGAGGCGGCGCTCAAGATGCTCGCAGAAATCGGCACCGTCGACCGTATTCCGGAATTCATCAAGCGCGCCAAGGACAAGGACGATCCGTTCCGTCTCATGGGCTTCGGCCACCGGGTCTACAAGAATTACGATCCGCGCGCCAAGGTGATGCAGAAGACCTGCCGCGAAGTGCTCGACATCGTCGGCGTGAAGAACGACCCGCTGCTGCAGGTCGCCGTGGAGCTGGAGCGTATCGCGCTTGAGGACGAATATTTCGTCGAAAAGAAGCTCTATCCGAATATCGACTTTTATTCCGGCATCACGCTCAAGGCGCTCGGCTTCCCGACGACCATGTTCACCGTGCTGTTTTCTCTGGCCCGCACTGTCGGTTGGATTGCGCAGTGGAAGGAAATGCTGGTCGACCCCGATCAGAAGATCGGACGCCCGCGCCAGCTCTACACCGGCGCCGCGCCGCGGGATTATGTTCCGATCGCGGAACGATAGCTGCTGCTTGGCGAAGAGGCTCCGCACATCGGCTTAACGAGCCATGCGTGCCTTCAACGCGTGACCGAGAGCCTTTTTCTGATGCCGCCCTCCATGACGGAGAGCACCGTCTCGGCGGCGCGCTCGCTAGGCGTTGCGCCTTCGAGAAGCATGTTGCGGGCGATCCTGTCGAGACCTTCGAGCTGGCGGCGCCGCTCGGGCGTATCGGACAGAAGCGCTTCAAGCGCGGAGGAGAGCTTTTCAGGCGTGCAATCCTCCTGGATGAATTCCGGGAAGACATTTTCTCCGATAACCAGATTGGCCAGCACAATGGAGGGAGCTTTCATCAGAAAGCGCAGCGAGGCGGCAACCGGATCGACGCGGTAAGCCACCACCATCGGCGCGCCGGTAAGACCGAGTTCAAGCGTCACCGTGCCGGAAGCGGCAAGCGCCGCCTTCGCCAGGCGGAAGGCCTTGAACTTGTCGCTCTCGCCTGAAACCAGATGCGGCTTGAGGCTCCAGCCCGCTGCTGCCTCCTCGATCATGGGACGCACACTCGCGACGGCGGGGATGACGATTTCGAGCGGCCCTGCGCGCTGCGAAAGCAGGGCCGCGGCGTCGCCGAATGGCTGCATGAGGCGGCGCACTTCCGTGGGCCGGCTCCCCGGCAGAACGGCCAGCACCGGCTTCGACGGATCTAGGCCAAGCCGCGCAGCAAGCTCATCCGGCTCCAGGCTTCGGATCCAGTCGAGCCGCTCGATCATCGGGTGGCCGACATAGCTGCAGGGCGGTCCCCCGAGCCGCGCATGGGCGTCAGGCTCGAAAGGCAGGATCGCCATCAGGTGATCCACATAAGGCTTCATCTTGCGCGCCCGGCCGGGCCGCCATGCCCACACGCTTGGCGAGACATAATCGACGATGGGAACGGCCGGCTTCTTCTTCCTTATGCGCTTGGCGATAGGATGAGTGAATTCAGGGCTGTCAATGATGATGACGCAATCCGCGTCGGCTTCGAGCGCGGCAGCGACTGTCTGGTGGACCCTGCGCACGAGCTTCGGCAAGCGGGCGAGAATAGCGAGCGGCCCCATCACCGCGACGTCCGCGAGGGGAAAAAGCGAGCGCAGCCCCTCAGCTTCCATCGTTTCGCCGCCTACGCCGGAAAAAACGATCGGCATCTCTGACTTCGCCTTCAGCGCCGCCATGAGCCTGCCGCCGAGCAGATCGCCTGAATGCTCTCCCGCGACAATGAAAACCCGGCGCGTTCTCGGTTTCAAGGCTCAGATCTCCATGCGCGGATGTTATATGTGTCTTCAGGCCCGGGCGGTCTCCGCCGCCATGTCGACGCCGCTCACGAACAGCTCACGCCGGTCGGCCAGCGCGACCATGTCGGCCTGGTCGGCAATCATAACCTGTCCGCAGGCGACCGCAATCCCCGCAAGGCCCGCATCTGCGGCGAACTCCACCGTGCGCGGGCCTATGACCGGCATGTCGATGCGCAATTCCTGCCCGGATTTCGGCGCCTTGACGAGAACGCCGTTACGCTTGTGTCCGCCCCACTGGCGAAGATTGTTGCACCGCTTCAGCATGTCGTCGGTGCCCTCCGCCGCCTCGACGGCGAGGACATGGCCGCGCGCGACAACCACGCTCTGGCCTACATCGAAGGGCGCAAGCGCCTCCAGCAGCGCGAAGCCGCGCCGGATGTCGTCCAGATGCTCGCCGGAAGGTTCGTGCCGCCCGAAAGCGCCGGCAGGCGCCAGCAGTTCCGGCGCGATCTCATGCGCGCCGTGGACCGTGAAACCCTGACCATCGAAGAAACGGATCACGCGCTTGAGGATCGAGTCGTCTCCGCCGCGGGTCAGACTGAGAATGGTCGGCAGATGCCGGATGAAGCCGAAATCGACGCCAACCCGCCGAAGATCGGGGCGGCGCAGCGCGCCGACGATCACCACATCCCGGCACCTGGCCGATTTGAGCGCGCCGAGCAGTCCGCCGACTTCGCCGAGGCGCACCCAGCTGTGCGGATAACGGGAAAGAGCCGGATCGGCCTGCCCCTTGAGGGCGACGACATGGATCTCGACGCCGCGCCTGAGCGCCGCATCGCAGACGGCCATCGGTATCGAGCCGGCGGCGGCGACGATGCCCAGACGTGACGGGAGCTGCCGCTCTGGGGTCATTGCGGCCCTCGCTCCCGCTCAGCCGCCATTGCGCGGCACGCAGAGCGAACGGCTCGACTCGGCTTTTGCGAAGCTGACGATGCGCTGCACATGAGGATTGCCGCTGAACATCTTCTCGACATCTTCGAGCCGCTCGGCCAGCGTGCCTTCGGTGGCGAACAGCATCCGGTAGGCCTTGCGCAGGTCATGGATCTGTTCGCGCTCGAAATTGTGCCGCTTGAGACCGACGATGTTCAGACCCGCCAGATGGGCGCGGTTGCCGAGCACCATGCCGAAAGGAATCACGTCGTTTTCTACGCCCGACATGCCGCCGATGAAGGAATAGGCGCCGATGCGGACAAACTGGTGCACGGCGGACAGCCCGCCGACGCTGGCGAAGTCCTCCACAACGCAGTGCCCCCCGAGCGTGGCGTTGTTGACCAGCAGGACATTGTTGCCGATCAGGCAGTCATGGGCGACATGCGCGCCGGTCAGGAACAGGCCATTATCGCCGATCCGTGTCGTCAGGCCGCCCTGCTCGGTGCCGGGGTTCATCGTGACATATTCGCGGATGATATTGCCGGAACCGATGACGAGACGGCTGTGCTCGCCGCGATATTTGCGGTCCTGCGGGGCCTGACCAAGCGAGGCGAAGGGGAACACCTGCGTGCCCTTGCCGATCTCGGTCTTGCCTGCGATGACGACGTGGGCGGCGATCCGCACGTCTTCATGCAGCACCGCTTCCGAACCGATCACAGAGTAAGGGCCGATCTCGACGCCTGGCGCAAGTTCGGCGCCGGGTTCCACGATGGCGGTCGGATGGATGGAAGGCGCGCGCGATGCGGCGGGGTCGGATGGTGAAATGGATGGCACGTTCAACTCGCTGATTCTTTCTGCGCCTTGTCTGCATCGACGATCATGGCGCTGACTTCGGCCTCGGCGACGAGCCCGCCCGCAACCTTGGCCTCGCACTGAAAACGCCAGACCGGCCCGCGATTGCGGATCTTTTTGACGTGGTATTCGACAGTATCGCCGGGCAACACGGGACGGCGGAATTTCGCCCGGTCGATACTCATGAAATAAACGACCTGTGGCTGGTAGGTTTCGCCGAGTGCTGCGACGCAGATTGCGCCGGCGGTCTGCGCCATGCCCTCGATGAGCATGACGCCCGGCATGACCGGAAAACCGGGAAAGTGGCCTTGAAAAAACGGTTCATTGAACGTGACATTCTTTATTCCTACGGCGGACTCGTCGCCGTTTATGTCAACGATGCGGTCAATCATCAAAAACGGATAACGGTGGGGCAGAAGCTTGAGGACACGGTGAATATCGGCCGTGCCCAGCGTCTCCCCACGAGCTTCCTCGTTCATTCCTTCTCACTCCATGATGCGGCGGCGATTGCTCAGCCTGCCGCTTAGCCTTTCAGCTTTTCGAGCGCCTTGAGCCCCTTCCCGCCGAACAGCTCCGTCATTCTTTTCATGAGTGCGATCTCGCGCGCCCAGAATTTCAGAGGCTTGGCGGGCGATCCGCCCCAGCGCTGCCCGGGCGGGACGTCTTCCGTCACGCCGCTGTTCCCGGCGATCTGCGCCCCTGCGCCGATCCTGATATGACCGACGATGCCGGATTGTCCGCCAAGGACGACAAAATCTTCGAGAACTGCGCTGCCTGCGACTCCGACCAGACCCACAAGGATGGCGTTCCGGCCGATCACCACGTTATGGCCAATCTGAACGAGATTATCAATCTTTGTGCCTTCGCCAATGATCGTGTCGCGAAGCGCGCCGCGGTCGATCGTGCTGTTGGCGCCGATCTCGACCCAATCCTGGATGATGACCCGGCCGATCTGCGGCACCTTGAGGTGGCCTTTCGGTCCCATAGCGAAACCGAAACCGTCCTGCCCGATGGCCGCGCCGGCATGGATGATGACGTGGTTGCCGATCAGCGCGTGGGTGATGACGGCGCGCGGGCCGATATAGCAATGACGGCCGATCGCGCAGCGATAGCCGATGACCGCGCCTGCGGCGATGCGCGTCCCTTCCCCGATCTCGGCTTCGGGGCCGATCACCGCACCTGGCTCAACGATCACGCCGGGTTCGAGTCTTGCGGAAGGGTCGATCTGGGCAGCGCCGTTCATGTGGACCGCGGCTTTGGGTGCGCCTGCGTCCGGGTAGAACAGGGCGAGCGCCCTGGCGTAGGCGCGGTAAGGCTCGGGCGACAGGAGCGCTACCGTTCCGGCGGGGCAGCGCGCGGCGTATTTCGGCTGGATGAAACAGGCGCCGGCGCTGGTGGCGTCGAGCTGGGGCAGGTATTTGACGTTGTCGAGGAAGGAGATTTCCTCCGGACCCGCGTCGCTTAGCGGGGCGATGCCGCGCATGGGCTTTTCCGCGCTTTCCGGGACGGCGAGTTCAGCTCCGCTCTCCGCAGCGATGCGGGTCAGGGAGAAGGGGCCTGCGAGTTCGAAGAAACCGGGATGTTCCATCATTTTTCTATTCTTCTAGAGCGTGATCAGGAAAAGTGGAAGCCGGTTTTCCGTCCGATCACGCGACCAGCAAACCAAAATAGAGCGAGCCGCGAGGCTATCTGCTTCCACCAAATCTGGCCTCGCTCCAAATGCAGAAGGCCCCCGCCATCGGGGGCCTTCCTCAAGACATGCGCCTTGCAGCCCGTTCTAGAACTTCGTCGAGGCGCCAAACCGGAACAGCTCTTCCTCGTCGAAATCCGCTTTGGTGATGACCCATGCAAAGTCGGCGCGCAGCGGCCCAACCGGTGAGTTCCACAACAGGCTTGCGCCGACGGACGAGCGGATCGCAGCGTCGTCTTCTATGGTGACGCCAGGATCGCTGAAATCTGTATCGTGCAATGAACCGGCATCGGCAAAAACGGCACCACTAAAGCCAAATTCTTCTGGCAGGAACGGGATCGGGAAGCGAACTTCGACGGTGCCGGCATAGAAGATCTTTCCGCCGATTGCATCACCTGTAACTGCGTCGCGAGGACCAATACCTGAATTCGCGAAGCCTCTGATCGTCTCGCCACCTTTGAAGAACGAGTCGACAGCGGCGACATCCTGCCCGCCCCAACCGGTGATATACCCTCCTATCAGACGTCCGACGAGAGTTATGCCTTCATAGATCGGGTAGTAACCACGCGCCTCAGCCGTTGACTCCAGGTAATTTACATCGCCGCCTACCCCGGCAATGTCCTGATTGAAGGCAAGATAGACGCCGCGGGAAGGCTGCATGCGATTGTCACGCGTATCGTAGCTGAGCGTGTAACCGACTGAAGATATGATCCTTTCGCCCTCGACTTCCTGAATAACCAGAGATGCAGCTCCAGGGTCGACACCGGGAGTACCGCCAACGACATCGAACACTTCGTCCTGCAGCAGGCTGTACTTCGTCTGAAAGTAGACCTCGTCCGTCAGGGCGAAACCTGCCCTCAGCGCGCCGCCGGTCTTGCGCTGGCTGTAGCCGGACGTGTCCTGGAAGTCGTTCTCGCGGTGGAACACGTCGAAGCCTGCGGCAATATCCTGGTCGAGGAAGCGCGGTTCGGTGAACGAAAGGTCGATCTGCATGTTCTCGGCGCTGCCTGCCAGTTTCAGCCGCAGGAACTGCCCCTTGCCCATCAGGTTCCGCTCGGTAAACGCGATTTCGCCTATGACGCCGTTATTGGACGAATAACCCGCAGCGATCGAGAATTCACCCGTGGGCTGTTCCTCGACGATGAAGTTGACGACAACACGGTCGCCAGCAGAGCCCGGCTCCTGGGTGACACGCACGGATTTGAAGAAGCCGAGACGCTGGAGCCGAAGGCGCGCCTGCTCGATCATGCGGCGATTGAAGGCGTCACCTTCCGCAACGCGGATCTCGCGGCGCATGACATAATCGCGGGTGCGGGCGTTGCCGACGATATTGATGCGCTCGACATAGACGCGCGGCCCCTGCTCGACGATATAGGTCACGAGGATGATGCGGCTGATCGGATCGCGTTCGATTCGCGGACGGATCTGGCCGAAAGCGAAGCCCTGCTCTGTGACCGCAACCGTCATCTTTTCCGCTGTATCGTCGATCTTCTGAGCGTTGTAGATGTCGCCTTCGACGGTCAAGACGTCGTCGCGCAGCGATTCGGGGTCGACGGCGGGGACCGTGGATTCGATGTTGACGGGTCCGAAATTGTAAAGCTCGCCCTCATCTACAGTGAAGGTGATGTAGAAACCCTTGCCTTCGGGATCGAGGTCGGCGACAGCGGAGACGACGCGGGCGTCGGCGTAACCGTTGCGCATGTAATATCGCCGGAGGAATTCGCGGTCGAGATTCAAGCGGTCGGGATCGTAAACGTCGGTGGACTTCAGAAAGCTGAGCAGGTTCGACTCAGTGGTTGTGATGACACTACGTAGCTGGGAGTCGGAGAAAGCGCGGTTACCGATGAAATTGATGCTCAGAACCTTTGTCTCAGGCCCTTCGCTGATCTCGAACACGACGTTCAGACGTCCATTGTCGAGTTCGATGATGCTGACGTCGACCTGGACCGCGTAGTAGCCGGAACGGCGGTAGACGTCATAGATGCGCTGCACGTCGGCCTGAGCTTTGGCGCGGGTGAACACTGAGCGCGGCTGAAGCTGCACTTCCGGAGCGAGCGTGTCGTCCTTGATGTCGCGGTTGCCTTCGAAGACGACCTGATTGACGACGGGGTTCTCGTTGACGATCTGAACGGTGACGACGCCGCCGCTCTGGGTGATGTTCACATTTTCGAACAGCCCCGTCGCGATCAGCGCCTTGACGCTTTCATTCGCCTGGAATTCGTCATAGCGGTCGCCTACGCCGAATGTCAGATAGCTCCGGATGGTCTCGGTCGCGATGCGCTGCGTTCCGATGACGCGAATCTCGTTGATAACGGGACCGGACTGCGCGTAAGCAGCGCTGTCATCAAGAGCGACTCCTGCCGCCAGGGTCATGGAGCACGCAGTCACCAGCGCGCATATGAGATATTTTAGCCTGCTCATTGCCGTCCGCAGCATTTGAATTTCTTGCCCCCGTTACGCCGGTCCCCCAAGACAACGGCCTTCACTTTACGCAGCATTTCTTTATGACTGCAAAGTGGCTGCGGCCGAAATCTCTAACAATTTCATGCCTTGTGGCCCCCCGGCCACGTCACATGAAGCGGCACTCCGTTTCTCATCGCTGCCTGCCCGCCCGGTCAAGCTATGCGCCTGACTTGCCGGATTTATCCGAATCTTCGCAACAAATGAATCACATCGTTCCGCGTTGCGAAAAGCATTAACATGATCACCAATGCGAAGCCAATTCTAAATCCGATTTCCTGCGTCCTCTCACTCAATGGGCGGCCGCGTATGGCTTCTATGCCATAGAACAGAAGGTGGCCGCCATCGAGGATCGGAATCGGGAACAGATTCAGCAGCCCGATATTGATCGAAATGATCGCGATCCAGCGGAAAAGCTCGACAAATCCGATGGATGCGACGCCGCGCGACAACTCGGCGATGCCGACAATGCCGCGCACCTCCTCGCCGGACGCCTGGCCGATGAAGATCTTCTGGATGAAGATGAAAGGCTGCTGCATCCAGAACCATGTCTCGGACAGGCTTTGCGAGGCTGCGCCGAGAGGCCCGAAAGGCTTGATGGTGACGTTGCCCGACGCGCTCTCGATGCCGAGCAGACCGAGCCGGACGGGATTGCCGAAACGGTCCTCGATCTCCCTCAACTCCGGCGTCGCCAAGAGCCGGACAGGCTGGCCGCCGCGATCGACGATGAACGCCAGTTCTTCCTCGGCGCGGAGCATGACGATGCGCTGCACTTCGTCGAAACTTTCGATCTGCGTGCCGCCGATCTGCCGAATCACGTCTCCGGGCTGGAACCCGGCCGACTCAGCCGCGCTGCCTGGCTGAACGCTGGCGACGCGCGGCTCCAGGATCGGCTTGCCGAAAGCCAGGAACCAGAAAAACAGGATCACGATCGCCAGAATGAAGTTGGCCATCGGCCCGGCAGCGACGACAGCGGCGCGCTGATAGAGCGGCTTGGCGTGAAAATTGCCGTGGCGCTCCTCTTCGGAGAGATTGTCGATGCGGCCTGTGCTGGGAACGCTTGCAGCGTTCTCGTCCCCCTTGAACTTCACATAACCGCCGAGCGGTATCCAGGCGACGCGCCAACGCGTGCCGTAACGGTCCATGAAACCACCGATTTCAGGCCCGAAGCCAATCGAGAAGGTCTCGACCGTCACGCCATAATAGCGGGCGACGAGAAAATGCCCCATTTCATGCACGAAGACGACAACGCCCAGCACGAACAGGAACGGCAGAACCCATGACAGAGCGGACCAGATCGTAGCGAACGGCTCCGTATCGGCTAGAAATTCCATGAAAATCGTCCTCCGGTCATCGCCGGGGGCGGAACCCTGCCGGCAATGCTCAAAAATTCGGTTACGCCAGTCATACCAGACCGCTGCGGCGAGCGCCATGCGCCGCCGGGCGCGTCTATGTGATGCGGTAAGCGCCGCAGAAACGATCCGCCAGCCGGCGCGCTGCGAGATCGGTCTCGATGACTTCATCGAGCGTCGAGGCGCGCGCGATGCCGATTTCCGAGATCGACGCCTCGATGACCGCCTCGACGACCTTCGGAATCGTCATGAAGCCGATCTGGCCGGCCAGAAACCGCTCCACAGCGATCTCGTTGGCCGCATTCAGAACAGTCGGCGCTGTTCCCCCGGCCTCCATCGCCTCCCGCGAAACGCGGATTGCAGGGAAGCGCTTCTCGTCCGGCTCCTCGAAAGTCAGCTTGCCGACCGCGGCGAGATCGAGTCGCTTGACGGGCGTCGGCATCCGCTCCGGCCATGCGAGGCTGTAGGCGATCGGCGCGCGCATGTCGGGCGAGCCCAGCTGGGAGAGTACGGATCCGTCGCAATATTGCACGAGGCAGTGAATGATGGATTGCGGATGGACGAGAATCTTGAGCTGGGCAGGCTGGACAGGAAAAAGATGAAGGGCTTCGATCAACTCAAGGCCCTTGTTCATGAGCGTTGCGGAGTCGATCGTGATTTTCGGTCCCATCGACCAGTTCGGATGCCTCAGCGCCTCTTCGGGTTTGGCCGCCTTGAGCCGGTCGAGGCTCCATTCCCTGAACGGGCCGCCAGAGGCGGTCAGCGTGATGGTTTCGATGCAGTGCGACGGCGAAGGGTCGATCGCCTGGAAAGCCGCCGAATGCTCCGAGTCGACCGGCATCAGCGTTGCGCCGGCGTCCTTGATGGCATTGAGGAACACCTCGCCTGCGGAAACGAGGCACTCCTTGTTCGCAAGCGCGACGCAGCTTCCCTGTCCCGCGGCGGCGAAAGTCGGCCGGAGGCCCGCGGCGCCGACAACCGCGGCCATGATCCAGTCGGCAGGGATCTGCGCTGCCTGGCAAACGGCTGCTTCGCCTGCGGAAACCTCTATGCCGGTTCCCGCCAGAAGTTCCTTCAGCCGCTCATATCTGCTTTCGTCGGCGATCGCGGCATACTGGGCCCTGTGGCGGATGGCGAGTTCCGCGAGTTTGTCTGCGTTCGATCCGGCGGTCAGCGCGATAACGTCGAAGCGTTCCGGGGTCCGGCCTATTAGATCGAGCGTGCTTTCGCCGATCGAGCCCGTCGCGCCCAGAACCGTAACTTTTCTCGGCTTCATCGCTGCTCCTTATTGGTCCGAATCCGCTCTTCCGGATCGAATCGAGGTGATCTTTGCCAGCAATCGGCGGTCAAGGCCAGAGCAATAATGCCCGCCCGGGGCTGGCGGGGCCATGCGCCCATGCAACCAGCGCGGCCGCAGTCGCGGCGAAAATCAGACCGTCGAGACGATCCAGCACGCCGCCATGCCCTGGTATCAGCGAGCTGGAGTCCTTGCGGCCGAACACGCGCTTGATCGCTGACTCGCCAAGATCGCCGCCTTGCGAGATCACAGCCAGCGCAGCGGCCAGAAGAACCAGCCAGACGCTGAACACACCAGTCAGATGACCGAAGAGCGCCGCGGCGAGCGAAGCGCATACGACGCCGCCGGCAAAGCCCGCCCAGGTCTTTTTCGGCGAAATCCGCGGCGCCAGCTTCGGCCCGCCGATCCAGCGCCCGAAGAAATAGGCCGCGCTGTCGGTCGTCCACACGATGGCGAATATATACAGCACGGCAAGCACGCCATAGTCGGGATCGCTACGCAGCCATATCAGGCCAATCGCGGGAAACCCAGCGTAATAGACCCCTGCCGCCGACCACCATGCCTGCGACCGCTCCAGCATCATGCATCTGATGAGAAAGACCGCGACGGTCCCGATGATGATTGTGAAAAGGGCGCAGGCGGGGCAGCCAAAAACCGTTGCCAGACAAGCGCCGGCAAAAGCGGCAGCGTGAGCGGCGAATGCCGGATCGAATCCTTTTCCGCGCACCAGCCGGCCCCATTCCCAGGCAATAGCAATCGTGAAAAAGCAGATCAGAACCCCGAAGGTTTCGAGACTCGCCAGCGTCATGACAAGGCTGACGGCGATGAGCATGAGGGCCGATGCGATGCGGATGTTCAGCTCTGCTCGAGGTGATTTTGGAACGGCTGCCCCTTCTTCCGGAATGGCCATGGGCGTCTTCAAGCGCTGCATTTCGCGCCAAGGCCTCCGAAGCGGCGCTCGCGGCTCTGAAAGTCGGAAACGGCTTTCGCCAGCATTTCCTTCGAAAAATCGGGCCAGTAGCTGTCGAGGAAAAGAAACTCCGTGTACGCGCTCTGCCAGAGCAGGAAATTGCTGATGCGCTGGTCTCCGCCCGTCCGGATCATGAGATCGGGATCGGGCACGCCGGCCGTGTCCAGATGGTCCTGTATCGAGGCGGCGGAAATGGCCTCGGGAGATATCTCGCCTCTGGCGGCGCTTGCCGCAAGCAGGCGCACGGCGCGGACGATCTCGTCGCGCGCGCCGTAATTGAACGCTGCGGTCAGAACGAGCCCGGAATTATTCTCGGTGAGTTGAACGGCTTCGCGGATCAGGTGAACGACTTCCGGGTCGATACCTGCCTCGGTGCCGATGGTCAGGATCCTGACATTGTTGCGGTGAAGCTCTGCAAGATCGCGCCTTATGAAGGCCTTCAGCAAGCCCATGAGATCGTTGATTTCGGAATAGGGGCGGCGCCAGTTCTCGGAGGAGAATGTGTAGAGCGTGAGATAGGAAATCCCCAGCTCGATCGCGCCCGCCACGCAGTCCCGGACCGCCTGGACGCCGCGGCGATGGCCTTCGGCGCGCGGCAAACCTCTTTTGCTGGCCCAGCGTCCGTTGCCGTCCATGATGATCGCGACGTGGCTTGGAAAGGGAGCGGGAGCGCTCTCGGACATCTCGGCTTGGGTCATCGGCTCACACATCCGGCCTGGTAAAACGACTGTGCTGCAAGCGCTTCATGCTCCCTGCCTGCCGGTGTCAGACCTGCATGATCTCGGCTTCCTTCGCCGCGAGCGCTGCATCTATATCCTTGATGACCCTGTCGGTCAGTTCCTGAACCTTTGCCGAAAGCGAACGCTGCTCGTCCTCGCCGATCTCGTGATCCTTTTCCATTCTCTTGAGCGTGTCCATGCCGTCGCGCCGCACGTTCCGAACTGAAACCCGCGCCTGTTCGGCATATTTCGCTGCGATCTTCGACAGTTCCTGGCGGCGTTCCTGGTTGAGTTCCGGGATGGGCAGGCGGAGCGTCGTGCCGTCGACGACCGGATTGAGGCCGAGATCGGATTCGCGAATCGCCTTCTCGACCGCCGAGACCAGACTCTTGTCCCAGACCGAGACCGAAATCATTCGCGCCTCCGGAACGGAGACGGTCGCCACCTGATTGAGCGGCATTTTCGCGCCATAGGCGTTGACCATGATCGGGTCGAGAAGCCCGGCGCTGGCGCGGCCGGTACGCAGCCCGCCGAATTCCTGTTTCAGAACCGAGAGCGCCCCCTGCATCCGCTTTTCCAGATCCTTCAGATCGAAGTTCGCATCGGACATGGTTTTCGTTCCCTAGATTGTCGTTCACGCCATCGCATGTATCATTCTGGTAATGCGCAGCGGATCAAAGAGCAATGAGATTACATGTCATTGCGGATTTCAGGGTCCGGCGCGCAGATCCAATGCTTTCCGGTCAGGCTTTATGCGCCGACACCAGCGTCGAGGGGACTTCGCCATTCAGAACCCCGACGATGCTTCCTTCCTCCTGCAGCGAAAACACGACAATGGGGATGCCGGCGTCCCGGGCGAGCGCGAACGCCGCGCCGTCCATGACCTTGAGGTCGCGTGTCAGCGCGTCGTCGTAATCCAGTCTGTCATATCGCTCCGCGTGCGGATCGGCGCCGGGATCGGCGGTGTAGATGCCGTCGACCTTCGTGCCCTTCAGGATCACGTCACAACCCATCTCCGCCGCGCGCAAGGCCGCAGTGGTGTCGGTGGTGAAGAAAGGGCTGCCGGTGCCGCCGCCGAAAATCACGATCGCGCCGGCCTCAAGCGCGGCTACAGCCTGATCGCGGTCGAAGGGCCTCACGCCAGACCCGGCGGCGACGGGCGAGAAGACGGCGGCGCGTGCGCCTTCCCGCTCCAGCGCGCTGGCGAGCGCGACGGCGTTCATGACGGTTGCGAGCATGCCGACATAATCGGCCCTGACGCGGTCCATGCCCGAGGCCGATCCGGCAAGGCCGCGGAATATATTGCCGCCTCCGATCACGACGCAGATCTGAACGCCTGATGACGCCGCTTCCATGATCTCGCGCGCAAAGCGCACGGCCACTGCATTGTCGATTCCGTATGCCTGAGAACCGAGGAGCACCTCGCCGGACAATTTAAGCATCGCCCGGCGGTAATTCGGCTTTGCCTTGTCGGTTCCGGCCATGCGTTCGGCTCCGGGAGGGATGAGCCGGCGGGCGGACAAAGCCGCTCCGCCGGTGTGTGTCGGAAGGCTCAGCCGCCTGCCGCTGCGGCGACTTCTGCGGCGAAGTCGCTCTTTTCCTTTTCGATGCCTTCGCCAAGCTCGAAGCGGACGAAGCCCTTGACCGCGATCGGCGCCCCGGCCTCCTTGGCGGCGGCTTCGACCGCCTTTTCGACCGTGTTGTCGGGATCGACGACGAATTGCTGCTTGAGCAGCACAGATTCCTTGAAGAATTTCTGCATCCGCCCGTCAACCATCTTCTCGATCACATTGTCGGGCTTGCCGCTTTCCCTGGCCTGCTCGACCAGAATGGCGCGCTCGCGCTCGACGACCTCAGGGTCGATCTGATCAGCGTTCAGCGCAAGCGGATTCGAGGCCGCGACATGCATCGCGATCTGGCGGCCGAGTTCCTTAAGCTTGCCCTTGTCGCCTTTTGACTCCAGCGCAACGAGAACGCCTATCTTGCCGAGGTCGGGGGCAACGGAATTGTGCACGTAGCTCACCACCGCCCCATCGGACACGTCGAGATAGGCGGTGCGGCGCAGGCTCATATTCTCGCCGATCGTGCCGACCATCTCGGTGATGTGCTCGCCGACAGGCTTGCCGGCCGGCATCTTGGCCTTGGCGAGCTTGCCCAGATCGCCCTTGGCCTTCAGCCCAAGCTTAGCCACATCGGCGACCATTTCCTGGAACTTGTCGTTGCGGGCGACAAAGTCGGTCTCCGAATTGACCTCGACGACCGTTCCGGCCTTGCCGCTCAGCGCCACGCCGATAAGCCCTTCAGCAGCGACCCGCCCGGCCTTTTTCGCGGCCTTGGACAGACCTTTCGCGCGCAGCCAGTCGACGGCGGCTTCCATGTCGCCGTCGTTCTCCTGCAACGCCGTCTTGCAATCCATCATGCCTGCGCCGCTCTTTTCGCGCAGTTCCTTGACCATCTGTGCCGTAATTGCCGCCATATCCGCCTCTGTTAGCGTCTTGAATATCCTGCAACACGGACCCGCTCACACGCCCTTGAGGGCGCGCTTCGCCAGTCCATCAAGCGGCCGCATCCGAGGCCGCTCCTTGCAAAAGCTCTTTCGCTTCGTCGATCCACTTGCTGTTCTTAGCCTTGCCCTTCGCCTCGATCAGCATGTCGAGCTCTTCAAGGGCTTCGGGCTGCATCGCGGCGAGTTGCGAGAAATGGTAAATGCCCTGAGCGTTCAACTTTGCCGCCATCGCCTTGCCCACGCCGGTCAGTTTCGTGAGATCGTCAGCCTCGCCCTCCGGCTCAGGGAGCGGGGTAAAGCCCGCCGGGGCGTCCGAGCCACCCGTGCCGGCTTGCCCGCCCTCGCCTTCGACCGCTTCCTCCGCCTCCGTTGCAACAGCTTCGGCGACGGGTTGGGCCGAGGCGCCGATGTCGATGCCCCCGCGCACCGCGCCGCGTTCGATGCCATCGAGCGCGGCTCGCGCGACGAGATCGCAATACAGCGTGATCGCGCGCCCGGCGTCGTCATTGCCCGGGATCAGGAAATCGACGCCGTCAGGATCGGAATTGCTGTCCACGATGGCGACGACCGGAATGCCCAGCTTGCGCGCTTCGGCGACAGCGATCGCTTCCTTGTTTGTGTCGATCACGAACATGAGATCCGGAAGGCCGCCCATGTCGCGGATGCCGCCGAGAGCCTGTTCCAGCTTGTCGCGCTCGCGCGTCAACTGAAGCAATTCTTTCTTGGTGAAGCCTTGCGCACTCGCTCCGAGCAGCTCGTCGAGCTGGCGCAAGCGCCTGATGGAATTGGTGATGGTTTTCCAGTTTGTCAACATGCCGCCCAGCCAGCGGTGATTGACGTAATATTGCGCCGCCCGCTTGGCTGAATCCGCGACCGCGTCGGAAGCCTGACGCTTCGTGCCGACATAGAGAACGCGCCCGCCGCGCGCCACGACGTCGCTGATGGTGACCAGCGCCTGGTGAAGAAGCGGCACGGTCTGGGCGAGATCGATGATGTGAATCTTGTTGCGGGAGCCGAAAATGTATCTTTCCATTTTCGGATTCCAGCGATGGGTCTGATGACCGAAATGCACGCCCGCTTCGAGAAGCTGACGCATGGTGAACTGTGGCAGCGCCATCGGCCTGCTCTCCTTCTTTTCCGGTTTAACCTCCGCGGAACGCGTTGCCGGAACGACTAGCACCCGGCCACCGGATCGAATGAATAAAGCCCCGACCGGGGCCCTTCATCCGTCATTTCCGCGTGTGTAATGGCAGTGTTATAGGCTGCGTCGCGTCAAATGGCAATATCAAGCGGAACGCAGCCGATCAATGGGCGCCGGCGCCCTGTCGCCTTTCTCAGGGAAGGGCTCACCCGGATTTGCGCCACGCCGATCGCTTGCGCTGATCCTCGGCCATCAGGCTGATGAGGATGCCCTCGCGCAGGCCGCGATCGGCGACGCGCAGACGCTGGCAGGGCCATAGGCGCATGATGCCTTCGAGGATCGCGCAGCCGCCCAGCACGAGATCGGCGCGCTCAGGACCGATGCAGGGCTGAAGCGTGCGCTGATCGTAGGACAGGCCGAGCAGGTTCCGGCTGACCCGGCGGACCTCGCCCTCGCTCATCCATGCGCCGTCGACGCGGCTGCGCACATAGCTTGCCAGGTTGAGATGCACCCCTGCAATCGTCGTCACCGTGCCGGAGGTGCCCAGAAGATGAGCGCGCTCCAACGGCAGGCGGCCGGAGAAGCCATGCTCCTTGTCGAAGGGCGCGAGCTTGTCCATGACGTCCTTGACCATCGCCTCGAAAATGAGGTCGTCGACGGCGCGTCCGCCGAAGCGCTCCGAAAGCGTGACGACGCCGACCGGCAGCGACGTCCAGCCTGCGATCGCGTTCTGGATGCGCGTCCGGTCGCGGCGTTTCTGTCTTTTCGATCCGCCCCCGAGCTTGCGCAGATCGACCCAGATCAGCTCCGTCGACCCGCCGCCGATGTCGAAGACCAGCGCCCAGTCGCATCCGGGATCGAGCAGGGTCGAGCATCCGGCGACCGCCAGAAGGGCTTCGGTTTCGCGGCTGACGATTTCGAGCTTGAGGCCGGTTTCGCGCTGCACCCGGCGTATGAACTCGTCGCCATTGGCCGCGATCCGGCAGGCTTCGGTGGCAATGAGCCGGGAACGCTGCACATTCCGGCGCGCCAGCTTGTCCGAGCAGACCCTGAGCGCGTCCAGCGTGCGCTCGATAGCTGCGTCGGAAAGGCGTCCGGTCTGGCTGACGCCCTCGCCGAGACGGATGATCCGAGAGAATGCATCGACGACCTGAAAGCCGCGCCTTGAAGGCCGTGCGACAAGAAGGCGGCAGTTATTCGTGCCGAGATCGAGCGCGCCGTAGACAGGCGGCCAGCTGCGACTGGCGCGATGAGGGTGGCGCTGATCGGCACGGGGCATATGTGCAGGCTTTGCAAGCGGGCCGGCTCCTCCCGAACCGTTCCGCCCGCGATCGGGCGAAGAATGCGCGGCCAATGCATGGCCGTTCGGCGCGGCCGCAACCTCATCCGTATCGGCGCTATCCTCCAGCCTGTCCGTCACATTCAGCCCTTCATCCCGCCGAGGCGTCATCCAGCCCGCCAACTGAACAATTTAGCAGCCATATTCCTGCCGTAAAGCCATTACAGCGGCCTTATGGCCACAGACAAGGCTGCGTGTTGTTGTGGACACGGGGGAGAGGTGCGGCGTCTTGCGCCCGGATCTAACCGGCTGCGCCTCCCGGCCTGGAGCGCTTTATCATGCCGACGAGCATGAATATTCCGATGCAGAACCCGCAGATCACGTAAATCGTCGTGGCGATCGACAGGGCGAGAGAATAGTTCACGCCTTGCTGAGCGCCAGCCCCGAGTGCATCCCCCAGCGGCGCAAAGCCGGACGCCTCGGCGGCTGAATATTGCGCTGCTGAAATGGCCAGGCCCAGCGCCGCGGAACCCAGGAAGGTGCCGGGCAGTCCGCGGTCGTGAAACGCGAACCACAAAACGGCCGCAGACGCCTGAAGGGCTATGACGAAGGCGAATGCAAGACCGGGCCATGAAGGGATCATGCCGTAATTCTTCATCGTGGCGGAAACGCCCAGGGCGTACATCGCCGCCATGCCCGCAGCCAGGCAGGCTGCGCCGGCCGGTATGGCAAGCGCGCCATGAGCGGTAAGCCGGCCGATCAGCATCGCCACCCCTGCGAACAGGGTGGCGGCGAGTGCTGCGCCCGCCATTCTGATGAGATCGAGGCTGAGCGGCGCGGGACCGTCTATTGCGATCATGGCGATGGAATGGGTCGCCCAGACGCCGCCTCCCACGCCGAGTGCCGCAAGAATGATCCGCAGCGCCGCCTCGTAGGGGTCGGCCCGCGCGATTCCGGCCGTGACGACAAGGCCGGTGAAGGATCCCAGCATCGCCATACCGATCGAAAGCGCGACCAAAGCCGGATCGTATGTCAAATCCATCTCACGCCTCGCCAGCGCTCCGACGCGTTCACCTGGTTCACGCGCAGCGCTCAAGCCTCTCGTTTTGGATCAATTCTTCCAAACTCCGGCTGAAGCCGGCATTTGGAACGATCCGCCAGGCCCGATGCATCACGTTATTGGAATGTATGATGCAAGGGCATCGGGGAAATTACGCACACGCGAAGAATAGGCCGGCAAGGTTAACGGCTGGTAACGAAAGATTTTGCGGCAGCCGTGTCGAGCGGCCGGACCGGGTTCAGACCCTCGCCTTGGCCTGAACCATCTCGACCGGGCCGCCGCTGTCGATCCAGGCCTTGAAGCCGCCCTTGATATGCGCCACCTGCTCAAGGCCCATGGTCTGCGCCGTCTGTGCTGAAAGCGCAGAGCGCCAGTCGAGCCAGCAATAGAAAACGAACAGCCTCTCCTCCCCAAATACGGGCTTGTAATAAGGGCTCGCCGGGTCGATCCAGAATTCGAGCATTCCGCGCGGGCAGTGGAAAGAGCCCGGTATGCGCCCGGATTTCTGTATCTCCCGTAAGTCGCGCACATCGACGAGCATCATGCGGGAGGAGTCGAACTCGTTGATGAGGGTCTCGGGGTCGATCTCTCGTATCGCGCGTTTCGCCGAATTAATCAGCGCGTTATAGCCAATCTTCATGGCTTTGGGCATGTGCGGCTACCAAATCTCTCGGGGTGAGTTTCGTCCGTTTTATTGCAATTGTATAAAAATTCAAGAATTTGGCGCTTCCGGCGGGGGGTGATATTTGTTTTTCCACTCCCGCCAATAGTCGCGGAACCCGGTCATGAGTTCACCGGCCTCCGGCATACGCCGGTTCCTTTCGAAGAATCCGCGCAGATATTGCAAGTAGGCGCGGCCAAGACCGTAGGTCAGGGCGGCTGCAGCGGTGCCGGTGAGAGCGGCTCCCGTGATAGTTCCGATGCCCGGCACGAGCTTCGCCACTTGTCCCGCTATGAAGCGTCCTCCTGCTGTCAGCCCCAGCGCCCCGATAAGCGTTACGGCCATCGCGCGCAGATCGGCCCGTCTCAGTCTTACGCCCATATTCAGGCTGACGCTGACGATCATGCCGACCTGAACCCCGAACACGCCGGCCGCATCCGCCATAGGAATCGGGGCGGCACCCGCCGCGCCGGCAGCAGCGGCTGCGCGGCGTACGATCGTCTCGCAGCGCCTGACATTGGCCTCCAGATTGCGCGAGGCGACCTGCCAGGCCGCTTCGACGGCGTCCGGAATTACCGCCTGTGTCGCATCCATAAGTTCGGTCAACCCCATCGGCGCGAAGACCTGCCCTTCGAACTCGATCGGGGCGGCGCGGACGCGGATGACGGCCCGCGCCTCGGGCAGAAGCCTCGCAGCCTCGTCGCGGAACGCCGGCGCCATGCCGGCCTTCGTTAGAACTGCGATCAGGGGGACGCCTTCGCGGGCGAGCAGCCGCGCCAGCGCCTCCTCACCAGGCTGAATTGTCAGCGAAGGCTCGTCTATGCAGAGCCAGGCGACATGAATATGCTCGAACGGGTCCGCCGAAGTGTTGCAGCGTGCGATTTCCTCCTTCAGGCCAGAGAGCGTCTCGTCATAGCGCTCCATTTCCAGCCCCTCGGTGTCGCAGAGCCGCAATATGTCCCCTTCGCCCGGCGTCTCCGGATACCAGATCCGCCCGCGCGTGCGGGGACGCCCCATCAGCGTGTCGCCGACATCCTGTCCGAAAACCGCTCCGATCAGCGTGGTCTTGCCGACGCCGGTGCGTCCCGCCACGATGATGTTGAAACGGCCGAGATCCTTGCGAGCCTGTGTCAATTTGCGTTCCCATACGGCCAGCGGAATCTCGCCGCCGGCCTTGCGCAGCGCTTCCATCAGCGCCTCGCCCTCTGCATCTCCCGGCGCTGCGGGCGCGGACGCTGCAGCCCCGTCTTCCGCGACTGGCCAGGTTTCCGCGTCCCGGTCCGGCGGCTGAGCCTCCGGCGCGGAGCGGCCGACCAGAAGGTCGAGCAGCGGACGCCATGTCCGCAAGCGCCTCAGCTTCCTGTGTCTCAGCCTCGCCAGCGTCACCGCAATGACGAGTAGCGCCGCCTTTCCTGCGCCGGGCGCCGCCGCCTCGAAGCCGGCGGAATTACGTGTCCTCTCCACGATCATCCTGTCCGCCGCCGCCAGATCGAGAGGCTTCGCCGCCGCTCCCAGCGCCTTTGCCGCCCAGGCGGAAAGCCTGAGTTGCGATCCGCTCCGATCCCCTCGATCGACTCGGCAAGCTGGTCGGGATCCGCCGAATGCCCCAGCCCCGCCGCCGCGCGCAATGGAGCGAGTTCGCTTTCGTTGAGGGCGCACAACAGCGGTCTGGGATCGTCGGGATCCGCAAACGCAGCCTCGATCTCTTCATCCGTCCGCAGAGCCATTCCCTCCGCCATGAGCCTGACGACCCGCACTATACAGCATAGCCGGCCAATGTTTTTGGATTATCATGCGCCCTCGCTCTATCATGAAGCGGCCCGGGTTTGCATACACCACCCCGGGACGCCAGGAGACCGCAAGGATGATCCTCAAGTCGATCGACCGGTTCCGTACCGGTCTGCAGGATGCGCTCAAGACCGGCGAGGAAGTCGCCGAACGGCTTGCGCTCGCCGAAGTCGACAAGGTTATCCAGACCAATCTCCGCGGCATCCTGATCCCGACAACCGTTGTTGCCGCGCTGCTTGCGATGGCCGAGGCCGCCGCAGTGTTTGCGGACGATCCTGAAACGATGCGCCTTGCCGTTACGTCCATCGTCCTTTCTGCAGGTCTTTACGGAAGTTGGGCCCTTGCAAGCGGGATCATCAGCGTGCTTCCGGTGTTCGCGGTCTGGTCCGCCGCCCGCGTGGGACCGCGCAAGCTCGCGCGGCTCTTCCTTTACCAGCTCATCGTCACGCGCCTGCATACGGCTCTCAGGACGGAGCACGGAACCCCCTCCATCGCCGGGCGGCTGGCGGGTTACGCATTGAAATTCTCGGGCCGCGCGGCAAGCTGGGAGGCGCTAGCCTTCCGTCTTGCCGATCAGATCGCCCCCCGCATGGTGCGCCACGCCATAACGCAGACTCTGCTTGTGCTCGGTCCGGCGAGCGCGGCCTGGGCCTATTACCGTTTCAAGATCTTTCCGGGCATCATCAACGACGATATCGGGCTGAATTTCTGGAGCGCCTTCGCATATCCGCTCGCCGCCCTGAGCGATTTAGCCTTCGGCACGGACTTCCGCGCCGCGCTCCTGCGCCTTTGAAGCGTGAGTTTATTCGCGGCGCAGGACCTTGTTGACCACGAGATTCGCAAGGCCGCCCGCCTTGAAGGACCTGTCGACGGCCGCGCCGTCATAGTGACGCTCGACCCAATCCAAAAACGGAACCGGCTCATGGGCGCGATGCGCCAGATAGCTGTCGAACACGTGGTCGAGCACGCCCGTATCGGCCTGGCGGATATGCCCGTATCTCAGGCTGAGCTGGCGCTTGGCTTCCTCGACCGGCGCGCCTTCCTGAAAGATCATGTATAGCGCGCTCATTAACCCGACCCTGTCGGCCCCCGACTTGCAGTGCATCAGGATCGGATATTCTACGCTTTCGAACAGCTCTTTCGCCTCGCGGATCGCGCGCGACGGAGGCGCCTGACGCGACTTCACCGAGAAATCGACAAGCGTAACGCCGTATTTTTCGCAGGCCGCCTGTTCGAGTCTGTATGTCCCGCAATCGCGCTCGCCGCGAAGATTGATGATGGTCCTGACGCCGCGCCGCGCCATGACCCTGATGTCGTGCGGGGCAGGCTGGCTGGAGCGCCACGCCCTGTCGGAGAGCCGGTGACGGTTCGGATAGATCGCCCGGAAGACGCCGTGATCGACGAAAAACACATCGACATATTCGAGGACCGGATCGGCGAAGCGGCCGAACCATCCCGGCGAGTTGTCCCGGATCGCGTGGCGCGAGCGGCGGTAGCCTGTCTTGAGCGCGCGGACATAGGGGCGACGCGCGCGCTTGATCTGCTTCACCATTAACGACTTTTCCGGTCCCATCTCTTCCCTCGAGGCCATAGGTGCATACAGGGCAATGGCCGAAGGATCAAGCCGCGCTTGACCGCCTTTGCGTGACGGGCGCCGGGGCGCCGGTCAATGCAGCACGAAACGTCCGGCCGCAAAATCGAATTCGGCGGGCGAAAAGAGCTTCTTGTGCGACACCGTCACGCGGAAGAGCGGTCCGTCCAGATGGTTTTCCCAGAATGACAGAAAGCTTTCCAGCCGCGGAAAACGCGGCGCCATGTCGTAATCCTGCCAGATGAAGGATTGCAGGAGATGGGTGTGGTCGGGCATGCGGTACAGGATTTCCGCGGTGGTCAGGCTGTAGCCTTCGAGCTGCCTGCGAAAATCGTGATCGGTCATCGGCTCCTCATTGCTTGACGCGGGATAGCCGGAAAAGTATAGCCGAGCGAAGCGGTGATGCGCAATTCCCATTATAAATCAGCTACTTGGCAGCAGTTTTTCGGGAGTGCTGCCAAGTTGGCGGCGGCCTTGCAGCAAGCAAGCCCCGCTCCGTGCTGCGCCCCTTCTCCTTCAATCAAAGCGGGACCGACGGTTCATTCTGTGGACTTTCCCGGCACCGAATTTGCCACCAACACGCCTTGAGTGTATTTATATTTTTAAATCAACTTTAGGTTGCTAAATTTATGGCAGTTCCTCTATCCGCTTTTATCATCGCCAAGAATGAGGAAACCCGTCTCCCTCGGACGCTTGCCGCCCTTCGCGGCCTTGCGAGCGAGATTGTGGTGGTAGATTCCGGAAGCACTGACGCCACCGTAACGATTGCTGAATCGATGGGCGCAAGAGTGCTTTATCGCGACTGGACCGGCTACGGCCCGCAAAAGCGCTTTGCAGAGCAGGCGTGCCGGTTCGACTGGGTGCTCAATGTCGACGCCGATGAAGTGGTAACGCCGGCTTTGGCCGAGGAGATTAGGCGGCTATTCATGGACGGTTCGAATTGCGAGCCGGCTGCGTATTCCGTCAGGATCCTCAATGTGTATCCGGGAGACGAAAAGCCGAGGCCCTTCGCAAACGATTATAATGTGGTCCGTTTCTTTCACCGGAGCGTGGCGTCATATCGGGAGCATCCGGTTTATGACCGTGTGCAGCTTCGGGTGGGAGTAGGAAAGAAGCAACTTAACGCGCCGATCCATCACTATCCTTACGTGTCATTGGAACACGTCATCGACAAGAATAACCGCTTCAGTTCGTTCCGTGCTTCAGAATCGCCAACTCGCTCTCGGCCCGCGCTGATATTGCGCCTGCTAGGGGAGTTTCCAATAAATTTCATAAAATTCTATATCTTGCGTATGCACTTTACCGGCGGATGGAAGGGCTTTTACTTTGCGTTATGCCACGCCTTTATGAGAACGAGCCGGATCGCGAAGATTTTGGAAGTCACCAAGCCTGAGGAAAGCACAGGGTTACTGACCCATTACACAAAAGTGGATTCATAACCGCATTGTGCGAGCTTGGCCTGACACGGCCTGTGAATATGGGCTACCAATAATGATTCTGAGCGTCGGCCGTTCAGTTTTCTGTGAACTTCTTAATGTATGCCGCCATCGGAAAAGATCAAAGCTGACTATTGCCGGGCATCGTTCCGCCTGATATTTCACACCTCATATTGAGAGATCCGCTGCATCATGAAATGCGGTTGAAAATAGCCTTGGCGCAAGTTTAGCGTTTAGTATGCGCTGAGTAATCAAGCGAGCGGTTACCGATGAGTATCGAGAGACGATTGAACGAAGTTAATGCAAAGCCCATAACCCAGACCGTGATTTGCCTGAAATGGGGCACTCGATATGGCCCGGAATATGTGAATCAGCTTTATCGCATGACGCAACGCAATACGCAGCGTCCGCTGAGATTCGTATGCTTTACCGATGATCGCGCAGGAATCATAGACGAGGTTGAAATCAAGCCGATGCCTGAATTCGACCTGCCTGAGGCAATGAGATTTCATCCGTTCCGGAGAATGTTCCTGTTTCAGGAAAAACTCGATGATCTTGAAGGTTCGATTCTGCACTTAGACTTGGATATACTTGTCACCGGCTGTCTAGACCAGTTTTTCGACTTCTTGCCAGAGTCTAACTTTGTCACGATAGAGAATTGGACGCAAAAAGGCAAAGGCATTGGAAATATGTCGTTATTCAGGTACCGCGTAGGCGAACTTACACAGGTTTGGCGTCGCTTCCGCCCTGATCCGATGGCCATGATGAATGAATATCGCAACAGTCAGACTTTTGTTTCGCGCACTCTCGGTGACATTGATTTCTTTCCCGAAAACTGGTGCCTGAGTTTTAAGCATTCGCTCATCCCGACTTGGCCGCTGAACTTTTTCGTGACGCCAAAACTTCCTGAAGATGCAAAAATCGTTGCATTTACCGGCAAGCCCGACATCGATGAAGCCGCACGCGGGTATTGGCCAGTCGATTCTCCCTGGAAAAGGATTTATAAGACGATACGTCCATCACCTTGGATCGTTGAACACCTGCATTAAACAAGGTCAATCAAGGGTAATATTCAATGCCGATTGCAAATATAAATGGCATGAATATTTTATTCATACATGTACCCAAGACTGGGGGCTCTTCTGTTGAATATTACCTTGGTCAAAATGGAACACTAACACTTATAGGAAACAAAAAAAAATTTTTTTTTCGCTGCAGCGAACAGCATTTACATGCGGAACCGCTTAGAAAATATTGTAATCCAGCAGACATGGATTGGATCTTTATGATCGTACGCCATCCTGTAGATCGAATAATAAGCGAATACCGCTTTCAGATGCGAAAGCAGAAATTCATTCGCAATGCCTTATCATTTTCCAACTGGCTTCGATACTCACTGACTGTAAGCAAAATCAATGGCTATCATCGTGATAATCACTTTAGACCTCAGCATAGCTTTGAAATAAAAGGTGCTGAAATATTCCGATTTGAAGACGGCATCAGCAATTGTATTTCCAAAATCTCTGAGCGCCTAAATATTCCTTGCCCTTCAATAGAAATACACAAAAAGCGCTCTCAAAATATGAAAGTGAAGATATCTAAGCAAGATTTAAAATTGATAGAACATTATTACAAAAAAGATTTCGATCTGTACTCATATAGCAGTGATTTTGAATCCGTACTCTATAATTAATACATTAACCTAAATCAAAAATTGAATGAGCCTAAATTCGAAGTTGCTGATCCCGTTGATCCCATTGCTTTCTTGATTTTTTATCGCTCTAGATCGCAGGTAATTGCGCCATTGAGGAGAAATCAGCATGACAAGATCAACAGGATAACTAATCTAAACATCCAAATTCGCCACCGCCAAGGCATTTTCCTGAATGAACTCGCGGCGCGGCTCGACCACGTCGCCCATGAGCTTGGAGAAAATGTCGTCGGCTTCGTCGATTTCGCCGACCTTGACCTGCATCAGCGTGCGCACGTTGGGGTCGAGCGTCGTTTCCCAGAGCTGGTTCGGGTTCATCTCGCCCAGACCCTTATAACGTTGCATCGAGATGCCCTTGCGCCCGGCCGAATAAACGGCCTCCAGAAGGCTCATCGGGCCATAAACGGCAGTCTCGGCGCCCTTGCGGCGCAGCACGCCGGCCTGCCCATAGATCTCGCCGAGATGCTCCGCGAGCTGGCCGAGCTTGCGCGCATCGGCCGAGCCGATCAGCGCGCGGTCGATCGCGTGCGCCTCGGTCACGCCTCGCACCTCGCGCATGAAGATCAGGCCGCCGTCGTCTGACAGCTCGCCGATCCAGCCGCGCTCGGTTTCCTCCGACAGAACGTCGAGACGCTCCGCAATCCTGCGCGCGAGCGAGCGTGCCTCGCCTTCGTCCTTGAGCCGCGCCGGATCCAGCGTGCCGGCAATGGCGGCCTGCTCCACGACAAAGCGCGCATAGCGGCTGTGCAGCCCCTCCAGGATCTCGACCGCCATCCGCGCCTTTTCGGTGATCTGGCGCAGGTCTTCACCGGCCAGCGTTTCGCCGCCGCCGAGTTCGAACACGGCGTCCTCGATGCCGCCGGCGATCAGATAATCCTCGAAGGCGCGCTCATCCTTAAGATATTGCTCCGAATTGCCACGCTTGACCTTGTAGAGCGGGGGCTGGGCGATATAGAGATAGCCGCCGTCGATCAGCTGCGGCATCTGCCGGTAGAAGAAGGTGAGCAGCAGCGTGCGGATATGCGCGCCGTCGACATCGGCGTC
>CAYOUE010000012.1:0-34747 GCA_964407075.1 uncultured Hyphomicrobiaceae bacterium
CAAGGAGCGAGACACCTGCGCGCGCGAGCCGGGCGCGCGTGTCTGGCAGTGCAAGGCGTTCTGGCGCAAGATAGAGCAGGTGGAGTGAACCGCTGTCCAGAGCGTCGTAGGCGGCGCGAACCTCTTCCGGCGCGTTCGACGAATTCAGGCTGGCTGCCGTGACGCCGTAGCTCTGCAACTGCGCGACCTGGTTGCGCATCAGCGCGATGAGGGGCGATATGACGACGGTCAGACCCTCGTTCAGAATGGCCGGCAACTGATAGCAAAGGGACTTGCCGCCACCGGTTGGCATGACCGCGAGGACGTCCCGGCCTTCGAGCACGGCGCCGATGATGTCGGCCTGGCCGGGGCGGAAGGCGTCGAAGCCGAAGGTCTTTTGAAGCTGTGCAACAGCGCCGGTCAGATCGGCCATGAATTCCCCCAGTTTGTTCCCTCAGCGGCCCGGCGCAGAGCCCTTATGGCCTGCGGAGTATAGCCAAGACCAGATGCGCCGCCAGACCAATCCCGCGGCGCGGGGATAACTGGGCGTACGAGCCCGCGCTGTCGCCGCTTTAACAGGCGGCGCACGCCGGCGTTCCCAGCCTTTGAAAGATATCGCGATTCCGGTGTGCGGCGGCATGGAACGCGGCACGGTGCGCCGGAACGGCTTCGCTCCGGCGCTTTGGCCCTTAGGGTCAGGCTGCCTTGACATTCGCCCTGCACGCTTCGAGGACAGCGGCCATCGTATCCTCGAATTCATGGCGGGGCTGCCATCCGAGCAGTTGCCTGGCGCGGCCGGCATCGCCGGTGATGCGCGGAAGATCGTTCGCACGGAAACGGGACTGATCCTGTTCAACCGAGATCTTTCTCCAGCTCAAGCTCAAAAGGGACTCCAGCACCTGGCGCACACTCCTGCTTGTACCTGAAGCGATGTTGATGATCGTGCCCGGTTCGATGCGTTCAGCCGCCTTCACGGCGAGGCCATATGCCGCCACGACATCGCGCACGTCGAGAAAATCGCGTTCGGCTTCGAGATTCCCGATCTTTATGACGGGCGCCGCCAGTCCGGCCTCGATGCCGGCGATCTGGGCGGCGATGCTCGGGATCAGGAATGAAGGCGACTGGCCCGGCCCGGTGTGGTTGAAAGGTCTCATGCGGATGCAGCGGAGTCCTTGCGCACAGAGAGTTCCGAGCGCGAGATCTGCGGCGGCTTTCGTCAGGCCGTAATGATCGATCGGGGCGAGCAGAGCGCTCTCATCGAGAGGTAGACCGCTGCGGGCGCTGTCGCCATAGACCTGACCCGATCCGGCATTGATCAGGACGCAATCGGGGGCGAAGGCCATGATCGCGCCGGCCAGATTGAGCGTACCCTCCAGATGGATGCGCCAGGCAGCTTTCGGATTTTCCGCGGCCCGGGCAGGAGCTGCTACGCCGGCCAGATGGATGACATGCGTCGGCCTGTGACGCTCGACCGCTGCGCGCACGGCCGTCTCGTCAGTCATGTCGAGCGCTTCCGTTGCTCCCCAGACCGGATGGCGCCCCCCGATGCGCGAGGTCGGTGTCATTGCGACGTCTGCGCCGAGAATCTGCTGCAGGGAGGCAGCCAGATGAGAGCCCGCAAATCCTGCCGCGCCGGTGATAAGTATTTGCATGGGTCAAGCCGCCCGGCTGATCCGCTCCGGCTTCCGGATGCGATATGCAACGCGCTCCAGATCGGCCTCGACCATTTCGGATACAAGTTCCGCGAGCGATGTTTTCGCCTTCCAGCCGAGTTTTTCGCGCGACTTGCCTGCATTGCCAATCAGAATGTCGACTTCGGCCGGGCGAAGGAAGCGCTTGTCCACGACGATATGATCCGATGCATTCAGGCCGGCATGGCTGAAGGCGAGTTCGACGAATTCCCGCACCGATGCCGTGTGTCCGGTTGCGATCACATAATCGCCGGGACTTTTCTGCTGAAGCATGAGCCACATCGCTTCGACATAGTCCCGCGCATGTCCCCAGTCACGCCTCGCCTCAAGATTGCCGAGCGCAAGTCTTTCGCCGAGGCCGAGCTTGATTTCGGCAACGGCGTTCGTGATCTTGCGCGTCACGAACTCGATACCTCGCAAGGGCGACTCGTGATTGAACAGGATCCCGCTTGATGCGTGAAGTCCGAAGCTTTCGCGGTAGTTCACGGTCATCCAGTGAGCGTAGAGCTTTGCGACGCCGTAAGGAGAGCGCGGGTAGAAAGGTGTCCGCTCATTCTGTATCGGTTCCTGCACAAGGCCGTACATCTCCGAAGACGATGCCTGGTAGAAACGCGCTTCGGGACAGACGATGCGCACCGCTTCGAGCATGTTCGCCGCTCCGATACCTGTGACCTGGCTGGTGAGCAGTGGCTGTGTCCAGGAGGATTTCACGAAAGACTGGGCTGCAAGGTTGTAGATTTCATCCGGGCGGACGTCTTCGAGCAAGCGTATCAGGCAGGAGAGATCCGTCAGATCGCCGTCATGCAGTGTGACGCGATCCTCGATCCCCAGCCAGCGAAGCCGGGCGCAGGCGGTATCGGCAGAAGCGCTGCGCCGCACAAGACCATGCACCTCATAGTCTTTTGAAAGCAATAAATTGGAAAGATATGCGCCATCTTGCCCAGTCACGCCTGTTATTAATGCTATTCTGCGTTTCATTATCTCCGCCATTGTTTTTATAGATCTACTGGGAGTCAGTAATCCTTGATCTTGTTTAATATATCTTGCGAAAATCTCTTCCAGCTTCGCAATTCTACATGCTGGATCTGACTCGCCCGCCGGTTCCTGTATTCATCGTCGCGGACATAGCGCTCGACAGCGGCTGCGATGCTGTCGACATTCAGCGGATCGACATAGTCGCAGAGCGCTCCGCCCACCTCAGGCATTGCGGAGATATTCGAGGTAATGCATGGCGTTCCATGCCAGAGGCTCTCGCCGACCGGCAGCCCCCATCCTTCATAAAGACTTGGAAACACCGTGAAGGCGGCGCGCCGATAAAGCACGGATAATTCGTAATCCGAAGGGCGATCCAACAAGCGCAGATGGCTCGCCGCCGGCCTGATATGGGTCGCTTCTATGCGCTCTGCACCGCTTCGGTCGGTAACGGCCAGTATGGGCGTCGCCTTGGGACCGAGGCGGGACAGCACGATTCGCCAGGCTTCCAGCAAACGCCGGGCGTTTTTTCGCCCTCCGACAGGACCGACGAAAAGCGCATAGTTGGATGCGATAAGATCTCTCACCTGAGGAGAAAGCGGCGAAGGCTGCGCCGGGGCTAATTCATGCGCTAGCGGAATGACGTCCACATCTGGGCGCGGCCGGCCGGCCGCATCGAAATAGGCGAGCAGATCCTCGCGCGTGCAGTGAGAATAGGTTATGAAATGGCGCGTCAGGTCTGCGGCAAGTTCGAGCCAGCATTCGAAAATGTTCACCGGGAGCGTTGTTCCCTCCTCGAATTTCAGAAGGGGGATAAGGTCGTGCACGAGGACGACCGGTTTGAGCAGGCCGCGCTTCGCAAAAGGCGTTATATGGTCGAAAAGAGGAAGCGCATACCACCCGCTTCCAAGCATGAGAAGCACGTCGCCCTGCCTGAACTCGACAGGCTCGCCGCTGCCGCTGCTGGCGCGGGCCTGAAGTCCGTGGATCATGCGGCGGCCTGCGAGCCTGAGCCGGCCTTTCGCTATATGCAGATGCTGCTTCAAAGGCTTGCCGGCATATTTCGCCTGAATTTTCGGGATATTGATAGGGCGTTTATTGCTGGGCGGAAAAACGGAGGCGTCGAACAGCCGTCCGTCCGAATCGCCGGGCGCGGATGGATCCGTGAGGCGGATGAAACGTCCCCTCGTTTCGTCGAAATAGCCGTACAGGAGCGTGAGGCCGTGCTGCGGCGCCAGGGCGGCTGCGGCGTTAGCAAATTCGTACACGACACGGGGAATGCCGGTCATGCCCTGGCTGCCGCCGAGCCGGGGCACGAGGTCGGAGAGATCGACGATCACGCGGCAGCCGGGCATTGTCAGGGGCGCCGCTTTCCCGGCAGGCGCGACTCCCAAGGCGGCTTCAACAGGCCGGAAGGCGAATGGAGCCATCCCGTTCATGGCAGGTCTGCTCCATTCGCGAAAACAGTACACGGCGCTGGATGCGCCGATGAAATGTTGAAGGAGCAGGGTTTTGCCATAGCCATAGTGAACGCTGTCCAATGCCTGCACAGGATTTGAAGTCCCGGTAAATAGCGCAGCATTTATGCAATTAATAGTAGTATTGACCGAAGTATGACAATCTAAACAGGTTATTAACAATCTGTAATTGTGTATTGTCGCATATGCCCGTTTTTCCTATCAGGATCGTGCGGATGACGCGCTTCGATTCGCGTCCACATGGCCGGGCCGTACGGCATCAACTCACGATGGGCGCTCGTGTGACAAGACTGCTGGAACTGTTTCTTCCCGAAGACGATCTGAAACTGCTCGGCCGCCTCATCAGGGAAAACGCAAGGCGTTACGCGCCGCAATACGCCCTTGCCTTCGTTTTCATGTTCATCGTTTCCGGCGCCACTGCGCTGAGCGCCTGGCTCATGAAGGATGTCGTCAACCTGATCTTCGTAGACCGGGAGGCCGGGGCCCTGGTCTGGATTCCTGCTGTCGTTGTCGGGATTTTCACCGCCAAGGGCGTGTCGTCCTATTTCCAGGAGATACTGTTGGCGCGGATCGGCAACCGTATGGTCGCCGAAACCCAAAGCCGCATGTTCAGCCACCTGCTGAAGCAGGATCTGGGATTCTATCAGCGCCATCAGTCGAACGAACTCATCACGAGGCTGACGATGAACGCGCAAGCTACGCGCGAAGCCGTCAATCTGCTCGCTACAAGCCTCGGGCGCGACCTCCTGACTCTCGGCGGACTTGTCTGCGTCATGATCGTCCAGCAGCCCGCCATGTTCGCAATCTGCGCGCTCGGTGCGCCTGTCGGCATTCTTGTGCAGAAGAAGCTGGTCGCACGGATACGCAAAGTCGCCTCGAAGGAAGTGATGTCCTACGGAAACATCGTCAGGACAATGCGCGAGACGGCGCAGGGCGTCCGCGTCGTGAAAGCGTTCACGCTCGAATCCGAGATGAAAGCGCGCATGGACGCCTCGATCGGCGCGGTGGAGCGCGTCAGCAACCGGATGGTTTCCATAAACGCAGGGGTGAATCCGCTTGTGGATGTACTGGGCGGGATGGCGGTCGCCGGCGTCATCTTTTATGCGGGCTGGCGCAGCCTTGCCTATAATGAGACGCCCGGCGAGTTCTTCTCCTTTATCACCGCGCTGCTCATGGCCTATGAGCCGGCGCGGAGGCTTGCGCGCCTCCAGGTGCGGCTCGGCCAGGCCTGCATAGGCGTGCGCATGATGTTCGACCTGATCGACTCCGAGCCTGTCCTTGCCGACCGGCCGGGCGCAGTCCCGCTGAAGACGGGCGAAGGTGCGATACGTTTCGAAAACGTCACATTCGGATATCAGAAGAACGCGCCTGTCCTGCGCGATCTGTCGCTGTGCTTCGAACCAGGAAAGACGACTGCTCTCGTCGGCCTCTCGGGGAGTGGAAAGAGCACGATCATGAGCCTTATCATGCGGTTCTGGGATCCCGACGGAGGCGCAATCCTGATCGACGGTCAGGACATTCGCGCCGTGACGCTCGCGTCGCTGCGGTCCGGCGTTGCGCTCGTCAGCCAGGACGTCTTTCTGTTCGAGGGCACGATACGGGAGAATATCGCGGCAGGATCCGCGCACGCTGATGAGGAAGCGATCGCCGCCGCCGCCAGGGCCGCCTATGCGCATCACTTCATCGAAGCACTGCCATCAGGCTACGACACCCAGGTCGGCGAACTCGGCGACCGTCTCTCCGGCGGTCAGCGCCAGCGGATCTCCATCGCAAGGGCATTTCTGAAGAATGCGCCAATCATTCTTCTCGACGAGCCGACATCCGCCCTGGACAGCGAGTCCGAGCACGCGATCCAGCGTGCGCTCAGCCAGTTGACGGAGCGCCGTACGACCATCGTCATCGCCCATCGCCTGGCCACCGTTCTCAACGCCGATCTGATACATGTTATCGACGGCGGCAGGCTTGCAGAAAGCGGAACGCACCGGTCCCTGATATCGATGGGCGGGGTCTATGCGCGGCTGTACGAAATCCAGTACGCGCGCAGCGACAGGGAGGCCGTCTGAGACGGGCGAAGCGCCGCGGAAGCGGATTTGCGGGGAGAGCTGCTGGCAAGCATGAAGCCTTTGGCGCCTGAAAAGCCGTAGCCGTTCTGCGCCGGTCAGCGCGGCAGCATCGCCTTTGAAAACAACTCGAATGCCGCTGCGCGGTGAGACATGCTGTGCTTTTTCTCAGGCGTCATCTCGCCGAAGGTTTCATCATGACCATCGGGAACGAAGATCGGATCGTAGCCGAAACCGTTGCCGCCGCGCGGGGGAAATGTCAGATGTCCGAAAACCCTGCCTTCGAAACATTCGGACGTCCCATCCGGAATGGCCAGGCAGAGCGCGCAGGTGAAGTTGGCCCGCGGGGCGGGATCGAGCGCGCCCATGCCGGCGAGTTCGCGCTCCACGCGCGCGATCGCAATCGAAAAATCCTTGGTCGCGCCTGCCCAGCGCGCGGAGTAGATCCCCGGCGCGCCGCCCAGCGCTTCGACCTCTATTCCGGAGTCGTCCGCCAGGGCGGGAAGCCCTGTCGCCGCAGCCGACGCAAGCGCCTTGAGCCGCGCATTGGCCTCGAATGTTTCGCCTGTCTCCTCCGGCTCGGCCACGCCGAGTTCGCCGGCCGAAACGAGTTCAACGCCCGCAGGATGGAGAAGATCGCGGAATTCCCGCAGCTTTCCAGGGTTGTGACTGGCGATTACAAGCCTGTCCCCGCGCTTCAGTCTCGCGATCATCAGCCGACCGTCAGCTTCTGAAGGCTCACGAGTTCGCTGATGCCCTTTTTGGAAAGAGCGATCAGTTCGGCGAACATCTCCTCGGAAAAAGGTTCGCCTTCCGCCGTGCCCTGAATCTCCACGATTCCGCCAGTGCCGGTCATGACGAAATTGGCGTCCGTTTCAGCCTCGGAGTCCTCCGCATAATCGAGATCGAGCACGGCCTGCCCCTTGTAGATCCCGCAGGACACAGCCGCCACCTGGTCCTTGAGTGCATTGCCCTTGAGCATGTCGCGCGCCTTCATCCATTCGATGCAGTCATGCAGCGCGATCCAGCCGCCAGTAATCGCGGCGGTCCGCGTGCCGCCATCCGCCTGCAGAACATCGCAATCGACGGAAATCTGATGCTCGCCGAGTGCGGCCATGTCCACGACCGCGCGAAGCGAACGGCCGATAAGGCGCTGGATTTCCTGCGTCCGTCCGGAAGGATGCCCGGCGGTGGATTCGCGGCGCATCCGAGAACTTGTCGAACGAGGCAACATCCCGTATTCCGCAGTCACCCAGCCCCGGCCATGACCCTTGAGCCAGGGCGGCACCCGCTCTTCAAGCGAGGCGGTGCACAGAACATGCGTGTTGCCGAACTTTATGAGGCAGGATCCCTCGGCGTGAATGGAGACGCCGCGTTCGAGAGCGACCGGGCGCATGGCATCGTTTTCGCGTTTAGACGGCCGCATGGCGAGCATCCAGAGGTTGCCGGAAAGCCCGCACTCTAAGCAAGCCGGACGCGCCGGGCAACCGTTCTTCGCCCGCTTTCACGCTGGTTTTGCACGAATCCGGACACTTGCCCGAAAGAACGGCCGGTTATGAAAAAAAACGTAAGGCTGCGCTAGACGGCAAGCACCAGGAACAGATAGCCGTAATATTCCGTATGCTTTCGGAAATCGTCGATTTCGGCCTGACATTTGTCCAGCACGATCCGGGCGGCTTCGTCGCCGGCGTATTTGCCGCGTAGCGCTGAAATCCGGGCCTCAAGCGGCTCGTAATAATTCAGCCAGTCCTGTTCCGGCAGCATGAAGTCGCCGAGAAGCCGATATCCGCAGGCGGCAGCAATGTCGCGGCAGGCCTGCGCATCGCGCATGGCCGGATATTCGGCGAAGAACTCGACCGTCTCCCGGGGCGGATCGGAACGAAGCCAGACTGGCTCCGAAACGGCAATCCGGCCGTCAGGCGCCAGAAACGGCTTCCACGCGCGCAGCGCATTTTCGAATCCCATGATGTAGGCTGCGCCCTCGCACCAGATCAGATCGAGCGATCCCGCCTCGGCGGGCAGGTCGCGCATGTCGCCCTCGACTGCGGTGATACGGTTGAATGCGCCGATGTCCGCGGCCCGGCGCTGGACCTCGCGCAGATAGGGCTCGTGATTGTCCAGCGCCGTGATGATCGCGCTGGGCAGCAGGCGCGCAAGCTGCATGGTGTGCCGCCCCGGCCCGCAACCGACGTCGAGAACCTGCGCACGTTCCGGGAAACTCCCCGCTATTTCGAGTGCGCGCTTGGTTGACTCGTAGCTTCCGGGCCCTTCCTGTGGCAGGCCGGAATGAACCTCGAAGAAGATTTCGCTCTCTCTGCTGTCCGTCATGAATTCGGCCTCGCAAAAGATGAATCAACCGGCATCAAAAATCTGTGGACGGCACTTGCGTCTCAGACGCCGCACCACCTCCGCGCAATTTCGGCGAATATGGACCGCGCCTCCTCGATCCTTGAAATATGGCAATATTCGTCGGTCTGGTGCGCCATATCTGGTTCGCCTGGGCCGAGCACGATTGCCGGCGGATGGCCATAGCCGCGCGTCAGCGCTTCGGCGTCCGTGAAATAGGTCGCGATGGCCGGGGCATGGCGCTCTCCGGTTATCGCGGCTGCGATCTCGCAGACTTCGCCGTACCAGGGATCGCCGGGGTCGGTATACACCGGAGGCGAATAGCCCATCTGCGTAAAGCGCATATCCTCGCCGCCGAGCGCGGCAAGCGTCGCCATCACTTCGGAGTCGCTCAGGCCGGGGACCATGCGGACATCGACGCCGATCTTCGCCTCGTCGGGTATCGAGTTGATATTCATGCCGCCATGAAACCAGCCGACATTTATGGTCGGCTCGCCGGGCAGATCGCGGCCTTCCGCAAGCTTCAGCCCCTCGATCTTCGAGACTGCGCGCGCTGCCTTGTAGACTGCATTGTCGCCCTGTTCCGGCATCGAGCCGTGCGCGGTGACGCCCGCCGAGCGCCCTTCGATCCAGAGCACGCCCTTGTGACCGTTCAGCGGGCGGTTTGCGGTCGGCTCCGCAACGACAATCGCGCCGGCCTCGCCGATCAGCCCGCCTTGCTCGACGAGGAAATTCGCCCCCTGGCATCCACGTTCCTCGGCGGCGGTAATGACCAGAACGACGCCGGGCGTCCCCTGTAGATGCGGCGCGAGTTCAGCCACCGCCGAAATGATGGCGGCAACCCCGCCTTTCATGTCGGTCGAGCCGCGTCCGTAGATTCTGCCATCCGCGATATCTGCGCCGAATGGCGGCACGCTCCATGGGGCCGCGCCGAGCGGCACGACATCGGTGTGGCCGGTGAAACATAGCGGCTTCCTGTCCGCAGAGCCGCCGATCTTCGCCACCAGACTGGCGCGCGTTTCATCGCCGTCGAGCGGATGATATGCGCAGGAGAATCCGGCGCGCTCCAGTATCCCGCCGATATATTGCGCGCATGGCGTTTCGTTTCCTGGCGGATTTACGGTCTCGAAACGGATCAGCGCGCGGGTAAGTTCGACGGGATCTATCATCGCCTAGGCCTGAAGATCCGGAATCGAGCGATAGTATTCGAGCGCCTCCGGATTCGCGAGCGCTTCCTTGTTCCTGATCTCGCGCCCATGCACGATGTCGCGGACGGCGATCTCCGTGATCTTGCCTGACTTGGTGCGCGGAATATCCGGCACCTGCACGATCTTCGCCGGGACGTGGCGCGGCGTGGCTCCGTTGCGGATCTGCGTCCTGATTTTCTGGATCAAGGCGTCATCCAGCTCGTAACCGTCTTTCAAAACGACGAAAAGCACGACGCGAACGTCATTGTCCCATTCCTGGCCGATAACGATCGATTCGCGCACGTCTTCAAGTTTTTCCACCTGCCTGTAGATTTCCGCCGTGCCGATGCGCACGCCGCCCGGATTGAGCGTGGCGTCGGAGCGGCCGTGGATAATCATGCCGCCGTGCCGCGTCCATTCCGCGAAGTCGCCATGGTGCCATATGTTCTCATAGCGCGTGAAATAGGCGTTGTGGTATTTCTCGCCTTCAGGGTCGTTCCAGAACATGACCGGCATCGACGGAAACGGCTTTTTGCAGACCAGTTCTCCCTTTCCGGAGGGCATCGGGTGGCCGTCCTGGTCGAACACATCGACAGCCATGCCGAGACCCGGCCCCTGGATTTCGCCTTTCCAGACCGGCAGGTTCGGATTCCCGAGCACGAAACACGCGCAGATGTCCGTGCCTCCCGCGATCGAGGCGAGATGGATGTCCGGCTTGATCGCGTCATAGACATATTCGAAGCCTTCCGGGACCAGAGGCGAGCCGGTCGAGGCCATCGTGCGCAGCGCTGTCAGCTTGTGCGTGTCGCGCGGGCGTATATTCTCCTTGCGCAGAGCGTCGATGTATTTTGCGGATGTTCCGAAGAGGGTCATGCCTTCGGCATCGGCGTAGTCGAAAAGCAAGTTCGCGTCCGGTGCGAAAGGCGAGCCGTCATAGAGCAGCAGCGTCGCCCCGCTCGCCAGCGCGCCAGCGAGCCAGTTCCACATCATCCAGCCGAGCGTTGTGAAATAGAACACCCGGTCGCCCGGACGGATGTTCATATGAAGCTGGTGCTCCTTCATGAGCGTTATGAGCGCGCCGCCCGTCGAATGGACGATGCATTTGGGAATGCCGGTCGTCCCTGAGGAAAAGAGGATGAAAAGCGGATGGTCGAACGGCACGCGCTCATATTCAACCGGACCTGCGGCATAAGGCGACAGAGCCGCCGCGAGCGTGACGCCGCCGGTGATTGCCGCAGCTTCCTCCGCCTCGCCGATCAGCGGAACGATCAGAACCGGCGGCTTGCCCGGCAACCCCGCCGCAATGTCGCGCACCTTGTCGGCGGTGCGGATGGTCTTGCCGTTGTAATAATAGCCGTCGCAGGCGATGAACAGTTTCGGCTCGATCTGGCCGAAACGGTCGAGCGCGCCCTGAACCCCGAAATCCGGGGAGCAGGACGACCAGATCGCGCCGAGCGAGGAGACGGCGAGAACCGAGACGATCGCTTCGGGCATGTTCGGAAGCATTGCCGCAACGCGGTCGCCCTTGCCGACGCCGTTTGCGCGGAGGAATTGCTGCATTTGCGAGACCTGGGCTGCGAGTTCATCCCAGTTCATGCGCCGCTTGACCTTGTCCTCGCTCCAGAAGACCAGCGCGTCCCCATCTCGCGAGCGCGCCAGCATGTTCTCCGCGAAATTCAGCCGTGCATCCGGGAAGAACCGGGCCTTTTCCATGCGCTCGGCCCCGCTCAGAAAGGGTGCTGCGCCTTTCTCGCCGACGACGCCGCAGAAATCCCATACCGCGGACCAGAATTCTTCGGGCGAACCGATCGAGAAGCTGTACAGATCGCGGCCGGGGGAGATTTCCACGCCGATCCGTTCGGAAACGAACCGCGCGAATGCGGTGAGATTGCTCGCTTCGACCGACGCTTGCGACGGCGCGTATAACGGCTTTTCCGCAATCATCTCTTGTTTCCTCCAATCTGTCCTAATATTGATGGACAGCATCATATCCAAATCCAAGCAGCGCCCGGCGGCCGCAATCTTCTGCTACGATCACGGGCAAAGGCTTTTGCAATCAATCATGATTGAGCGTGCATGAGATTAAAAGCCCTGTTTTTACGTTCGCTTTTCGCGCTAGCCGGGTTTTCTCTGCCGCTCGCCGTTCTCGCAGCCGCAGCACCCTGGCTGATCAACGCCGAGCCTGTGAAAGAGCGTCTCGTCAAGGAACTCAGCGCCTGGACCGGCTCGGATGTCCAGATCAACGGAGCCGTTGCCATCGAGAGCTTCGGGTCGCTGTCGCTCAACGCCAGGAATGTCGATTTTTTCGGGTTCGAAGGCTTTCCGGGCTTCAAGACCCTCAAGGCTGATGAGATCGTTGCCCGGATCGCGTGGGCCGGGCTTTTCTCCGGGCGGCTCGATTTCGACAAGATCAAGATGAGCGGCGCCCGGGTGGAACTGGACGGAGCCGGTCAGGAAGATGCGCTGAAAGCAGCCGAAGCGCTTCTGGCGATGTCGCCGGACGCTCAATTCAGCTCTTTCAACTTGCGGGATTGCCGGATTTCGGTGGCCTCGGGTCCGCATGGCTACCCGCAGGAGTATTCTATCGAAAACCTGAATGTCAGCCTCGAGGCGCCAAGCCGCGAGATGAGTCTGAGCGGCAGGATCGCATCCGGTGATGACTCGATCTCCATAAGCCTCGAGACACGGGCCGGGGTGGAGGGAGGACAGGATCTGCCCCTTAACGCTGTGATCGAAAGCCGCAGCCTTGCTGCGACATTCAACGGCGTGGTCAGGCTTGGGCGCGACTGGCGGGCCACAGGGGCCTTCGCTTTCGATACGCCCGATGCGCAGGCGCTTGGCGGATGGTTCGGCGAAAACCGGTACGAAGGACTTGACCTGCCCCTGAGTCTTTCGGGGAGAGGAGATTTTTCTCAATCGAACTGGCGGCTGTCCGGCGGGCGTTTCGCGATTGCAGGACAGGCCGGTTCCGGCGATTTCGACCTCGCATTCAAGGAGAATGGCACGGATCTTCAGGCATCGGCGGCGTTCCGGACTTTGGACCTGGACAGTCTTCTCGGAGCAGGGAAATCCGAGGCAAGGGCGAAGGCGGTCCGTGAAGCTCTGATCGCGAGCGAACTCGATATGCTTCTCTCGGCGGACCGCATCATATGGAGGGGGATCGAAGCGCGGAATGCGGCCTTCACGCTTATCGGAAGAAAGGGACGTATTTCCGCGGAAATCGCACATGCGGCAATGTTCGGCGGGTCGATATTGGGCCAATCCGAAATAGACATCACCGGCCCTGAAGCGCGTTTGCGAGCGCGTATAACCGGCGAAGCTCTTGACAGCGCGATGATTCAGTCGCTCGCAGTCGATCAGGGCTGGCTGTCCGGGCGCGCCGGAGTCAGCGCTGAAATAAATGCCTCGGGCGGCTCGCTTGGCGAGATGCTCGACGAGGCAAGCGTTGCGGGAACCGCAGCATTCAGCGACGGCGGAAGGGTCCGCCTCGATCTGAACCGCATCATGCAGATAAAGCCGGGCGACAGCCTTGAAGGGTGGAACGATATCGACAACGTCTGGTCGGATTTCGAAGAGCTGAGGTTCGCGTTCGCTCTCGACAAGCAGTCTTTTCTGTTGAGGAAGATCGCGATGACTCGCGCAGACAACATCGTAAACGGCGAGGGAGCGGTCATCTTTCCCGGGCGGCGGCTAGACTGGCGGATTCGGCTTTCCCCACGGAACGCCGCGGCCGATGGCTCACCTGGCGAAGCGCAGGGGTTTTCGATCCTCGGCTCATGGTCGCGGCCGCGCATCAACTCGGTGCAGCATGAGAACAGGGCGTTGCGCGGCCAGCCCGTGGGCAGGCGCGCCCTACTGGAGGCAACAGACGATACGTTGCGCGATTGAATTCAAACACTTCGCAATAGCCGGGCGCTATGCTACGTAGCCGAACCATGACAGTCCGTGTCGGCTTCGTGCATAAGGTCAACGAGACATGCAAGGCCGAGGGACGCTTTACGGGCGGAAGACAGAGGATCGACAGGTGACATCGACGCGCGCTGCAGTTTACGGATTTGCCGCCATGGCGGGGCTGGCTTTTGTACAGTTTTCTTATGTCAGCGCGCAGACTGCGCCTGAAGCGTCTGGTGACGGCGTGGCGAGCGCATCCAGCGCCTCATCGGACGCAGATGCCGTTCAGACGAGCCAGTCTGAAAAGTCGGCCATCAGAAATGTGGCCTCGGAAGAGAAATCTCCGCCTCAGCAGGAAGGCGCTGAAACTGCCGGCGAAACGTCTTCGTCTTCATCGGGAAGCGCGGCCGGAGCTGCAGCAACGGCCGCTTCCGGCGAAGCCGCGCCGGCAGAGTCCGCAGCCGATAGTGCGGGCGCCGCCGCAGGACCGTCGTCCGACGGCGAGACCGGCGCGTCTCAGCAAACCGAAGCGCCAGCCCTGCCCGCGGAACCTGAGCCTGTGCGTATCGATCCGAAAGATGTCACCCTGACCATCGCTACCTGGTCGGGCGCCTATGGCCAGTCGCAAGACCGCGCCATTTTCCGGCCCTTCGCCGAGAAAACCGGCTACCAAATCGGCATGACTGCGCATGACGGCGATTATGAGCCGCTGGAGTCGTCCGAAAGTGAGCCGGAATGGAGCCTCGCCGATCTTAACGCGCCGGAGATGATCCGCGCGTGCAGGGAAGGCCGCCTCGAAAAGCTGGACCACACGATCCTTGAACCTGCGCCGACCGGCGCGCCATTATCGGAGGACTTTCTGCCTGGCGCTGTGCACGAATGCGGCATAGCGAGCATGGCATGGTCAGCGGTGCTCGTTATCGACAGCAGGCTCGACAGCAAGCCCGCTTCGATGCGTGACTTTTTCGACATCGGCAATTTTCCCGGGAAGCGCATCCTTCCCATGCAACCGCGCTATTCGCTCGAACTGGCGCTCCTCGCGGACGGCGTCGCTCCGGCAGATGTTTACACCATACTGAAAACCCCAGAGGGACAGGATCGGGCCTTTGCCAAGCTGTCCTCGATCAAGGACGAAATCATCTGGTGGGAAGACCCCGCGGAAGTTCCCGGACGTATCGTCGACAGGGAAGCGATCATGGGGCTGGCGTTCAACGGGCGCGCGTTCATGTCGATCGTCGCATCGGAGAACCCGCTCGAAATCGTCTGGGACAATCAGATCTATACCTATGACTATTGGTCCATACCGCGCGGTGCGGCGTTCCTCGATCAGGCGAAGGAATTCATTGGCTACGCGACGAGCGCTGAAACCCTTGCTGCACAGGCAGCTTGGCTTCCTTACGGACCGGCGCGGCGCTCTGCGGCCGAAATGGTCGGCAAGCATCCCGAAATAGGCATCGAGATGAAGCCTTATCTTCCCACCAGCGAGGCAAATCTGGCGACGGCGCTCCGCCTCGACAGCGAATTCTGGACTGCGAATGAGGCGTCGCTTGAGGAAAGGTTCGCAGATTGGGTTCAAGGCCGCCAGCTTCCGCCCCAGAAAAACGCGATGCTTGAGCAGTAATTGCGGATTTATACGTATAACTAATGACTTGATCTGTTACTTTTTCGTCACAACAACGTCATATACGCCATATTTCCGACACAGTTCTGCCGCGTCGGGCGATCTGTTCCATGACCTCCGCGCGACCTGTCCCTCAGCCGGCGGAAGATATGCGCTCATATAGAACGGCTTGAAAAAAGCCGCTCATCCGCAACCGTGTGCAGGACGGCTAGTTGCTCACGAAATGAGCTTGTTGCGCAGTTGCAATCGTCTGCTCGTTCAACCCCGCCATGATTGAGATTCCGGCCCACCAAAATCGCCTCGCCAGCGTCTGCTGTGATATTGCGGAACGCGCATATTTGAGTCACTTTTTTGACAATGGGCTGGCCAGAAGAACTGTTCGGAACAAGAAGACGCAAATCTGGCCATCCAACATATTGGCGCTATTGCGCCCGTTGTCCGCAAGATAGGGGATCGCGCCTCGCCCGCCTTTCCCCCGACGGGCCGATACGCCAGTACAGCGGGGTGCAGCACTGTCACCGTACAGGTGACAGTGCTTTTTTGTTAACCGCATTTCATTCAACTTTGACGAAAAACAGCGCAACCGGACGCTGCCCTATTTGCTCCGGATTTCATCGGTGTTAAAGGAGACTTAGGGGTAATCGTTTAATTCAGAAATGCATCCTCCCTTCGAAGCATGGCCTCCTTGTCAAGAACATCCGGCCCGACAGGAGTTCAGCGCGGAATGTCCTATCGCAAGTTTTTGAGCGATTATTTTCATCGCGTCGGCGTCAGAGTCAGGGTCAGTAAATCATGTGTATATTGCGTGCCACTCTTACCGGGGCTTTATTGCTGTGGACCATTGGTGTGTATGGCGGCGCGACTGCCAGCCAGGACGTGGCTGGTGCCGGGGGGACCGAGACGATAGAAGCCAGCGATCGCGAGCTTCCTCTTGTCATTTCCGTGGGCGGCTTGAGCGGCGAGATTCTGGCGACGGATCTTGCGGACGTCCATACGGAAGGCGGTTCGGCATTCGTCCAGCTCACTCTGAGAAGCAACGGCGACCCCGAGGCAAGGCAATCAGCGGCTATTGCCCTCGAAACCGACGATCTTGAGATCTCATCCGTTTCAGGCAGCGGCGTCAGTTCCAGAACGGAGGGCGACAGACATATCGTCGAGATTCAGGGCATTGGTGCGGAAAACCCCGCGAAAGTACTTATTGAGCTGAAACTGAGGCAAGACGCTGACTTCGAAGTCAACGAACTGCGCTTTTCGATCAGATCGCCTGCGCGCTTCGTGCCCTTGCCTCCCAGAAAAGACGGCAGCGATTATTTCATCGCAAGCGGCAATTTTTCGCAAAAAACCGTCGCGCTATCCTGGCCTTCGTCCTCATGCTCCAGGAATTTTCATTCGGCCTTGCTGAGAATCGGAGACTCAGGCGGTAACGAGCTGCGCGAGGCGTGGCGCGCCGCGCAGTCGCCGGCCGCATCCATGTCGCGAAGATGGCATTTCCGGCCTTCGGTTCCGCCGCGATCCCGCAGAAACAGTCGGGATGACAGCAGCGCAGGACCGATATCGTCCAGCCGTGAAAGAACGATAATGACGGAGACGGCATCGCTGATGAGCTCTGGCTTCGGCCGCGATCTGAGCAGCCGGGGCCGCTATGGATGGACCATCTCAAAGACGGCGGACGATCTGAAGAAATACTTCACGCAGCAGCACATACCTTCGATCTGCACAGGAGCTCTCGGATTCGCGGCCTATTACGAAGAGCAGCTCGCCCCTCTCGGCAGGCGCAGCGATACGCTTGCTTCCCTTGCCCGCGACGCTGTCACTCTGGCCCGTACGCGAGCAGTTGCATTCGTCGAGAGTGCACGGAATCTGCCGGGCGGCCATCCTGCCTGGGGTGGGGCGGGACTGGAAACACTCAAGCCGTCTGCTGCTCCGGGAGGCGATCTGAAATCCCTGATCGTGCGGATGCTCAGGGCCGTGAACGCCGATGGAGAGACGATTACCGAGGCTGGCGCAGCTCCCAATGCATATGATGCGATCAGGCTTCTTGACGAAACCGGTTTGAGCGACGCCGGTGTCCCGTCACGAAACAGGCGCGCCGAACTCGGGCAGGCTCTGGCTGCCGTCGAGGCCGCAGCGCGTATCGAAGCCTACAGGGATCAGTACGACCGCTTCTGGAAAGGCTTTTCCGGCAGCCTGCAGGCGATCCGCGCCGCACACGCCGAACATTGCGCCTGCGGCAGTTGAGCCAGGCCGGACTGCCGGGGCTACTCGTCAGCACAGGCCGTTTCGACATAGCGCTCGATCGCCGCAGCCGGCGCGCAATCGGCAATAACCGTTCCCTCATGAAGCACAATCGCCCGTTCATATCCCGCGATCAGGTCGAAATCATGCGTAATGGTGATGACCGTCTGGTCTAGACGGTTCATAACCCGTGAAAGCCTACGCCGCGCAGTCAGGTCGAGCGAGTTCATCGGCTCGTCGAAGATGATGTAATCCGGCTCCATGATAAGCACGGACAGGAGCGTCAACAGTTTCTGCTCCCCGCCGCTCAGGAGGTGCGCGGCGGCGTGGCGCTTCCCCGTCAGGCCGTGCGCGTCAAGCATGGCGGCGACGCGCGCAGCAATCTCCGGTTTGGGCAGGTTCATGTTCTCCAGCCCGAACGCCAGATCCTCCTCGACGGTCGGCATGACGATCTGGTGTTCCGGATTCTGGAACACATATCCGACGAGGGCGCGCACGCGCGCGCCGTCCTTTCGCGTCGAGAGGCCGTCGATCAGGATTTCCCCCTTCTGAGGGACCAGAAGCCCGTTCAGCATCCGGGCGAGCGTCGTTTTTCCCGATCCGTTCGCGCCTATGATCGCAATCCGCTTTTCCCGCAGCGCGAGAGAGACGCTGCGCAGCACCGGTGCGCCATCGAAAGCGTGACTCACATTGCGGATTTCGATCATCTGGATACGGGTCTTTGCGGGCAAGGCCCGGCGGCTGCAGCCGCTACGGTGGCGAATTGCCGCGAACAGTTCCTTAGACGGCGGAATAATGCAATAGTGTTGCTTCATCGCATAATCGCGGATCGAAGCCAGAGTCCTGATATGGCGTCGGAAAATCTGTTTCCTACACTCGAACACGATCATGATTGCTGCGTCGACATGGCGGTGGACAAGGCGCGCGCGCTCTGCCGCCAGAAGGCGATCAAGCTGACGCCGCTCCGCGAGGCGGTTCTGCGCGTCCTGCTGTCTACGCATAGGGCGCTTGGGGCTTATGACATTATAGAGGCGCTTGAAACGGGCGGGAGGCGGCTTGCGCCCATATCGGCCTACCGCGTCATCGAAGTGCTAGCCGAAGCCGGATTGGTTCACCGCCTCGAAAGCAAGAACGCCTATTTCGCCTGCCTTGCCGATCATGAAGACACTCGTTCGCTGGTCGTACTGGTCTGCGAGGGCTGCGCGCGTGTCGCTGAGGCCGAAGCCGAGGCGGCCTGGCGCGCGATCGCCGACCTGACCCGGTCGAGCGGCTTCACGGTCAACAGTACCGTGCTGGAAGTCCAGGGCGTGTGCGCCGACTGCCGGGGCAAGTCCGTGGCCGCACTCGCTTCCGCGTCCTGAGCTTGAAACAGTGACTTGCGGACGCATTGCCTGGCAATTGTCATTGCTCTTCATAAATTAGGGTGTAGAAAAGCGCTTGAGCCGTTTTGAGCCGGGGGAAGCCATGCTTCATCATATTGCGCCGCGCAGAAAAACCGTGGGCGTCAATGTTGGCGGGGTCACGATCGGCGGCGGCGCGCCGGTCGTGGTGCAGTCCATGACCAACACAGACAGCGCCGATATAGACAAGACCGCGCGGCAGATCGCGGATCTCGCGAGCGCCGGTTCCGAGATCGTGCGGATCACCGTCGACCGGGACGAAGCCGCAGCGGCAGTCCCTCATATTGCCGACCGGCTGGCCGCCTGGGGCGTGACCGTTCCGCTGGTCGGCGATTTCCACTATATCGGCCATAAACTGTTAAACGACCATCCCGCCTGCGCCGAGGCCTTGCACAAATACCGGATCAATCCGGGCAATGTGGGGTTCCGCGAAAAGCGCGACCGGCAGTTTTCCGAGATCATCGAAATCGCGCTGAAATATGACAAGCCGGTGCGCATCGGTGTGAACTGGGGCAGCCTCGATCAGGAACTTCTCACCAGCCTGATGGACGAGAATGCTACGCTTCCGGAGCCGAAGGACGCCCGGGCGGTCCTGCATGAGGCGATGGTGCAGTCGGCCCTGCTTAGCGCGGAGCGCGCACAGGCGCTGGGGATGGGCAAGGACCGGATCATCCTGTCCGCCAAGGTCAGCTCCGTGCAGGACCTGGTGAGCTGTTACACGATGCTGGCGGAGCGCGGTGACTACGCGCTGCATCTCGGCCTGACCGAGGCTGGCATGGGCACGAAAGGCATCGTCGCATCGACGGCAGGAATCGGGATCCTGCTTCAGCAGGGCATCGGCGACACGATCCGCGTCTCCCTGACGCCAGCACCGGGCGAGGCGCGCACGCGCGAGGTCGAGGTCGCCCAGCAGATCCTGCAGGTCATGGGCCTGCGGTCTTTCGTGCCCGTGGTCGCTGCATGTCCGGGCTGCGGCAGGACGACGAGCACACTTTTTCAGGAACTGGCTTCCGACATCCAGAATCACATCGCCGCAAGTATGCCGGAATGGCGGAAGATCTATCCCGGAGTCGAAACGCTGAACGTCGCCGTGATGGGCTGCATCGTCAATGGTCCCGGAGAGTCGAAACATGCCGATATCGGCATAAGCCTGCCCGGCACCGGCGAAAGCCCGGCCGCGCCGGTCTTCATTGACGGCAAGAAGGCGCTGACCCTGCGCGGGCCTGGAATCGCGGATGATTTCATGAAACTCGTTCAGGACTATATCGAGCAGCGATTTGGCCGCAAGGAGAAGCCGGGTTCGGTCAAGGCGGCGGAATAGCCGGCAACGTCCTCCGAGCCTTGCTAGCGTAGCTTTGCCAGCAGGAACCCTGCGGCGAGTGCAGCGAAGGCTATCTTCAAGGGGCCTGCCTGTTTAATTTGCATCGACGCTATCCGCTCCAGTCCTTCCAGATCCTGTCTTCCGTCCAGTCCCAGCATGGCGGGCAGATTGATCCCGCCGTTGTCATTCGCAGCGTCACGCCTTTCCTTCATGGTCCAAAGGACGACCGCTGCAGAAAGCGAAGCGGTCATTGCGCAAACAGCGGCTGCCGCACCCGCCTGGCCCAGCGGTTCGCTCAACCAGAAGAATGCCGCCACGGAGAGGAACAGCAGCGCGATGATACCGGCCGAGAGCGCAACGACGCCGTATGCTGCGTCGCGTGCAACTCCTCTCATTCTCGACGCCGCCATTGCGGTCGTCAGCGCGGTCAGGATCGGTCGCAGCATCGGATCACTTGCTCATGATCGCGCCGATGAGAAAGCCTATGCCCGCAGCTATCGCGGTTGCATGTACGGGCTTTCTGCGAATGTAGGCTTCAAGATCTTCCAGCTTGTCGGAGGCTTCGTCCTGCACTTTCTCAAGCCCTTTTTTCGCTTCGCTGCGAATGCTTTCCGAGAGTTCAGCGAAATCTGATTTCAGAGTTTCGATCTGCTCGCGGAGATCATCGCCTGCCGGGGCGTGATCTTTTTTCTGCAGAGTTTCCGTAGCGGCCATTGCTGTCTCCTTTGTTCGAATTTCCATGACTGCAACAACCTGCTGAGGCGCGTTAGGTTCCCGCCGCTTGTCTGAAAAACCTGCTGGCTCATTGCGCTCAGGCGCGCAAAAGCTCGGTGTGACCGAAACCTTTCCGGTCGTCGAGCAGCGATATGTATTCGGGATCGACGCGCATCAAGACTCGGACTTTGCCGCAACCACTCGGCCGGCGCTTCAGGACTTGGAGAATGCGTCCTTGAACTTTTCCCGGAGAATATTTTTCTGGACCTTGCCCATTGTATTCCGAGGCAGTTCGGCGACCGTGAAGATCTTTCGAGGCTGCTTGAATCGCGCGATCTGCGGCCGGATCGCGTCGAGCAGGCGGTCAGCATCCACATTGGCGCCCGGCTCGCAGACGATCACGGCGACTGGGCTTTCGCCGAAATCCGGATGCGGCGCTCCGATCACCGCGGATTCCTTGACGCCGTCCTGGGCGTCGAGAAGCAGCTCGATCTCCTTGGGATAGATGTTGTAACCGCCGGAAATGATGAGATCCTTCGCGCGGCCGATAATGTGTATGTAGCCGTCTTCATCGAACCTGGCCATGTCCCCGGTGACGAAGAAGCCGTCGCTGCGGAATTCCTCCGCCGTTTTTTTCGGCATGTTCCAGTAGCCCCGGAAGACATTGGGGCCCTTTACCTCGATCACGCCCACTTGCCCCTTCGCCACTTCTGCGCCGGTTTCGGGGTCACAGATGCGCAAGTCGACACCAGGCAGAGGAAAGCCCACCGTACCCGCGCGGCGCTCGCCGTCATAGGGATTGGACGTGTTCATGTTGGTTTCGGTCATGCCGTATCGTTCCAGAATGCGGTGGCCGGTGCGCTCGTGGAAACGCGCATGGGTCTCGGCCAGCAGAGGTGCGCTGCCGGAGACGAACAGACGCATGTGCGCCGCTGCATCTTTCGTGAACGCCGGGTCGTCAAGCAGGCGCGTGTAGTTCGTCGGCACGCCCATCATGACCGTGGCGTTCCTCAGCTCCTTTATGACGCTTTGCGTATCGAATCCGGGCAGGAAAATCATCGATGCGCCGGATACCAGAACGACGTTGGTTGCGACGAACAGCCCGTGCGTGTGAAATATGGGCAGGATGTGGAGCAGAACGTCGTCCTCGGTGAAGCGCCAGTAATCCTTCAGCACCAGGGCGTTCGACAACAGATTCTCGTGGCTCAGCATTGCGCCTTTGGAGCGTCCCGTCGTGCCGGAAGTATAAAGAATCGCCGCGATATCGCTTGCGCTTCTGGGGGCGTTTTCGAATTCCGCCGCCGCGCCTTTCGCCGCTTCGGCGAGGCTGCCTTCAGACGCCATCACACCGAGCGTTTCGATGCGCGTTTCGCTTCTCGCGGCTGTCATACTCATGGATTCTGCGGAGGCGGGATCGCAGACGAACACGCGGGGGTGGGCGTCATCGAGGAAATTACCGACCTCGTTTGCGGTGTAAGCCGTGTTGAGTGGAAGGAACACGGCGCCGGAACGCACGCAGGCAAGATAGAGTGCGAGGGCTTCGACGGATTTCCTGATCTGCGCCGCAACCCTGTCGCCCGGCGCGACACCCAGCCGCGTCAGCACGTTAGCGTATCGTGCGGACCGATCTAGTATCCAGCCACAAGAACGGACGCTGCCGTCATCCAGAAAGGCAAGCGGCCTGTCCGGCCTGGCGTTTCCCAACAGGCCGTCGAACAGATGGTTTGTCATGCGCTGGCTCCCTGATGCTCATCCGCACTCGAATATAGCCGATGGCCGTCTCCGGCTCAGCCATGCTGAAGCGCGCGGTCCACTGCTGCCTCGCAATGCAGATTCGTCGTTGGGAAAGACGGAACCGGGATATCGTCCGGCCCGAGCAGAAGCGGGATTTCAGTGCAGGCCAGCACCACGCCTTCGGCGCCCCGGGCGGCGAGAGCGCCGATCACCTGCTGATATCCGCGCCTTGTTTCGTCAGTGAAGACATCCATCACAAGTTCGGCATAAATCGTGTCATGGACGTAGGCCATGTCCGCCCGATCCGGAAGGATGGTCTCTATTCCGTGTTCTGCAAGGATCTCGGGGTAGAAATCGGACTCCATCGTTTTCATTACGCCCAGCAATCCTACCCTTGAAAAACCTGCGCCTCGGACCTTCGCGGCGACTGCCTCAGCGATGTGGAGAAAAGGAATCGAAATCCGCGTTTCTATCTGCGGAACGAAACGGTGCACATCGTTGCAGCATATGACAATGAAGCTGGCGCCAGCCCGTTCGAGCGCATTGGCGGCCTCGAAAATGATATCGCAGGCAGCAGCTTCGTCCTGCCGGCCGATCACGGCGTCGACATAACTCTGCCTGTCCACGCTTTCTAGCACGAGCGGCGCCGAGTGAACCCCGCCGAGACGCTTCTGGGTCATACGATTGATAAGACGGTAATATTCGGCAGTAGAAACCCAGCTCAGACCGCCGATGAGGCCCATCTTCTGCATGTGCCGAGCTCATGTGTCCACGATTTCGAGTACGAAGCCGCCGATAAGGATGAACGCGCCTTCAAGGCTCCTGAACGAAAAACGGCGTGGCTGGGCGCCGCGCCGCGCATTGTCCGATCGAAGCTGGCCGTCAGTAGGACGTACCGCCGCCGCTGCCCATGCCGGGCATGTTTTGCGCCGCCGAAGTGGCGGCCTTGGTGCCGTCCTGAACCACCTTGGTTGTCAGCGAACGGATTTCCTCCATCTGTTTTCCGTAGCTATCCATCAGTTCACGGACATAATTGCTCTGAATCTCCATGACTTCGCTGACCTGCTTGGCGTCGGCAAGCTTCATAGCGAAACGGAAATTGGCGTCAGCATTCGCGCGCGTAAATTCGGCAATCTTCCCATTGAGTTGCTTCAGGCCGTCCATGGACGGGTTTGCGCTCGTATCGAACCCGCTCATGGCCTGCTGACTCGCGGCGATGAAGGTTTCAAAGGCCCGGCGCGTCTGATCGATGGTCGCTTTCATCATGTTGCGGACGGGTTCCGGAATTTCGGTCAGATTTGGCATGTCCTGCATGTTCAGATCTCCTGAATCGTTGATGCGCTTACGAGCGCAGGCATGTGTTCAAGCTATACATGCGCTCAAGGAGCTTTGGTTTGGTACAGTTTATTCCAGACTTCGGCGGAACCTCCATCGGGATTCGCGCGCCGGCAAAGCGGATGCTTTACGGAATGCGTCCCTTCAAACTGATTGGACATCCGGATTCGCCCTTTTGAGGCAGTAAAGACATGCTTTCATGCGTGTATGGCGGAAGTCAACCGCGTGCGTCTCAAGCGCCGGAAAAATCTACCGAATTGAAAGGCGTGCCCTGATCTTGCCGCATGTAAAGTGTGCATCCCATACAGATCGAGGAATGAATTATAGCCGTGCGCAAATAATATATATGAAGATAATTTGTAAATATATTTTTATAAATTGTGTTAAATTTTAAAATAAATTCATATAGTTAGAATTTTTTTAGAACACAATGACAATAAAAATTTTAAATAAATTTATAAACTCGTTTAAGTGGACAGTAAGCGCTTATCGCTAAGCTTGGCCGTTTCTAAGTTCCTGATTCTAAAGTAGGCCAATATGGCGTCAGCCGCAACATCCCTCCCCAGAGCGGTCTCTGGCGGCCGCACGCGAGCGGCTGCAGACGCATTATGGCAAATCTTCAGCCGCGCGATGAAACTTCCAGGTACAGTCATCCTGGCTACGCTCGCCGTCAATATTCTCAGCCTGGCGCTGCCGCTCGCAATACTACAGATATTCGATCGTGTTCTCAGGCATCAGGCTTACAGCACTCTGATTCTGCTGATGGCTGCATTAGTCTGCATCATACTTGCTGAAACCGGCCTTCGGCTCGCGCGCAACAAACTTATCGCCGATCTTGCGTTAGGCGAAAACTACGACATGCAGATGCGGGCTGCCAGACGTTTGCTGAGCGCGCGATGTGCGGCGACGGCCAAGCTGCCGCCATCAGAAGCCGCGGAGTCGATCGGAGCGGTTGAAGATCTCGGCCAGTTTTCGGGCGGCAGCGCGCATATCGCCATGCTCGACCTTCCGTTCGTGGCCGTTTTCCTGCTGGTTATATGGCACATCGGAGGCGTGATCGTTCTCGTCCCCCTCACATTGATAGCAATCTTTTTGATCTGGATGACGCGGGCGCGTTCGGCGATCGGAACCGTCATCGAGGAACAGGCAAAGCGTCAGCGCGAGCGGTTCAGATTCTACGCCGAATGCATCGAAGGCTTCCAGACCATCAAGGCACTCACGATCGAACCCCAGATCCAGCGGCGGTTCGAGCGCATGATACGGTCCGCAGCGCCGGTAAACTATGAGATGATCCTGCAGACGAACCGCATGGTGTCGGCAGGACAGCTTTTTGGAGCGATCACGCTGATTGCAGTTGTTACTGCAGGAGGCGCGATGGCTCTCGAAGGACAGATGTCGATAGGCGCTCTTGCAGCATGTTCGATTATCGCGATCCGCGCGACGCAGCCAGCGCTTCGCATGGCGAGCGTCTGGGGACAGCTCGAAAACACGATGGCTGCACTGGAGCGTTCGCAGGCTGTGATGAAATTGCCGGCAGAACTGTCGTCAGGCGGCGGCATTGCACCTCCGGCAAGTCTGCGGATTTCCGGTAACGTCCTCGAAATACACGGAAAGCCTGCGAAAGCCGCCGGGGAAAGTATTGTCATCCGCCGCGGACAGGTTGCTGGGATTCTGATCGAAGACGATTTCAGGCGCAGGGATTTCGCAGATCTGCTCCGTGGCTTCAAGGCTCCGGCCAAAGGACAGATCGCTATCGACGATCTCGACCTCGCGGATGAAGCCAGCGATTCCTTGCTGAGGGGCGTTCTGCTGATCGACTGCCGTCCGGCTGTTTTCCGGGGCACCATTCTCGAGAACATGTCCATGTTCGGTTTGGTGAATCCGGCTGTGGCGATCGAACTCTCTCGGAAGCTCGGCGTGGAGAAAGTGGTGAGCAAATTTCCGGAGGGATACGAGACGCTGATCGACGATGTGGGCGCCAGGCAGCTACAGCAGGATATTCTGCTCGCAATTACAGTGGTGCGGGCGGCTTCCGTGCGGCCGCGTCTGCTGATACTCGACGTTCGCCGCGTCCCGCCAGAGGATGTCTTCACACGCGCCTGCGCCCGTTTGATCGAGGAGATGCGCGGACTCTCGACGATCGTCCTCCTTGGCCGCTCGCTTGCAGATGTCCGTGGCGCCGGACAGGTTTACGTCATGAGGAACGGATCGCTCGAAGCCCTGCCTCCGGAGACGGGAGAGATGGCTCCGGGCGAACAGATTTCCAGGTACGCCGAACATGGCTGAAACCCTTCAATCCGGCGCGCGGGCCGGGCAAAGCGTGGCTCATGCCTGTCTCAGTCCGCTACTTAACGCTCTGAACTGGGAGGGCGAGGCGCGCTATTTGTGCGAAGCCCTCCCCGACGGGCAGATCATTCCCGACCTGAACGGCCTTCTCCAGGTTCTGAACAATCTGAATTTCCGAACGACAAGGTTCATGGCTGGCGTCGAGCGTTTGACCGAAGACGTTCTCCCAGCACTTCTCGACACTCAAGACGGCGATATTTGGGTCATAGTGGAACGCGAGCCAACCGGCCTTTTCAAGGTTTTCAAGGGCCGGGAGGCGAAACTGGCGTCGGTTCAGCCGCACAGGATCAGGGGAACGGTATGGCTCATCCGCAGGGGGGAAAGCGGGTCTCACGAAATTGAAGACAGCCGTTACGGATTGATCGGAGCAATCGCCGCGCGAGAGAAGCGTCTTGTGAGGCTGCTTTTCGGATCAAGCCTCCTGGTGAACGCGCTGGCTCTGGCGCTGCCGGTCTACATGCTCTCTGTCTACGACCTGGCGATAGGGGCCGGGTCCATGTCCACCCTAGTCACACTTGCTGGCGCGATGGCAATCATGCTCGCTGCTGAAGTCGCGCTTCGTGAATTGCGTGCCCGCTCCATAGCCAGCTTCGCCGTCAAGGCTCATATGTCGATCATGGAGGCTGTCGTCGAACGGGTCACGCGGCTGCCTTACGCCCTAGTGGCAAATGCGTCGCTGACCGGGCAGATGAACCGTTTTCGGGCCTTCGAGGCATCCCGCGAGGTCTTCAGCGGCCCTCTCGCGGTCAGCCTGCTCGACCTGCCGTTCATTCCCATCTTCATCGTCGCCGTCTTTATAATCGGAGGCTGGCTCGGCTGGCTCATGGTCGCCTTCATCGCCATGCTTCTTCTCCTGGCGGCGATCTACATTCCGCGTGAGCGGATCATTGCCCGCAGGGAGGCGCTCGCCCGCTCCGAAACCCGCATGTTCCGCAAGGACATGATCTCGAATCTGTCCGTCATCCGCGGTTGTGGAGCAGAGGAGATCTGGGAAGACCGTTACGCAAAACTCATCGCCGCTCAGTCCGGCTCGGCCGCCGAAGCCCGGAACCTGAGCCGGACCTGGCTTACGCTGGCTTACGCCGTTTCCTCGACGGTGGCGGCGCTTGTCATCGGTTTCGGTGCGCTCGGCGTCATGGCAGGAGAGTTTTCCGTCGGCGCGCTCGCAGCGGTCATGGCAATAGTCTGGCGCGTGCTCTCTCCGATCCAGTCCGTGATGGCCAATCTGACCAGGCTATTCCAGGCATTGGATATGGCCAGGCAGCTCAACAACCTCATGCGGCTTCCGGCCGAAAGCAGCAGGATATCGCTTCCCGCGCATCAGAAATTTGCCGGGCGGATCGACATTGAGAACGTGGGCTATCGCGGAGCCTTGCAGGGGCATCCGATCCTGCGCAGCGTGTCGATGACGGTCGAGCAGGGGGAGATCGCGGTTCTGGCCGGCCCCCCCGGCCCGAGCAGAAGCGCCTTGCTGCGCTTGATCGGAGGACTAAGCAGGCCGGATACAGGACGGATTCTGATCGACGGTTTCGACGCGCGCCAGTTCGACGTGCGTTTGCTGCGTCAACGCATCGCTCTCGTGGCGGACGATCAGATCGTGGTTCCAGGCAGCCTTGCCTATAATTTCTGGCTTGCGGCCCCGCTTGCCGACGATGCCGCCATAAAGGATGCGATCCGGTACGCCGATCTCGAAGCATTCGTCGCCACGCTCCGGGACGGCCTGCAGACCGACCTTGGCGGCCTGGTCCGCAACGGCCTCGACCCGGCCGTGCTTCAGAGAATCAGGCTTGCGCGCGCCTATCTTCAGGACCCGGCCGTATACCTTTTCGACGAACCCGTCAGGGATCTGGACGCAACAGGCCGCCGCGCCTTCATCAACAGGCTTCTCGACTTGAAGGGGGATGCGACCATCGTGATACGGACGTCCGATGAGGACATAATGCGGCTGGCTGACAAGGTCGCCCATTTCGAAGCCGGACAGCTTGCGCGGCTCGAAACCGGACATCATGACTCAGGGGCGCCTTCCACGAAGCATCTGAGGTCGCTCTTGCAACAGTCGCGCGAAGGCACTGCAGCGCAATCCAGGCCAGCATAGGGATTACCCTTGACAAGATGCTTTTACACGGGGATCCGCAGCGATGGAGCCGCTAAGACGTCAGAATGACGAACGGCCTTTCGATCTCCCGGTGGAGCTTCAGGACGAAGCCGGAAGCAAGCTGGCCCGGCGGCTCACCTGCGTCATCATTTCGGCCTTGATCCTGCTGATTTTCTGGACTGGATTGTCGCCTGTCGAGGAAGTAGCGGTTGCGTCGGGAAAAATAGTGCCGTCCTCCGATATCAGCGACGTCCATCACCTGGAAGGCGGCATCGTCGACAAGGCTTTCGTGCGGGAAGGCCAGCGCGTCAGGCATGGCGACGTCATCGTATCTCTGCGCCCCGGTCAGACGCTGAGCGATTTCACTCAGATGGAGGCGCGCGCCGTAAACCTGCGCATGAAACGCGCGCGTCTGACCGCCTCGCTCGACGGCAAGGAGCCGGATTTCGGCGAGGATGCAGATCGTTTCCCGGAGATCGCCAGGGCGCATATGCAGACCCTGATGCAGGAAAGGCTGGCAATGAGAGAAAGCGAACGCCAGCACGATGCCGCGATCCAGGTCATCAAGGAACAGCTCAGGAGCGCTCGGGGCGAGGCGAGAAGCCTCGATAAGCAGGTCGCCTTGCAGGCAGAGCAGGTTGGCGTCCGCGAGCGCAGTCATGAAAAGGGCTATATTTCCCTGGGCCTCCTGCTGGAGGCGAGGTCCGATCTGGAGCGAACAAGGCAGCGTCTGGTCGTTTCGCGCGGCCGCATCCGCGAGCTTGAGCAGAGCCTTCGCGAAGCGCGCATCGCTAAGCGCGAAATGCGGGCGCAACGCGAAAGCCGGTTGACCGAAGAGCGCGCCAATGTCACTGCGGCGCTCGCAGAAGATGAAAAGACCATCGAAAAATTCCGCGACAGGGTGATCCGGCTGAACGTCGTTGCGCCCATTGAAGGCGTTGTGCAGAAACTGGCTTATGCGACGCCAGGCGCGGTTATCAAGCCGGGCGAACTCATTGCGCAGATCATCCCCGAAGGCGGCGTCGTCGCTGAAGTCGAATTGTCTCCGAGCGATATCGGCCATGTCAGAGTCGGCAACCGCGCAGAGATTCGTCTCAGCAACTTCGATCCGGACGTAGTCGGAAGGATCGGCGGCGTGGTCGAGCGGATTTCACCCACGACATTGGAAAAGCCCGACGGCCGGCCATATTACAAGGCCCGCATCCGTATCGACAGGGATCTGCTGACCTTCGGCGGCCAGACGCTCGCAATTGCGCCGGGCACGACATTGCGCGCCCAGATATTGACCGACAGCAAATCTCTGCTTCGCTATTTGATGAAGCCCGTCAGCCGTTCGCTGGAAGTCGCCTTTTCGGAGCGTTGAGGCAAGCGCTCAGACATTGGCCATAAGGATAATCAGAAAGACGAGGAGTACATTCATCTCTTCAGAGACGGAGGCATGACCGAAGGGCACGCGGTGGCGGTATTCTCTGACGATCTTCGTTTCCATCGCCGGTATCGGAATCGGGCCGTCGGAAGGACTTTTGCGGACCCATCGCCAGAGCCACTTAAGCGCATAACGTCCATAGCGCATCACCGCCAGCGTTCCGAGGCCGAAGCTGCGGTATCGCAGGACGAAGCCGAGCCATACGAAAATCCCGATCCAGGCCAGCGTCGAGAGTAGATCGCTCAGAATGAACCAGACGATGCTCCACAGAATACCGAAAATGAAGCTGAGGACCGTCCAGAGGATCGAAAAAAACTCCGCCATAACCGTCTTGCCTTGTTTCGTTCCGCTCCCCTGCGGAAGAGCAGATCCAGGATATCGATCCGCTTTGTATAAGTTGAGCGAATTGCCGCCCTGCTCTGGCTAACGCCGACGCGTCCGGCTTATCCCCGCTAGGGGGATTTGTCCATGCAGCCGTGACGCGACCTGCCTGGCCGGCGTTATTGCAACGGATACGCGGCCTCCTCGACCTGCTGCTGGTCGGGCGGATTCATGAAAGGCGCAAGCATTGTCTCCAGGCGGGCGAGGCTGTCAGGGTCGGACAGGATGGCGGCCTTCTCGTTCGGTTTGAGCAGCCGCAGCAGTTCAGGAAGGTCTCTGGAGATTTCCAGCTTGGCGCGCCCGACCGCGAGACTTGGCGAAATCCTGGCTTCGCGCGTTACGGGCTGCAGCTCGATCAGTTGGCGATGCAGGAGCCTGAGTTGCGGGTCCTGCGCAAGTTGCGAAATCGCCTCGTTCTTCTCGAATTCCCGCGCCAGCAAATCGGCGTTGCGGCGGGCGGAGCGAGCGATCTCCGGCGGCGTGCGCTCATCGGGGGTCACGAACATCCCCAGCCTGCGCGCGGCTTCACCGGCCTGGAGGCTCGCGGAAATGCGCGAAAGCGGCCCCGAAAGGGCTAACCCAAGCGTTGCGGGGAGCAGCCACAGGAACAGCGCAAGCGACATCGAGAAGGCGAAAACGCCAAGCCCTACTCCGATCATCATGTGCAGAAGATGGAAGCGGAACACCCAGCTTGCCGGCAGTGAGCCATCGTCTCTGCGCTGCGGGTTCCAGCCGCTGTCACGTCCGCGGACGATATCGAAGATGGCCGCCGACTGAATCATCATCATGATATGGGCGAGCAGCGAGGACATGACCGTCTCGACTGCCATGCTCAAGGTGAGACCCCATACTCCTCCGAAGCCGCGCCGCCTTTGAGAACTGCAGAGGGCGAGAATGAAACCGAAAAGTTTCGGCAGGACAAGCAGCCCGAGCGTAAAGAGCAGAAGCGTGATGGCGCGTTCGCTGTCCTGCATGGGCCATGTCGGAAAAAGCGGCTGTTCGCCTCCGAAATAAATCGGTTCGGCCGTCAGTTGCTGAACGGTAAGCGTCAGCGCCGCACACAGGAAGATGAGCCAGAACAGTGCTGAGAGGTAAGCCATGACTCCCATCGCCAGATGCAGGCGGCTGAGCGGTTGAAGCCCCTTCGCGGCGATCACGCGGATATGTTGAAGATTCCCCTGGCACCAGCGGCGGTCCCGCGTCGCGAAGTCGATCAGGCTGGGCGGAATTTCCTCATAGGATCCCTTAAGTTCGGGAACCATGCAGACCTGCCAGCCAGCTCTGCACATGAGCGCCGCCTCGACGAAATCATGGCTGAGGATCTGCCCGCCGAATGGCGGGTCGCCGGATAGTTTAGGAAGTCCCGCAGCCTCCATGAAGGCCGGAACGCGGATGATGGCGTTATGTCCCCAGAAATTACCGGTTCCGCGATGCCAGAACGCCAGCCCGGTGGCGACGACAGGGCCGTAAAGGCTGTCCGCGAATTGCTGCATCCGGGCAAAAAGCGTGTTGCGCCCGATTGTAACTGGAACTGTCTGGATGAGGCCCGTATCCGGCATACGGTCCATTGCATGGGCGAGCTTCACGAGAGTCTCACCCGTCATCAGGCTGTCGGCATCGAGGATGACCATGTAATCGTAAGCCGGTCCCCATCGCCGGCACCAGTCGGCGATGTTGCCCGCCTTCTTGCCGGCGTTTGTCGCGCGGCGCCGGTAGAACAGCCTTGGACCATTGCCCGGCCTCGCGCGGGCGGCGCTGAATGCGGCTTCCTCGTGCACCCATATGTCGGGGTCGGTCGTGTCCGAGAGGATGAAGATATCGAAGGCTTCGCCATGTCCGGCGGTATCGATCTCCTGCATTGCGGCGAGCGCCGTTCCGAAAATCCTTTCCGGCGCTTCGTTGTAAGTCGCAATAAGAATTGCGGTGCGTCCCCGGGGCTTTTGTTGAAGCGCCTTGTCGTCAGGAAGATCGGCGATCGAGCGCCTGGCTCCGAAGGCTATCACCAGAAACCCTGAAAGCGAGGTCATGAAGGAGAGCGACAACCAGGCAATGTTGAGCGCGAACAGCGCGATCAGAACCAGTTCGAGGTCGGCAAAACCGCCGACCGCAAGTACGAGACGCAGTTCATTGGTCAGATAGGCAGTTATCGCCAGAGCGCTGCCGAAAACGAAAATGCGCCGAAAAGCTGCGGATGCGTCCGGGCGGCGTTTGCGTTGGGTCGTGCGGTCGTAGCGCCAAAGATCCTGTTCAGGGAATGGTACGGCGGATTTTTCCGCCGGTATCGGCCCCGAAGACGCCTTGACCATATCCTGCATCGAGCGCAGCCCTATCGTGAGAATCGGTAAAGCCAGGTTTCGGAGACGACCTGGCCGTTGTGTTTCAATTGGCAACTCACATCGACCTCCTGTTGTCTGCCGGGTCTGTATTCGAATCGGACGCGATAGCCGCCGGTCGCAGGATTCTTCTTGACTTCGCGAGCGCGGAACTCGCCGTCGGCGGCGCGCAACTCGGCGTCAAGGCCCTCCAAGCTACAGGCGGCACATGAATGGCGACTGACGAAGTCGATAACGAACGCGCGGTCGTCCGATCCGGTTCCGCCCGAGACGAGCGTTTGAGAGGCGTACATCCGCGTGTTGCGTATCGGAGTGTTCGCACCCCAATGGAGCCGGTAGCTGAAGCTGTAGCGGCGGCCGGCTTCAAGAGGATAGCGAGGACGCCAGAACGCAATGATATTGTTGAATATTTCGCTTTGACTTGGGATCTCGATGAGATCCACTGCGCCTTCGCGCCAGTCTCCCGCTGGCTCCACCCAAAGGCTGGGCTGGAGATCGAAACGCGAGTCGAGATCCTCGTATCCGGCGAATTCGCGCCTGCGTTGCAGCAGCCCGAAGCCGTGCGGCGTCCGGTCGACGAACACGGAATATTGAAGCTGGTCGGGATTTGTGATCGGGCGCCAGATCCAGTCGCCGAACGCATTCCAGATCTGCAGCCCGTCGGAAGAGTGTACGTTGGGACGAAAATCCGTTGTCTGCGTAAAGTCCGCGCCGCCGTGGAAATACATGCTGCTGATTGGTGCGATCCCGGCATGATCCAGCCGCACCCTTGGAAACAGGATGCACTGCACGTCGATCACTGTGCTGTCGCCCGGTGAGGTGCGAAAAGTATAGGCCCCAGCAACGCTCGGTCCGTCCAGAAGTGCGTGCAGCGTCAGCGTTCTTGCGCGGGGAGGCGGCCGTTCGATCCAGATCTTGCGGAAGAACGGGAATTCCTCGCCTCTGGATTGCGCGGTGTTGACGCTCAGGGCGCGGGCGGAAAGGCCGAAGACCTGACCCGATGCGACTGCGCGGAAGAAGGTCGCCCCTTGAAACGTAAGGAATTCAGAGGTTTCTTCAGCACTGTGAAGGCGGGTCTCGGCGCTGAAGCCGGAAAAGCCCGCGCGCGAGCCTGCCGGCGGCGGCGCAAGTGGCGGATTGAAGTCGAAAAGGGTGGGAGAATAGGAAAATGGCGTCTCCTCTCCGTTCTCGACGATGGCGATCTCCAGGGGGGTGCGGTACTGGAAGCCGGTGTGAAGGAATTTAAAGCGGAAATTCAGCGGCTCGCCTCGCCAGAGCGTCTCGGCATCCTTGAACTTGATCGCCTGATAGCTTTCGCGGTCCAGATCTGCGAGTTCGGCGGGCAGGTCGAGGCGTGGTGGATTGTGATCGCTTCGGGCGAGGGCTTCGGCCTGGTTGACCACGCGGTCGAAGGAAAATTCGTTGCTGGGCGGCGTTCTCCGTTGGGGCAACGGTGCTTCAGGCGTTGCAACTTCTTCCTGAGCGCGCAGGTTGCGCCCATTGAAGGCGGAGGCGAAAGCTAGCGCACCCGCAAATCTTACGAAGTTGCGACGATTCATGCTCCGCCGGCCCGCTTACATGGCGCGCCGTCCCTGCATTGAGAAAACCACGTCCGGATCATACAGGCGATTTCGTGCAGCCGGAGCGACGAGCTCCTTGGAAATCCTGTCTGAAATCCTGCTTTCAAGGTTAACCTGACTCGATATTTTTTGGGGCCGTTTTGAGGCGGACACAAGGGAAAAACATATAAATCATGCGGCTATTTAACCAGTTAAGTTAATGCTGAGACGGCCCTTCGGTTCCGGGCGCGGCCTGTTTCAAGAAACTTTGATGCAAGTTTTGTTCCCTCTTGCCGGCGCGTATGGTCTTAGTATTGAACTATGGCAATGCGGGCGCATATGCTTTGCCAGACAAGGCTTTTTGCGGATAGACAGGACTGCGGCTTACATCATGGGCGACATAACGGGACAGGCGAAACCGGCCGGCATTCTGGCGCTTTTCATGGCGTCGCTTTTGGCCGTCAGCGCGCCCGCGACAGCCGCTCAGGACATTCTTACGGGCGGAATCACGCAAAATAAGCCCGAGCAAAGAGTAAAGATCGAGTTGCTCGCCGAGCGGCCGGAGGTCCGGCCCGGGGAAACCGTGACGATCGCTCTCCGCCAGACCATCATACCCGGATGGCACACCTACTGGTCCAATCCG
>CAYOUE010000013.1:0-12256 GCA_964407075.1 uncultured Hyphomicrobiaceae bacterium
AATCCACGTCGTCATTGCCGTTCGGAACGAAAGCCTTGATCGCGTCCGTCACATGCGGAATGACCTGCACGGTGCCGCCGAGATAGTCGCCGCGGCGTTCTCTGGCGAGAATGTCCTGATAGATGCGCCCGGTCGTGACATTGTCGGCGCGCGAAGCGGAAACGCTGGTGAACCGCTCGTAATGGCCGAGATCGAGGTCGGTTTCCGCGCCGTCGTCGGTAACGAAGACCTCGCCGTGCTGATAGGGGCTCATCGTCCCCGGATCGATGTTCAGATACGGATCCAGCTTGCGTAGCCGGACCTTGTAGCCGCGCGCCTGGAGCAATGCCCCCAGAGCCGCGGAAGCGAGACCTTTTCCAAGGGAGGAGACCACGCCGCCAGTTATGAATATATATCGCGCCATGGGCCTGTAGAATACACGAGCGGGCGGCGATTCGAAGTGCGAAATCGCCGAAGCCCACCGTTTTGTTCGTCCGCGTTTATCCAGCCGAGACCGGACGTTCGGCGCGCGGGTTAAGGCAGCATCCGCTGCAGGACCTGATCCCGGCGAATGAAGCCGTGATAGAGTGCCGCCGAAACATGCAGAATGACGAGCAGCGTCACGCTTATGCCGATCCAGAAATGCGCCGCGAACAGCGGTTCGGCAAGCGTCATGTCCCGGCCGACGAGCGCCGGAAGGGTGAACAGACCGTAAACAGATATCGCCGCGCCGAAGGCGGAGGTCGCGATCCAGCCGATCAGAGCCTGTGCGATCACGAGCGCGTAGAGCGCGACGTGAACCACATGCGAAACGGCGCGTTGCATGGGCGTGAGGGTCGGCTCGGGCGCGGGCGCGCCATTAATCAGACGGTAAGTCAGCCTGATAACCATCAAGGCGAGTACGGTCACTCCCAGTGAGCGGTGAAGATTGAAGAGCAGGTTCTGAACATCGCCCGACCCGATATTGGTCATGACGATGCCGACCGGGATCATGACCAGAATGCACAACGCCACGAGCCAGTGCAGCAGTTTGGCGAAACCGGAATAGCTTTCCGTGACTGCAAATTGATCCGAAGTCGTTTGCATCATGACTTTTCACCGTATTTTGAACGAAAGTGACAGTCGAATAGCACGTCTTCGCCGTCCAGCGAATAGCAATGTGTCTGCGGCCTAAGGGCTTCATCCAGGCCGTCGACCGGCGGAAGCTGCAGGCCGGGCTGGCCGGAGCCGAGCAGCATGGGCGCAACCAGTAGATAGAGCCGGTCGAGCGCGCCTGCGGCGAGAAAGCGCGACACGGTGTTTGCGCCGCCTTCGACAAGAATCCGTCGCAAACCTCTGGCACTAAGCGCCGCTATTATCTCGTGCGGGTCGATTCCGTCCGGCCCGGAAGAAACCTGAAGCAGTTTCACGCTGTTAGAGTCGCAATTTTGCCTTTTAGACACGACATATACGTCTGCGCCGCCGCTAGAGAGACATTTTGCCGTATGCGGCAGCCGGCCGTTCGGGTCGATGATGACGCGCGCAGGGTTCCGGCCCGGCACGCGCCGCACAGTCAGGAGAGGATCATCCGCCAGAACCGTGCCTATGCCGACGATCACCGCATCGACGCAGGCACGTATGTGATGAAGGAAATCGAGCGCGCCCTGCCCGTTTATGTATTTCGACGCTCCGGTCTGGGTCGCTATCCGGCCGTCCAGCGTCTGCCCAAGCTGCGCGACCACATAAGGTCTGGCCGGATCGCTCGTCAGGATCGGCTCAAGAGCCGCCATTGGGTCGCCGTTCATGATATGCCGCACAAGTTCAACTGTAAAAAATACGAGTGAAACACACAAGGTACGGGCGAAAGCAGACAGGATCGAATTAAACAGACTTTCACCGTGTTAATCATGCTAACCCAAAAGGGGAGCAAAAGTGAGATGAAGAACTCCGATTTAACGCAGTTGACCGGCAATCCGCGCGAGGTGGCCGTCGATCGCGCGCTGGCCGAATTGCGCTCCGGACGCCCGGTGCTGCTGACAGGGCCGGCAAAGCTGCGGCTGGTCCTGTGCGCGGAAACCATCGAAGATCATACTCTCGACGCGCTGCGGGCGATCGGACGGACCGGCCCGCGTCTTATTCTTTCGCAGAAAAGACTGCAGGCGCTCGGGCATGAGGGAACCGTGGCGGGCGGCGTCGCGCTGGACAGGATCAGCGCGCACGAGATCCATGAAATCATCTCCCAGACCGGCGCGCGCATCGACGGCCTTGCGATCGGCGCGGCGGATCCGATGGAAAACAGCGCCCTGGAGCTGATGCGGCTGGCGCTCCTGCTGCCCGCGGCGGTCACGCTTGCGCTTCCGGAAGGCGGCGCCCCCGCCGGGCTCGTCCAGGTCGATGCGGAAGCGCTGAACCACTATCGCAACCAGTTCATCAACACGCCGCGCATCGTCTCGCGCGCGCCCGTGCCGCTCGACGAGATCGGCGACACCGAGTTCGTCGTTTTCCGCGGTGGCGAAGGTATGCGCGACCAGGTCGCGGTCATTATCGGCGCTCCTTCTCCGGACCAGCCGGTCTATGCGCGGCTGCATTCTGCTTGCCTGACCGGCGACCTGTTCGCCAGCCTCAAATGCGACTGCGGCGACCAGCTTCGCGGATCGGCGAAGTTCATGGCGGAGAACGGCGGCGGGGTGCTGCTCTACCTCGACCAGGAAGGCCGCGGCAACGGCATCGCCAACAAGATCCGCGCCTACCGCCTCCAGCACGCCGGCTACAGCACCTTCGACGCCGACGAAATCCTCGGCTTCGGCCTTGACCAGCGCGGCTTCGATTTCGCCGCGGCGATGCTCAAACAGCTCGGCTACACCAATATCAAACTTCTCACCAACAACCCCGCCAAGGTCGCAGCTCTCACCGAAGCCGGACTGAACGTCGTCTCCAACCACCGCGCCAAGGCCCGCTTCACCCTTCACAACGTCGCCTATCTGGCCGCAAAACGCGACCGCGCGGGACATCTTATCGAGGACGATCTGGAGTGCCGCGACTAGACGCAGGCGGTCTCGACCGCCGCGCCCTCCTGCAGTTTTTCGGCGCAGGCGGCCTCGCCGCGCTCATCATGCGGCCGGCGGCTTCCGCCGGGGAGCCGTCCGCAGGCGCGTTTTCATGGGACGGCCTCAAGGCGCAGGCGCGCGAGTTGTCGAAAAACGAATATCGGAGGCCGGACGCCAAGATTGCCGAAACGCTTGCCAGTCTCGATTACGACCAGTACCGCGCCATCAATTTCCGCTACGACAGGGCTTTCTGGAAAGGCGAGCCGTTTCCGTTCGAGCTTCAGCTTTTCCACTCCGGCTATCTCTACAAGCATCCGGTCACGATACATATCGTGGAAAACGGAGAAGCGCGGCGGCTCGCCTATGACCCTTCGCTGTTCGATTTCGGACCTGCCGAGAAGCGGCCTGAAATTCCTCCCGACGCCGGATATTCGGGTCTGCGCCTTCATGCCCCGATGAATCGCGCCGACGTTTACGAAGAGTTCGCGGTGTTCCAGGGCGCAAGCTATTTCCGCAGCCGCGCGGCGGGGCAGACCTACGGCCTGTCGGCGCGGGGTCTCGCCATCGACACGGTGCAGCCTGCAGGTGAAGAGTTTCCCGCCTTTCGCGCCTTCTGGGTCGAAAAGCCGGCACAGCAGGACAGGGCCGTGACAGTCTATGCGCTGATGGACAGCGCGAGCGTTTCCGGCGCGTACCGTTTCGGCATCGACGCAGGCGGCGACACGGTCATGGAGATCGAATGCGAGCTTTACCCGCGCCGCGAGATCTCCCATGCAGGCGTCGCGCCATTCAGCAGCATGTTCTTTTACGGTCCCGCCGATCACACGCGCTGGGATGATTTCCGCCCGCGCGTCCACGATTCCGACGGCCTGCTCATGCATACCGGCAATGGCGACTGGATCTGGCGGCCCCTCGTCACGGCGCGGCACGTGCTCTACTCGGCTTTCGCCGACAGCGCGCCGCGCGGTTTCGGTCTGATGCAGCGCGAGCGGGAGTCCAACGCCTATCAGGACATCAATGCGGCCTATGAAAACCGGCCGGGCGCATGGGTGGAGCCGCTCTCCGACTGGGGCGAAGGCAGCGTCGATCTGGTCGAATTGCCGACCAACAACGAATATGCCGACAATATCGTCGCCTACTGGCGTCCGAAGGAGCCGATGCGGCCGGGAGAAGCCTACCGTTACCGCTACAGGCTGCACTGGGTCTGGCAGGCCCCGGAGGCGAGCGGCGTTGCGCGCGTCGTCCGGACGCTGGCGGGCAAGGGCCTGTCGCCGGGGAGTCGCTACTATGTCATCGACTTCGCAGGCGGAGAGCTTCATCAGGCGGCAAGCGAGGAATATTGGGACTTCGACGTCGCCGCCAGCACCGGCTCGATTTTCGCCTATACGGTCGCGCCGAACCCGTTCACGGACGGCAAGCGCGTGGCGATCGAATTCCGCCCGGACGGCGACAAGCCGGCCGATCTCAACTTTCAGATCAGCCGGTTCGGCAAGGCGCTGACGGAACGCTGGGTCTATCGCTGGGCGCCCTGAAGCGGGCCGCATCGCCTGAAGCAATCCCAGGAAAAGTGGCAACCGGTTTTCCGTCAGGGATTGCGATAAATTGAAGTGAATTAACGCGCCTTTTCCGCGAGTTGCATCAGCTTTTCCAGCGTACGCGCCAGAATGGCGACCGTAACCGCCCCGGTCAGCACCGGAACGAGAAGAAAATCCCAGTCGAAGGGCGATCCGTAAAGCACGAACGGGGTTATGCCCGCCGGCGGATGAAACGCATCGAGGGCCAGCATCAGCATCACGCTTACGCCGACCGCAACGGCAACCCCGAAAGGCGTGTCATAACCGCCAATATGCATTCCTACACCGGCAAGGCCGCATATGATGTGGCCCAGCACGATCGCCCGCGTTCGCGCAGGCGGCGAATAGGGCGTGCCAGCAACAAGGACGATAGAAGTCGCAAATGGAATGGCGGCAAGCGGAACCGCGGACATCTCCCCGAGTTTGAACATCAGGATCACGCCGACCACAGCGCCGATCCCTGAAATCAACAGTTTGAGGAGTGAAACCTTGTCCATATCGTTTCCCCCGCACTCCGGCTTCTCGCTTGACGGCGGCGCAGGATCGCCTCGAACGGATCCTGTTCGAGCCTTGCCAGGCTTTCCGGCGCAGCGGCGGGACGCGCTGTCGCCTATTTGTGAATAACTGTTTACGGACAACGGCCGTATACATGTTTAATGCAGCAGCCTAAGCGCGAGTCTGTCATTCTTGCCACAGTTAATTGATATCCTGTCCCGGATGGATGCGAGTCCGTGTACTGGGCAAGTTTGGAACAAGTTCATGACAGCTCGGCAAGATGAAGCTTGCGGGCGATTACGCGCCTCTCGTGGAGCATGAGAATGAAAAAACTGGCGATCCTGTTTTTCTCCGCTTCGGTGTGGCTTGCGGCCCCGCTGCAGGAAGCCGGCGCGCAGACGCAAAATTGCACCGCAGACAATTTCAGCGAGGTTGTGGACGACACGGCGCGCGCGCTCAGGGAACTGAATGCCGACGGCGCCCGGCGCTATGACGCCAAGCTTCGCGAATTTCAGGAACGGCACGGTCTCAGCCAGGAAGAGCTGCGCCAGCGCGCCGCCAGTCTGGTGGACGACCGGATGAGCGAATTCAACCGTGAGATCGAAACCCTCGTCAATGAAATGGACAGGCTGAGCCGCACGCCCGCCGAGCAGATCGACTGCGAAAGGCTCGACGAGCTGCAGGGAGTACGCGACCGGCTGCTGACCGTCATGGGCCAGAAGTCCGGCTATATGCTCGCGCGCGTGGAAACAGCTCTCGCCCAGCCTGCACCGGGCCAGGAGACCGTGCAGCGTGAGGCGAAGTCGGATCTGGCCGAACCGGCGCAGCCGCCTGCGGCCGAAGAGGCGGAGGCGCATCAGGAGCGGCAGACCGCTGCGCAACCTACTGCTCAGGAAGCAAGTCCCGACCTGCCCGAGCGCCGCTCCGGTCCGCCTTCGCGCGACATTGCGAACGCCGACCCTGAACCGGCTTCCTCGCCGCAGGAAGGCGAAACGGAGGTCGCAGCCGCAGAGCCGGAACGCCTTGAGCCTTCGCCCTGGACGCCATCCGCCGCGGAGATGCCCCAGATCGAGCCAGGAGCGGAAGGTGAAACCTTCACGATCGACGAGATTCGCAACGCCGGACGCGGCCTGTTCGGTACGATCACCGCCGAATTCGCAGGCGCGATCAACTACGCTTTCCAGCAATTCGGCCAGCCCAACGCCTACATTACGGGCAGCGAGGGCGGCGCGGCCTTCCTCGCCGGCCTGCGCTACGGCAAGGGCGAGTTGCATCTCAAGGACAAGGGGCCGAAGCGCATCTTCTGGCAAGGGCCCTCGCTCGGTTACGACGTCGGCGCGGAAGGCTCGAACGTGCTTTTTCTGGTGTATAATCTGAAGGAGCAGGAGCGGCTTTACGGACGATTCACCGGGATCGGCGGAGCGGCCTATATCGCGGGCGGGGTCGGGGTGAACGTGCTCGGCAAGGGCGGGATGGTGGTCGTGCCGATCCGCACCGGCCTGGGTCTGCGCATCGGGGCGAATCTGGCCTATCTGAAATTCACCGAACGCCAGACCTGGAATCCGTTCTGAGCGCAAGCGCTGACAATCCTGCATGATGAAAGCGCTTCAAGAGCATTTCCCGTTCTGAGAATACGCAGGACAGGTCAAGAGCTTGGGCCGAGCTGGCGCGTCAGGTTCTCGAACTCGCGGCGCAGCGACTCGTTCTTGAACACCTGATCGAAGCCAGGAGCTTCCAGCCGCTGCAGCGCCTCAAATGATGTGCGCGCATCCTGCATCAGCTCGTGAAGCTGGAAGCTCGCCTCGACAGTCTCGAAGGTGTTGTCGGCGACCGCCAGGTCATGCAGCGTGCGCTCGCGCGCCTCCGCGATCTGGCTGCGCTGGGTCAGCAGGTAATCGCGATAGAAGCTGGCGACCTTCTCGGCGAAGTTCTGCGCCTCGATATTGGCTTCCAGCGCGCGCTTCTGATCGGGGCGGTTCCGCTCCCTGAGTAGCCGCTGCGTGCCGGCGCGTGTCTTGCGGATGTCGGCGAGAATGCCGTGGAGCTTGGACAGGTAGATCGTATCGATCTTGTCGATCAGCATGTCCTGCGCATGGACCATCATCGCGAACAGCGCCGCGTGCATCGCGAAATAGCGGCGCGCCGCCTTGACGTCATTGTCGGACGCGGCCAGCAGTTCGGCGAGCTGGTCGTCGACCGCACGCGCCGTCTGGAACGCCGTCACCAGCTTGATGAGATCGCCGCCCAGCACGCTATCAAGCAGGAGATCGGCCTGTTCGTCGCTGAGTTCGACGCCGGAGCGGGCCAGCGCGGCCTTGATGTCCTGCTTCGCCTTTTCGATGTTCTCTTCGTTGAGCTTTATCCGGGCCTGAAGATCGGCGATGCGCTCGTCGATGGAGCCTTGCGTCTGCGACAGAATGCCGGGAAGCACGCCGTCTTCGGGCGCGCGAAGCCGGTCCTCCCGCAAGGACATTATCTTGTCCTTCATCGCGGCGATCGCCTCGCGGCTCTCGCGAATGCGTTGCTGCATCTGAAGAACTGGCGCGTCGGAGACGATTTCAAGCACCGATCCGAGCAGTTTCTCGACCTCGGCCTCCCGGTCTTCGCGCGTTTCCTGCCAGAGCGGAGGAATGACATATCTGTCCCGGCTGGGCAGATCCTTGATTTCGGCGCGCCGTTCGGCGGCGCGGCTCAGAAGCCGGTCGATGGCTGCAAGCAGTTCGCTCGCCCTGCGGTCGTTGAGATAGGTCCGCTCGCCATCGCCTTCAGCCTGACCTTCAGCGCCGGGCTGGACCCGAGCGGGCGCGCCGTCCTGCGCCCATGCGGGCCCGGGAGCGGACGCAAGGCTGACCGCCGCGATGCAGGCCGCGGCGAAAAGCGTCATGATGGCGGCTTTCATGGCAGTTCCCTTTACGCTGTAGAGCGGCCCGGCGCAAAACGCGGCGCAAACCCTATCCCGTCAGAGCGGACCGTTCCTGTTTTTCCGTTGCCGGACAACGGATTCCAGCCGGCCTTTCAAACCCCGACCCCTGCCTGAACCCACTATTTCATTTTCCGGAGGTGATGGGCAAGCCGAAACTTTCCGCAAGTCGCGCCCGTGGAGTCCGCCCCGCAGGATTTCTGGCGGAATTAACTTTTTATTCGATATTTATTCAAATTAATTCCTTATTGCGGCATTATGCTGCCCGGCATAATGCTTCCTTGATCTGTTGCTGGAGAGACACAGACAATCCGGCTTAATATGATGAATATCAGTTTCGCGCGGCTGTTGGGATCGCCTTCAGCGGAGCGGTCTTTCGGGGGCGTCATGCTGATCGTGCATCAGCCTTTGCCGCGCGTTAGGGAGCACGAATTATGACGAGCCGGGTTCTGACTGTACGGTTTTCCGCAGCAATGGTCCTGTTCGCCGCGGCATTCCTCGGCGCGCCCGCCTCCCCGGCTTTCGCCGATACGTGGCGCATCGTCGATGTCCGCCCCGATGGCCGCGTCCATCTGCGCGAGCGCGCGACGTCCAGATCCCGTGTGCTCGCTTACGTTCCGGGCGATGCACGCAGCCTGAAAGGACTCGATTGCGCGGGAAGCTGGTGCAGGATCGAGTTCCGCGGCATCACCGGCTGGATCTACAAACGTTACCTCGCGCCGGATGACGGCAGTCCGCGCATTGCGTCCTCCGCGCTCGATCTTGAAAGCGACATGACGGCGTTGTCGGAAGCGAAAAGGCTTCATGTCTTCAATCCGGCCGGACAGCCGGTTCCCGTCTACGCTTTTCCGAGCGATACGCTTCCGATAGCGGGCCGCCTGAACGACGGCGTGGACAGCGTCGAAGGGCTGGGCGCCTGCGTGAAGGGCTGGTGCTATATCCGCTCGGGGCCGCTGATAGGCTGGCTGCCTGCGCTCATTCTCGCTCCCGCCGACGAGGGCGGCGAAAGCACGGCTTCGATCGCGGCCACGCTTGGCAAACCGGAAGCTCAAAAGGACGACGCTCTCAACGCCACGACGACGACGGCGATCACCGCCGCCATCGCGCCTGCACCGGGCGCGAGCGACCTTCCGGCCGGCGGGGGCAAATTCTACAAACTGGCCGGCCTCGGCGGCGCGCAGTCTCTGCCGCTCCATGAGGCTGCCGACGATAAATCGCCGGTCCTCGCCCGCATCGCCCGGAACGAGACCCGCATAGAGGGCCTGCGCCAATGCGCCGGGAAATGGTGCCGTGTGCGCTGGAACGGCCGCGAGGGCTGGGTCGAGCGCCGCCATCTTGCAGACCCGGCCGTCGAGACCTCCCAGATCTTCAAGGTGACAGGATTGCCGCTCTGGCAGCCACTCGACGTCGTCGACCGGCCTGGAACCGGGGCCGGCGTGGTGGGCGAAATCCCGTCCTATGCGACCGGCATCGTGCCGATCGGCGGCTGCGACGAGACATGGTGCCATGTCCGTTATCTCGGCGTCGCCGGTTGGGTGGACGGCAGGCATCTGAAGCCGCAACCCCGGTAATTCCGGGCCGCCTCCGGCTCATGCCGCCCCAGGAGCCGGGCGCTTTTTACACTCGACAAGGCGCAAAAGTTCTGCTTTTGTTCCTGCGAAACATCGACGGATAACGCTGATGGCTCACAGCAACCGCGCGCCTTTGCGCTATCTGTTCATCGACTTCAACAGCTACTTCGCCAGCGTCGAGCAGCAGGAAAACCCGGACTTGCGGGGCCAACCCGTCGCCGTCGCGCCGATCATGAGCGAGACGAGTTGCGCAATTGCGGCGAGCTACGAGGCCAAGGCGTTCGGCGTCGGCACGGGCACGGGGCTGCGCGAGGCGAAAAAGCTCTGCCCGCATCTTCGGATCGTCCCGGCCCGGCACGAGCTGTATGTCGAGTATCACCACCGGCTGATCGAGGAGATCGACCGGCATATCCCGGTCCAGAAGGTCTGGTCGATCGACGAAATGGCCTGCCGGCTCGACCGCACGGAAGCCTCGCCCGAAGCCGCCGCCGATCTCGCGCGGCGCATCAAGCGCGGCATCGCCGAGCGCGTCGGCGCTTGTGTCAAAAGCTCCATCGGCCTTGCCCCCAGCAGCCTGCTCGCCAAGATCGCCACGGACATGGAGAAGCCCGACGGGCTGGTGATCCTGCGCGGGGAGGATCTGCCGGGCCGTCTGCTGGACCTTGAACTGACGGACCTGCCGGGCATCGGCGGGCGGATGCGCCAGCGCCTTGCCAAGGCCGGGATCGATACCGTCGCCGCGCTGTGGGAGTTGCCGCCCAAGCAGGCGCGCGCGATATGGGGCAGCGTCGGCGGCGAGCGCTTCTGGCACGCGCTGCACGGCTTCGACGTGCCCGACCTGGAGACGAAACGCAGTGTCATCGGCCACAGCCGCGTGCTCGATCCGGGCAGCCGCCCCGCTCACAAGGCCCGCTTCGTTGCGCGCACCCTGACGCTGAAGGCGGCGTTCCGGCTGCGGCACTACGGACTGGCGGCGGGCGGCTTCATGTTGGCGGGCGACAAATGGGAAAAGGGCTGGGCAAGCCATGTCCGCTTTCCTCCGACGCAGGACAGTTTCGTTTTTCTGCGCTGGCTCGACGCGATGTGGCCGGGCCTCGTGGCGAAAGCGGGCGCGCGGGCGAGCTTCCGCCATGTGCAGGTCGGGCTGTTCGACCTCGTTCCGGCCACCGAACGCCAGCACGACCTGTTCCTGCGCGCCGACAGCGCAGCTTCCCCGTCACACCGGCGCGAGGATCTCTGGAGCGTCATCGACAAGGTCAACGGCCGCTACGGGCGCGACGCGCTGATACTGGCCTCGCAGATGGGCGAAAACCTGCAATATGCCGGGACTAAGATCGCCTTCAGCCGCGTGCCGGACCGGTTCGAGTTCCAGCAGTCGCAACTTGAGACCGCGGAAGCGCGCAAGGCGGCCCTCAGAATGCGGCAGGCGATCAAGCCGCGCGCCTCGGCGGGATGGGGGCGGCCTGTCGTCGTCGATTGCGCAGGAATGTAGTGGATTAAATCTCTATGTCATTGCCATTTAGCAATCGCAATCTAAGGTTGTGGATAGCATTTTGCTTTTGAAAGGTCGGCGATGCAAACCCTTTCAGCTTGGAATCCGTGGCATGAGAGTCTGCAGGGTTACCACATCTTAGAGCAGTTAATTTCGATGAACTCGCTAGAAAACTGGAATGTATATTGGCGAGATACTGTCTCGATATTAGTTACTGTGAACGAATGTCTTAAAATCAAAGACAAACTAAAAGGCCATATACATAGACAGATAATAGCTGATTTTTTTAATCAGAGAGAAAAAAATAGAAAAGAGCATAATATTTACTACGAATTTATAAAAAAAGAACGAAACCAAATTCATCATGAATTTCGTAGCGAGGCGTTCACATCACATCATACACATTGTAGTTATCTAGATAAAAACCTGAATTACCACGACTTATGCAATAAATATGGTGAGCATGTAACGATTGATTGGTCTGTCCCCGGTCAAAGCGGACTCGATTTACTGAGGATAGGATTGAGCTGGTGGGAAGAAAAACTACGGGTTATTGAAATTGCCATAGTTTCTAATGAACTGCGCCCCTTTTCATCCGCTTATTCAATTTATCGCGAGTTGTTATCCAAGAGCCTTGCCGAGGAAAATGCGATTGTTATCCGCTAAAGCGGAATGTTGTCGTGCTTCTTCCACGGGTTCTCGACCGTTTTCTCGCGCAGCATGTTGAGCGCGCGTGAAATCCGCGTGCGCGTATTTCGCGGGATGATGACCTCGTCGATATAGCCCCGCTCGGCGGCGACGAACGGGTTGGCGAAGCGGTCCTGATACTCCTTGATGCGCGCCGCGATTTTCTCGGCATCGCCCAACTCCGAGCGGTAGAGGATTTCCGCCGCGCCCTTCGGCCCCATCACCGCGATCTCGGCGGACGGCCAGGCGTAATTCACGTCGCCCCTTATATGTTTCGAGGACATGACGTCATAGGCGCCGCCATAGGCCTTGCGGGTGATGACGGTGATCTTGGGCACGGTCGCCTCGGCGAAGGCGAAAAGCAGCTTCGCGCCATGCTTGATGAGGCCGCCATATTCCTGCGCGGTTCCCGGCAGGAAACCGGGCACGTCAACGAAGGTGATGAGCGGAATGTTGAAACAGTCGCAGAACCGCACGAAGCGGGCCGCCTTCCGGCTGGCGTCGCTGTCGAG
>CAYOUE010000013.1:12266-34024 GCA_964407075.1 uncultured Hyphomicrobiaceae bacterium
CGAGCACGCCCGCGAGCACCATCGGCTGATTGGCGACGAAACCGACGGTGCGTCCCTCGATCCGTCCAAAGCCGGTGACAATGTTCTGTGCAAACTTGTCCTGGATCTCGAAGAAATCGCCCTCGTCGGCAACCTTCAGGATCAACTCCTTCATATCATAGGGCTTGTTCGGATTGTCCGGGATCAGAGTGTCGAGAGAAGGCTCGACGCGGTCGTGGGGATCGCAGGTCGGCAGCGAAGGCGGACCGGACAGGTTGTTCAGAGGGAGAAAATCCATCAGCCGGCGGATCTGCAAGAGGCATTCCAGATCGTTCTCATAGGCGCGGTCGGCGATCGATGAGCGGGTGGTATGCACGCTCGCGCCGCCCAGATCTTCCGCCGACACATCCTCGTTCGTCACGGTCTTCACGACGTCGGGACCTGTGACGAACATGTAGCTGGTGTCCCTCACCATGAAGATGAAATCGGTCATGGCGGGCGAATACACGTCGCCGCCAGCGCACGGCCCCATGATGACCGAGATTTGCGGGATGACGCCGGAAGCCAGAACGTTGCGAAGGAACACCTCGCCGTAACCGCCCAGCGCTGCGACACCCTCCTGTATGCGCGCGCCGCCCGCATCGAACACGCCGATGATGGGCGCGCGGTTGCGCAACGCCATGTCCTGGATCTTCATGATCTTCTGCGCGTGCGCTTCCGAGAGCGAACCGCCGAAAACGGTGAAGTCCTTGGCGAAGACGTAGACCGTGCGGCCATTGACGGTGCCCCACCCCGTCACGACGCCGTCGCCGGGAATCTTGGTCTCCGCCATCCCGAAATCGGTGCAGCGGTGTTCGACATACATGCCGTATTCCTCGAAGGAGTTTTCGTCGAGCAGCAGCTCGATCCGCTCCCGCGCCGTGAGCTTGCCGCGCCCGTGCTGGGCGTCGATCCGCTTTTGTCCTCCTCCGAGACGCGCCGTCGCGCGCCTGCGCTGCAGTTCCTCGACTACATCCGTCATCCGCTTCGCCTTTTTCGTTCTTAGCGATGGGGCAGGCCCGTCAGGCCGAAGATCGGGCAAAACGCGCCGGATTGCAATCGGGGCGTGGGGACGCGCGCCGGCGTCCTCGCCCCGAAGTTGATTCTGCGGAAGCTGCGGTTACTATTGCAGCGCAAAAAGGGCGCTTTTGCCCACGGGCGGACTCAATCAAAAAAATAGGAGACGGATGGGAAGCGAAGACACCGCACTGACATGGTTTACCAAACTTCTGCTGGCGACCGGAAGCGCCGAGCTTTCCTTGCTCGCGCTGTTCGCCGCTACGCTGCTCGTCGCGCTGGCGTTGCATCTTGCAGCCTTCGCGATCCTGCATAATGTCATGGAAGACGGCGGACCGGGACGGATGATCCTGCGGCGGGTGCGGGGGCCGACCCGCCTGGCGTCGGCGCTGCTCGCCGTGATCGTCATCCTCCCCGTCGCCGAATTCGATCCCGCGATCGCCGAGACGGTTCGCCGCTTCGTCAAGATAGGCATGGCCGTGCTTCTGGGATGGAGCGCGGTCATCGCCATCAACGCCGTCTCGAACTGGGCCGAGCGCAGAAACCGGATCGACGTCGAGGACAATCTGGCGGCGCGCCGCATTCACACCCAGATCAAGATCCTGAGGCGCATCGCCTTCGTCATCGTCGTTCTGCTGACCGCCGGCAGCATCCTCATCACCTTCCCTGCGGTACAAAGCTATGGCGTGAGCCTTTTCGCGTCTGCCGGCGTCGCCGGACTCGCCATAGGCTTTGCGGCACGGCCGATCCTGACCAACCTGATCGCAGGCGTCCAGATCGCGCTGACCCAGCCTATCCGGATAGACGATGTCGTGATCGTGGAAGGCGAATGGGGATGGGTCGAGGAAATCACCACGACCTATGTCGTGGTGCGGATATGGGATCTGCGCCGGCTGATCGTGCCGCTCGCCCACTTCATCGAAAAGCCGTTCGAGAACTGGACGCGTGAGAACGCCGCGATTATCGGCGTCGTGCTCTGGCATGTGGATTATCATGCTCCGATAGAAGCGATGCGGGAGAAGCTGAAAGAAATCGTCGCCGAAAATCCGCTCTGGGACGGCAAAGTCGTCAATCTTCAGGTTGTCGAGAGCGGCGAGGCGACGCTCACTGTCAGAGCGCTCGTCAGCGCGCGGACATCGCCGCGGGCCTGGGATCTCAGATGCGAAGTCCGCGAGGCGATGATCTCATGGCTCCAGAAGGAACATCCCGGCGTGCTGCCCCGCATCCGCGCATCGGTGAACCCGCTCTTGTCCGGCCAGACCGCTCTTCACGGGCTTTCTCGGTAGGCGGGGCCAGCGCCTGCGGCGGGACGGCGCAAGCTGACCGGATCAATCGTGGGAAACGGCCTTGAACTGGCGCGCCTGCTCTGGCGTCGCCTCGGTCTGGTGCTCGGCCTTCCAGGTCTCGTAGGGCATCCCGTAGACGATTTCGCGCGCCTGGTCCTTCGAAAGGTCCACGCCGCGGTCCTTCGCCGCGTCCTGATACCAGTTCGACAGGCAGTTGCGGCAGAACCCGGCGAGATTCATCATGTCGATGTTCTGAACGTCGGTGCGGCTGCGCAGATGCGAAACCAGACGCCGGTATACCGCCGCCTCCAGCTCTATGGTCAGTTTCTCGTCGATTTCCGTTTCGGCCATGTCCGTATCCATCCCATTGCCGCGGCGTCCGGCGCTTTCCGGATCGGTGCGCGAGCCATAATAGCGTTCATGGTGGAATTTGGTAAGGGCGTCGGGGTCGGACAAGATCGTCCGCAGATGCGACGCCAGCTTTTCGGCCCAGGCGATCTGTCCGCTTTCGCTGCGGATGAGGTCCTGACGCACCTCGATGAGGGCGTTGGCGAGGCCGCGCTGCGTGGCGTGTTTGTTGATGCAGTCGCCGGGAAGGGATCCGGCGTAGGGCTCGTTGTCGCCGACGGTCAGTTCCCGGTCTTCGCGCAAGGCGCGGATCAGCGGGACGGCCAGACGCGGATCGCGGTCCCACAGAACGCCCGCCTCCCAGGGCCGGAGCCAGCCGCGCCAGTTTTCGGTGAAACTGTGCACCGAGAAGATGACGGGCGGCCGCCCCGTTGCGATCATTGCGTCAATGACGCGGTCGATGGCTTCGTGATAGGGCTTGTAATAGAGTTCGATGCGCCGGCGGCGCTCTTCAGGCGTGATTTTCGCATTGCCGGGCACAATCGCGCCATCCGACAGGCGCATGATGAGCGTCGGATCGTTCTCGCCGCGGTTCGGGTCGATCAGAAGGCGCGAATAATGCGTCAGCAGGGCGGGCGCGCCAAGGATGTGCGCCATGTGGCGCGTGATGCCGGCCGCGCCGGGATCGTAGGCGATATGGCGCTCAAGCTGCTCGGCGGACAGGCCGAGCGTTCCGTACTCCGGAGGGAAGGCGTTGCCGGCATGGTCGCAAAGCAATAAGATCCCGCTCTCCAGAGAGCCGGGAACAATGGAATAGGACGGATCGGCCGAATGATCGCTGGCCGGATGTTCGGCTAAAACGGTATGAAGCATGGCTTCTTATATAGTGGCGATTCCGGATCAACTAGAGCGCAATTCGACTTGAAACCTGTTTTTCAACGAAAATTGCATTTTTGCAAAAGTTGCGATGAAAGCGGCGCAGATTCAGACAGATGGCACAAGAAAGCGACCACGCGCATGAACGAAGGCTGCTGCTTGACGTCTTTGAAGCGGCGACCGCAGCGGCCCAGCCGCAGCATTGTCTCCCGGCTCATTTCCCGCCCGCGCCGGAGAATGGCCGGCTGATCTGCCTTTGCGCCGGAAAGGCGGCGGCGTCGATGGCCGAAGCGGCGGAGCGTCATTATGCCGGCCTGCTCGGCTCCGGCCGCTTCACGGGCATGGCGACGGTGCGCCAAGGTTATGGCAGGCCGCTTAAGGCATTTGAGACTATGGAAGCGTCCCATCCTGTGCCAGACCGTAAAAGTACGGATGCCGCAGCCCGCGCGCTTTCGCTTGCGGCAGAGGCGGGCGAGAACGATCTCGTGCTCGTCTTGTTGTCGGGAGGCGCTTCTGCTCTCTGGACAGCGCCGGCAGAAGGCGTCAGCCTTGAGGAAAAGCAGGAACTGACCCGCCTCGTGCTGAAAGCCGGGGCCACGATCACGGAAATCAACTGCGTCCGCAAGCATCTTTCGCGGATCAAGGGCGGACGGCTCGCAGCGGCCGCCGCTCCGGCCCGGATCGTGACGCTGGCCATATCCGACGTTCCGGGCGACGCGCCCGATGCGATCGGCTCCGGCCCGACCGTTCCCGATCCCACGACGCTGGAGCAGGCACGGGAAATCCTCGAAAAATACCGCATCCAGCCTTCCGCCTCGATCGCCGCCGCGCTCGACGACGCCAGCAACGAAACGCTGAAGGCCGGAGCGCCCGCCTTCGCCCGCGCGCATTACGTTCTTGCGGCCACGCCGAAGCGCGCCCTGGACGCCGCCGCAGGCGTTCTGGAGAATGCTGGCTATGAAATCAGGATGCTGGGCGACGCACTCGAAGGCGAGGCGCGCGACGTCGCTGTGCAGCACGCCGGTTTGGCCCGTACGCTACTCAAGGAAGGCCGGCGAGCCGCCATCCTGTCAGGCGGCGAACTGACCGTCACCATAAGGGGTGATGGGCGCGGCGGCCCGAACCAGGAATACGCCCTCGCCCTCGCCATCGCGCTGGACGGCGCGCCGGGCGTTCACGCGCTTGCCGCCGACACAGACGGCAGCGACGGCGGAACCGGGCGCGCGGACGATCCGGCAGGCGCGATCGTGACGCCTGAGACGCTCGCCCGCGCCCATAGCCTGGGCCAAAATGCCGGGGCGTTTCTGGCAAAAAACGATTCCACCGGATTCTTTGAAGTGTTAAAGGATCTGGTGATAACCGGACCGACATTCACGAATGTCAACGATCTCCGCGTCATTCTCGTCGACCCGGTCCAGCACAATCAGATGCAGGCATAACGCACCAGATCATATGATGAAAAAGCCCATTGGCCGCATAGCCCTTCTTATCGGCGTTCTCTTCTGCGCGGTCTCAGTTTCCTCGACAAGCGCCAAGGCCGATCTCACGCTCTGCAACGAAACGTCAAGCCGCGTCGGCGTCGCGATAGGCTACAAGGATCAGCAGGGCTGGGTGAGCGAAGGCTGGTGGAACGTCGCATCGCAGACCTGCGAAGTGCTGCTCAAGGGATCTCTCGTCGCACGCTACTACTACATCCACGCGCTCGACTATGACCGGGGCGGGGAATGGTCCGGCAAAGCCTTCATGTGCACGGACGACAAAGCCTTCACGATCAGGGGCGTGGACGACTGCCAGAGCAGGGGCTACAAGCGTTCTGGCTTTTTCGAGGTCGACACCACGGAGCAGAACGACTGGACCGTGAAACTGACCGATCCCGGAGACAGCACCACGGCAACTCAATGAAAAGATCGAGACGGGTCAAGATTCTCGCTACGCTCGGACCTGCCTCATCGGACCGGCAAGCCATAGAAAGCCTGTTTCGCGCCGGCGCCGACATCTTCCGCATCAATATGAGCCACGCCTCGCATGAGGATCTGCGCGCCAGACGCGAAACCATCCGCGCCATCGAACGCGACGCCAACCATCCCATCGGGATATTGTGCGATCTGCAGGGGCCGAAGCTGCGCGTCGGGCTCTTCGACGGGCCGGTTGTCCTGAAGGACGGAGACTCGTTCGTTTTCGACCGCTCGGAGGCGCCGGGCGATGCTTCGCGCGTTCATCTGCCGCATCCTGAAATATTCGAGGGCGTCGAGACGGGGCACCAGCTTCTGCTGAATGACGGCAAGCTGCGCATGACCGTAACGGACAAGAGCGCGGACAGGATCGAGGCCATCGTCAATGCGGGCGGCGAATTATCCAGCCGCAAGGGCGTCAGCCTGCCCGATACCATACTGCCGCTCAGTCCGCTTACGGAACGCGACCGCGAGAATCTCGAATACGCCGCAAATCTCGGCGTGGACTGGATCGCCCTGTCCTTCGTGCAGCGCGCCGAAGACGTCGCCGAGGCCAAGGCGCTGATCGACGGGAGGGCGTCCGTGCTCTCGAAAATCGAGAAGCCTTCCGCCGTCGACGATATCGAACGGATCATCGTCGAATCCGACGCGATCATGGTTGCGCGGGGCGATCTTGGCGTGGAGATGCCGCTTCAACGCGTCCCGGGCGTTCAGAAACGCCTGACGCGGATGGCGCGTCAGCACGGCAAGCCGGTCGTCATCGCCACGCAGATGCTGGAATCCATGATAAGCGCGCCGGTACCGACGCGCGCGGAAGTGTCCGATGTCGCCACCGCCGTCTTCGAGGGCGCCGACGCCATCATGCTTTCGGCCGAGTCCGCGGCAGGGCAATATCCTGCCGAAGCGGTTGCAACGATGGATGCGATAGCGGCGGAAGTCGAGCGCGACCCTCTCTATAACCAGATCATCCACGCCCAGAGCCCGGACCCGGACTCTTCGCCCGCAGGCGCAATCAGCGCCGCGGCCTGCTCCATCGCCCAGGACGCAGGGCTGAAAGCGATCGTGTGTTACACCAGCACGGGCGCGACCGCGCTGCGCGTCGCCCGCCAGCGGCCCGGCAAACCGATCCTGGCGCTGACCACCAGCAAGGCGACGGCGCGCAAGCTGACGATTGCCTGGGGTCTGCACTGTATGCTGACTGAAGATCCGAGATCCATGTCCGACATGGTGACGCGCGCCTGCAGGCTCGCCGCCCGCGCAGGCATCGCCGATCCGGACGACAAGATCATCGTCTCGGCGGGTCTGCCTTTCGGCACGCCTGGCGCAACGAACATGCTTCGCGTGGTGAGCGTCGAACAGCAGGCGGTCAGAATAGCGCAGAATGCGCCAGAGAGCACCGGCCCGGCTTTCAATTGACGTACTGAAACGGAAAAGGAAGGCGCTGCGTCAGATTTCCTGGCCTTCGACTTCCAGCTCAAGCTCTTCCGCAGCCTTTTTCGCCGTTTCGAGGAACGGGTGTATCTCCAGCGCCCGCCGCATCACCTTGAGCGCGGCTTCCTTGTTGCCGGTTTCGCGAAGGATGATGCCAAGCCCCTCTATGGCCTTGAAGTGCCGCGGATCCATCGCCAGCACCTGCCGAAGGCCGCGCATGGCTGCGCCGTAACGGTCCTGAAGATAGTAGACCGTGGCGAGCTGGTTCCAGCCGGCGGCGAATCGCGGGTCGATTTCCGACACTGATTCCAGCAATTCGACAGCAAGATCGTAATCGCGATCCTGGAGAGCGACCAGAGCGCGCTGCATGATGAGATCGGTGGTGTCGCTGCCCGACTGCGACCAGAGCCGGTCGATTGCCGAGACCACGATCTGCGCGCTTTCCGCATTCTTCGCGGCGGAGAGCTGATCGTAAAGCGTGTTCAGCACTACCTTGCGCGATTCACGCAAGGTCTTTTCGTTCGCCTTGAGCGTTTCGAGTTCAGGCGGGGCGCCTGCAACATCGCCGTCTTCGGCAGAGGCGCGGCTGTGTGGCAGAGCCAGACAAAGTATGAGTGCGAAAAGGGCGCTTTTCAGCAAAAGGGCGATCTCCTATGCGTCACACATCATAAGTGAAGCATAGTTTGAGAATCTGTCAACCGGATGCGCAAGCGCATCACCCCTGACGCGCCTTGTAGCGCTTCTGGGTCTTGTTGATGACGTAAAGCCGTCCGCGGCGGCGAACCAGGCGATTGTCGCGATGGCGCTTTCTCAGCGACTTGAGCGAGTTCTTGATTTTCATGACCGTCTCGACACTGTGATCTGAACCGGCAGGATGTCCGTCAAACCGGAACCGGCGCGAATTCAGGGAATTTCCAGGAAATATTCGACGCGACCATAAAGACGCCCCGCCCGGTTGTCAACTTGCCGGGCGCTTCGGCCATTGTCCGAGGCGCGCCGCGTCCGGGACGGAGAAGGCTAATTCGCCGACAGCGCGCTGAGCCTGTTGCGGGCCTCATCCTGGCCGAGGCTGGCGGCGATCTCGTACCAGATGCGCGCATTATCCGGATCGGCGGCCAGCCCCCCCAGAGTGTTCATTGCGCGGAAGAAGATCGGATCGTAGGTCTGCGCAAGCGCGAGCGCGCCAAGACCGCTGCCTTTCCGCGCGAGATGCTCGAACATCAGCCGGGCGCTGACGATATCGCCGTTCTCGATCAGACCGGCGGCGCGTTCGAGCAGCCTTGCCTCTTCCTCCTCCGGTATCTGGAGTTCGGACGGTATGTTCATGGCAGGCGCCGAAGCCTGGCGCGGCTGAGGTTCGGCGCGTTCCTCCGGCAGCGCCGTGGGGACGGCTGAAGTGAGCAATTGGCTCGGATTGCCTTCGGCTTCCGGAACTGGCGGATCGGCGCGCGTGACGGTCTGGCCTCCGAAGACGACGCGGAACTCGCGGCTTTCGACCGTCTCGTCGCGTCCTCTGACCAGCAGCACGGTCAGACCGACCTCACCCTCATAATTGTCCGGCGGTATCAGCTTGAGTTCGCTCGCGTCGCGAAGCGAGGCCACCCAGGAGTTCCGGACCTGAAATCCTGTCGAGAAAGCGAAGCCTTCAGGCAGGCCGCGGAACATGAGAAAGGCGTAGCCTCTGGCTTCGTCGTAATCGACCGAAACTTTCACGGCGGCAGGCTGGCCGGCAGGCGCGCGCGAATCCGCGGCGTTCAGTACAGCCGCGGTGCCCTGCACAGGCTGCAGCAGCGAAGCAGGCGCATTGGCGGGGCCAATGCGATACGGCATGGCGCTGGCGGATGCGGCGAGGAAGCAGACTGAACCGCAAGCTGCGGCGACAACCACAGGCGAAGCGCGCCGTAACAAAGGATTCATGGACTTGAAGGCTGAACCAAGTCCGGGCCGGAAAACTGTTACACTCGCCATCAGGTCACTCCCGCCTCCAGCAGACCGGAAAGACGATTCTTTCGCTGCGAAGAACCGATTTCGCCCGCCCAATTGCATGGATGCCCATGCCGTCCCGCGTAAGCCAAACTTGAGAAAATCATTCGCGTAATTGCCGCCGAATTCCTTAACGTTGCGACCGGGACACTAGCCTTTTTGCAAAGGATTGTGAAGGAATTCAGAAAGAGGCCCGAAATGTTGTGCGCCCGGCAAATTCTCCAACGTCAACGGGAAAGCCGGTCATCTCAAGCAAAGGACGCACGGATGTATTCGTAAAGGTCAAGCAGAATCAGACCGGCGGCATATCCTGCCGGAAAAGCCGGCAGGACCAGCAATTCATATTTCACGCTGTTCAGGTTCAAGGCGCGGTTGAACCAGAATATCAGCGGCAGTACCGGAATCATATGCAACGAAATCGCATATAGGGCGCCGTCAAAGCCATAAAACCGGTAGCCCGCAATGAGCATGACCGCCATCGAAGCGAATCGGGCGCAATTGGCGAAGGCCTGGAGTTTCGGCCTGCCCATTGCGATATAGGAAGTAATGTTCAGGTTATACCGGGCCAGAACAAGTGAAAGCCCAAGGATCTGGAGCATCTCTCCTGCGGGGCTGTAGCGGTCGTCATACATGACGTTGACGATAAGCGGAGCCAATACGTACAGCGCGCCAGCGGCGCTGAGAAGTCCGAGATCGAGCGGCAGACGAAGGCGGAAATACTTCCGCCGAAACTGGTCGGGATTGTCGCGGGCCGCTTCGCTCAACGCCGGAAGCGCGACGGAACCGATCAGGGCGAAGGCGAGCATCTGCAGGATCAGCGCAAGATTGAGCGCGATGGCGTATAGCCCGAGAGTGGCCGGATCGACCAGCCCCCCCAGCACCAGCCGGTCGAGATTCGTGGCCAGAATGAAGGTTACAGACGAGATCAAGATCCAGACCCCGAACCTTGCGAGTTCGGAACGGGCCTTCGCGTTCCATGCGAAACGGTTCCTGATTCCGGGCAGGATCCTGTGGGTCAGGACGGTCTCGATGAGCGTTCCGAGAAGCCCGCTCGCCACGAAGGCCCAGATCGAGCCGAGCGCCAGCCCGAACGAAACCATGATGACAAGCCCGGATGCCTGACCGATGAGCCGGATCTGCACTACGCGCTTGAGCTGGAGGTTACGCTCCGCCGTCAGGGCGTTGGTGGAGGCGAACCCGTCGATGACGGCGGCAAAGGATGCCGCAGCCAGCACCAGGGGCAATTCCGGAGCGGCCCAGGCGGAGCCTGCGGGTATGTAACCCGCTGCCGTCAGATGAGGTATGCTCACGGCCAGCAGCGCGATGAGCGTCCAGATCACGAAGCCGCGGATGACCTGCATCGTCCAGGCCGTGTTCAGGAAATCGGGATCGTCGCCTTGCGGGCTCTGAATGACGGCGGCGCGAATGCCGATGTCGAGGAAAAGTGCGAGCGTGACCTGGACCGACATCACGATCGCCATGACGCCGAAGACATCCGGGACAAGCAGGCGCGTCATGATGAGAGTGCCCGCAAGGCGGATAATCTGACCGGCGATCATGGCCGATGCGGTCCAGCCCAGAGCTATGGCGATCCGTCCCGAAAGGATCTGCCGCGACCTTGCCAGCAGCCCACGCGCCGGAACGCCCGCCGCAAGACGGCTCGCCCATCCGGAGCCGGCGCGTTTGCCGCCTTCTTCTCCGGCCGGGAGTGAGGAGCTTTCCGTCATGGCGATGTCGATGTCCCAGTGGGATGGATAGGAGATCGCACGCATCGCGCGAATACGGCGCGGCGCCTCCTAGATCCGAGCGTAGTTCCAGCCTGCACGGCGACCGCACGCGCCGCGCTAATTCGTCGGCACCCCGGACGCTGCGCCAGCCGGGCGCGGATTGCGGGTCTGAGCAGTCGAGGAGGCTTCGATCGCTTTCTGGATCCGCCCTGCCGCGTCCGTATGTTCCTGGCTGCTGCCGCTGGCGCCGGGATCAGGCCGGGCCGGAGCGCTCGTCTCGCCGGAGGAGACCACGATCACATCGTCGGGGAGGATTTCCGTGAAGACAGTGGCCGCGATGTTCATCATGGTCCCGCCGACATTGCGCGCAATGTGATAGGTCAGATCGGCAGGCATCCCTGACGCCGCCCCGCCATTGGCGCGGAGCAGTCCGACCTCAAGCTGCGCCACTTCGCGCTGCAGCGCCTCGATCCGTTCGTTGAGCGCCACCTTGCGCTGACGCTCCAGCGTTTCGATCTGCGCCTCGACGCTTTCGGCCCGTGAGCGCGCTCGTTCCTTCAGAGTGCGCGCTTCGGCGTGGCGAATCTGGCTGGTGACGAGATCGGAACGCTGTGTGAGATACCGGCTGTTCGAGACCAGCTTGCGTTCCTTGAGCTGTTCGACGTCGTTCAGGAGCGATTCCGAGATGTCCATCTGCGACTTGAAAGCGGCTTCCTGCGCCTCGGCCGCGGCAAGCTCGCTGCGCGCAGCCTCAAGTTCGCGTTCAAGAGCGTCCCGCTGGCCGCGCATCAACTGGCGCTGCTCTTCAAGCATGGCGCTCTGGCGTGTAATGAACTCCTCGATCTGGGGCTGGATGATAGGCGGCATACCGCGAAGGAGGGAGGCCATTCGCGAACTGGTTTCGATGGCGGCTGCGCCATCTCTTTCGGCTTCGAGGCGCGCGAGCAGCGCAAGAGAAAAGTGTAGTTGGGTGCGGGATTGCTGAAGCGTGAGCGACGCCATCGGATCGTCCATGGGGGCCGGCGGGCGGATCGTGCCGCGCGCAAGGGCGATCGCCTTGACGACGTTGAGGCCGGGCCGCCATTCTCTCGCGCCAGGCTCGCCGATCAGTCCGACGATGTAATACGGCCGGAAGCGCTCGATCTCGACCGAAACGGTCAGGTCCCTGCGGGCGAAGAACGAAACGCGCCGCGCCAGTTCACGCTCCAGCTCGGAGGGCGAGAGGCCGCGCACGTCGACGCGCCCGATGCCGGGCAGGGCGAGCGTCGAACCGGATTCGATCGAATATTCTCCCGAGAGGTCCGGATATTCCAGAATGCGCAGCCGCAAGCGCTCGACTGCGGACATATCGAATGCGGCCGGCGTCTCCTGAGAGGTTTCAGCGTTTTGAGGCGGCTGCGCCAGGCGAGGCGCGTCGCGCAGCGGCACGGCCGGCGGGGCCTGCTCCGGGACGGCGCCTGGCTCGCGGTTGAAATTCTGGCCGATAGCGGCCGAGGAAAACGGGAAAACGGCGGACAGCAACAGGCTGACGCAGAGCACGACGCTGGAAAGAAGAACACGATAATCCTGCATCAGAAAGTCCCCAATACGCAACAAAAGGTCTTGACGAAAGCCGGATCTGCATCCGCGCTGCTGTTCCATCTGGACCGCCCTACCCGGACCGGACGACGCAGGACAGTCCGACTACGCATGATCTGGCGCTCTTTTCGTGCCGCCCGGATCGCACTCGAAGCGGCGTTCATGCAAAATCGCTTCATGCTCCGGATGGAAATCGAGACCTCGATCTGTGCGCCGCGGGTTTCCGGCCAGAGCGTCTTGTCATTTCCGAAGCAGGTTTCAATTGCCTTATCAACCAATTAACCAGCTTATGCTTCACTAATGGATTATATAAAGTCTATTGAATGCAACCGCAATGAAAAGCGGGCTGCCGGCGGCCGGAATGCCGGATTATGTTTAATTCACCGGACAGATGATTTCCAGCATGAGCGTCCCGTTGCCCCCCTCTCCGCCAACGCCTCGCGCAGCCGGTAAAGCGTCCGTCGTAGCCGTCATCGTCAATTACCGCACACCCGATCTGGTCATCGACTGCCTTGCTTCGTTGGAGACCGCCCGCGCGGACTGCCCCGGGCTTGCCGTCGCCGTGGCGGACAACGCATCCGGGGACGGATCGGCCCGCCAGATTGCCGAGGTGATCGGGCGAAACGGATGGGGAGAATGGGTCCGGCTCATGGAGATGCCCGAGAATGGCGGCTTCGCATACGGCAACAACGCGATCATCCGCGACCATATCGGGCGAAATCCGGCTCCGGATTATTTCTGGCTGCTGAACTCCGACACCGTCGTGCGTCCCGGAGCCCTGCCCGCGCTCCTCGATTTCATGGAGCGCCATCCGCAGGCCGGAATGGCGGGCAGCCGTCTCGAATTTCCCGACGGCTCGCCGCAGCATTCGGCCTTCGCCTTCCATTCGATCGCCGGGGAGTTCGAGGGCAGCGTCCATACCGGCCTGGTCACGAAACTGCTCGGACGCTGGAAGGTCGCGCCCGACATCTCGTCCGCCGAACGGCAATATGACTGGCTCTCCGGGGCCAGCATGTTGATACGGACAGACGTGCTGAAGCAGACCGGCCTCTTCGACGAAGGTTATTTCCTCTATTACGAGGAAACGGATTTCTGCCTGCGCGCAAGGCGGCAGGGCTGGCAGTGCTGGTATGTGCCGTCGAGCCGCGTCGTTCATCTTGTCGGAAAGAGCACCAGCGTCACTGGACAAAGCAATCTCACCAGACGCCGCGCCCCTTACTGGTTCGAATCGCGGCGGCGTTATTTCGTCAAGCATTACGGACGCTTCTATGCGACGCTGGCCGATCTGTCGCTTGCCGCGGGAACGCTGCTCTGGATGGCCAGAACTGGCCTTGAGCGCCGCCCTTCGTCTTGCCCGGATAAGTTTCTGCATGACCTTGTACGGCACAGCGCGGCGTTTCACCGGCTCTCCAGGGAGAGCCGGTGATGAACGTGGCTCCGGCAATCGAAACGTCAACCGGCAACGATGCAGTCGCGATCGTGGCGATCGGACGCAATGAAGGCGCGCGGCTGGAGCGATGCCTGGCGTCGCTTTCCGGCGCGCAAGCCGGCATTGTCTACGTCGATTCCGGATCTTCTGACGGCAGCGTCGCGATGGCGCGCAGCCGCGGTGTGGAAACCGTCGAGTTGGACGCAGCCAGCCCATTCTCGGCCGCACGGGCGCGCAACGCCGGATATGCGGCTCTGAAACAGGGTGGAACGCTTCCTGCCTACGTGCAGTTCATCGATGGCGATTGCAGCCTTCAGCCCGGCTGGATCGAGGCAGCGAGAAAGGCTCTTGAGGAAGATCCGCGTCTTGGCGTCGTAACCGGCTGGCGGTCCGAAATCCACCGTGAACGGAGCGTCTATAACGCCATGTGCGATTTCGAATGGCGCAGGCCGGCCGGAGACATCCTGACCTGCGGCGGCGACATGATGGTGCGCAGCGCCGCCTTCGAGAGTGCGGGCGGTTTCAACGAGGCCGTGATCGCAGCGGAGGACGACGAGTTCTGCGTCCGCATCAGGAAGGCGGGCTGGAAGATCCGGCGGCTGCCTGTCGAGATGACGCTCCACGACGCCGCGATGCTGCATTTCTCGCAGTGGTGGCGGCGCGCGGTCCGCAGCGGTCACGGATTTGCGCAAGTCGGCGCGATGCATCCCGGCTATTTCTCCCGCGAGCGCCTCCGCGTCTGGATCTTCGGCGCGATCCTTCCTGTAGCCGCGCTGGCGGGCCTTGTCACCACGCCTCTCGTGACCCTTGGCGCTGTTGCGCTCTACGGGCTGTCCTACCTGCGCACAGCGGACGGTCTGCGCCGGAACGGTCTGCCCGCAAGAGAGGCGGCGTCGCACGCAATCTTTCTCACGCTGTCCAAATTTCCCAACCTGCAGGGGATGCTCGCCTACTGGAAGCAGAGGCTTGCCGGAAAGCGCATGGAGATCATCGAGTACAAATGACGCGAACCGCGAGATGAAGAGCACCATCCCTCATGCCTGAGAAAAAGATCCGTGCGGCGCTCGCCGGTGCGGGGTACATCGCAACCTGGCACGCCGAGGCCATACGCGCCACGCCAGGCGTCGAACTGGCAGCGGTTTGCGACGTCTCGCCTGCGGCAGCCGCCGGTCTCGCCTCCGCATATGGCGTGCCTGCCTTCGGCTCGCTGGATGCGCTTATCGAGGCCGGGGTGTGCGACACGGTTCACATCCTGACGCCGCCGCAGTTCCATTGCGACCTCGCAATGCAATGCCTTCGGGCCGGTCTGCATACATTCATCGAAAAGCCTTTCGCCCTTTCCCGCGCCGAATGCGATGCGATCAATCAGGAAGCGCAGGCGGCAGGGCGCATTGCTTCGGTCAGCCACAATTTTCTCGGCGTGCCTGCTTATCTCAGGCTGAGGCGGGCCTGCGAAAGCGGAATGCTGGGCCGCATTGCCGCCGCCGAGTTCAACTGGCGCTTCCCGCTCGCGCCGCTCCGCTCCGGCCCGTTCAATCTCTGGATGCTGCGCGAGCCGCGCAATCTCCTTCTGGAACTCGGCCCCCACCTCTACGCCTTCGCGGTCGATCTGTTCGGGCCGCCGGAGAACATCGGTCTCACGCTCGGGAAACCCATCGAGCTTCCTGGCGGGACCCGGCATTACCAGTCCTGGCGCATCGCCGCCGAAGCCGGCGGGGTCGATCTCGCCTTCAATCTCTCGCTCGTCGAGACGATGGACGACCGCTCTTTGACTGTCCACGGTTCGAGCGGGCGGGCAAGGCTCGATTACGCCAACGACACGCTGGTCATCGAGCGCGAAAACGCATCGGACATTGTCTTGAATCCGCTGCTGAGACAGGTTGCGCAATCAGGCCAGCACATGCGAGAAGGCTTTGGGAACGCCCTGCGCGAGATCGTCTCGCTCAACCGCAAATCGCCTTACGGCCTCAGCTTTCGCGGCGTGATCGGACCGTTTTACGACGCTGTGCGCATGGGCGGGCCTGTAGACCGGCGGATTTCGGGCGAGAGCGCCGCTGCGGTCATCGGCGCGATCGAGGACACGCTGGCGCTGATGCCGGAGACCGTCCGGCTTCCGGAAGCGGCGGCGGCAGCGCTGCGGAGGCCGGAGCCGACCGTGCTTGTCATAGGCGGAACCGGCTTCCTCGGCCGGCACCTGACCCGGGCGCTCGCAGCTTCGGGACGCGAAGTCAGGGTTCTCAGCCGTGGCCGTGGCGGACCTTTCGAAGATCTCCCCGAGCGGGTCGAGACGGTTTCGGTCTCGCTGAAGGACCGGGATGGTCTTGTCAAGGCCATGCAGGGCGTCGAGGCCGTCTTTCATCTGGCCAAGTCTCTCGACAAGACCTGGGAGGGCTGCCTCGAAAACGACGTCGGCGTGACGGAGCGGATCGCGCTCGCGGCGATCGAGACCGGCGTCAAGCGATTCATCTACACCGGGACCATCGCATCATACGATATGTCCAGGCCGGACCGCGTCATCACCGAGGAAACCGGCTTTGCGGCCGATATGTCCGACCGTAATCTCTACGCCCGCTCCAAGGCGGCCTGCGAAGCCAGGCTCATGGAGCTGCATCGCGAGCGAGGCCTTCCGCTCGTGATCGCCCGCCCTGGCATCGTGGTCGGAGAAGGCGGCCCGCTGCAGCATTGGGGGATCGGGCGCTGGCATGGCGCGGGCGCGGTTCGCATCTGGGGGGATGGGCGCAACATCCTGCCTTTCGTGTTGATCGAGGATGTCACGGACGCGCTCATTCGCATGATCGATTCTGATCAGGCCGTGGGGCGCTCCTTCAATCTCGTAGGGGAACCGATGATGTCGGCGCGGGATTATTTCGACGCGATCCATGAAAAGCTCGGCGCACGCATCGCGGTGCGGTCCGGCTGGCTCCCCGGCTTCTACCTCGCCGGACTTGCGAAATACGCGCTCAAGCGCTTCGCCCTCGGGCGCAAGGACGCCGTGCGGGCCTCCCTTCGCGACTGGCGATCGCGGGCGCACTATTCGAGGCTGCGTAACGATCACGCGAAGGACGCGCTCGGCTGGTCTCCCGAATCCGACCGGGACGCCTTCGTGCGGAAAGGGATCGTGGACGCCAACCTGTTCGGATTCTGAAGCGGGTGAAGAGAGAGAGAGAGAGAGAGAAAAATCAATGAATGTCCTGCTTGCCCGTCCCATTCGGCGCCTGCCCGCGCGCAGCATGGGAGCGGCGGCCCTGCTTTGCCTGCTTGCGCACCTGCCCGTTTCGCTCCCTGCAGCCGGACAAGACATGAACGGGGACGCCGCCCGTGACGGTCCGCGCTCCTCGGCCTCCGTATATTGGGTGGGCCACAGCCTCATGGAATCCAAAGCCGACTCGCCCGCCGGGGTCATCGACCTCATGTCGCTTGTCGGTGTCTTCGCCAAGTCGAAAGGGCTGCGTTACGAGATGGGCGATCACACGCTGTGGGGTTCACCCCTGTCCGCGCTGTGGCGCGGCCGTCCGCATTCCTATGAGCGCGACGCCGCGGAGATGGCTGTCAGGCGGGAGCGCTTCGAGCGCGAGGCGGGACGGTACGACACGATCGTTCTGACCGAAGCGACGCCGGTGAGCGCAGTGATGCGCCCCGAATACAGCGCCTATTACCTCCGGCGTTTCTATTGCGCCGCCAAGACGGCGAATCCGAATGCGCGCGTCTATCTCTACCAGACCTGGGCGCGTCTGCAGGGTTATGACCCCGACGCCGGAGACCCGCCGCCTTACCCCTATGACTGGCGGCGGCAGATGATGGAGGAGCGCCCGCATTGGGAGCGGCTGGCGGATTTGGCGAGCAGGCCGGATGTGCGCGAACCCGGCTGGCTCGGCTTCTTCAGGCTGCACGGAACAGATGCGGGATGCCTACACACCGATCCCATCTTCATTATCCCTGTCGGGCCTGCCATGACAGCGCTGGCGGACCGCATTGCCGATCCGCGGCCGGAAGACGCTTTCATGCGCGCAGACGGGGCGGCCATTGCGCTCGCCGATCTTTTCGCCAATCCCTATACCGGCGGGCAAGGCGCGCAAAACGGCGTGCTGCGCGATCCCGGCAAGGAGCATGACGACATTCACCCCAGCGCACTGGGCATATATTACGCCGCGCTGGTTCACTTCGCAGCGATATACCGCCAGTCTCCCGCGGGGTTGCCCGATCTCCTTGGCCTCGGCCAGCCTGCCGCCCGCACCCTGCAATGCATCGCATGGGAAACCGTCCTTGCCGATCCGCGCTCCGGCGTGGAGGGCGATAAGGATTGCTGATGAATACTACAGGACGGTCAACTGCTCGGCAGATGGATCGTGACCGGCTCAACATCGGAATAACCGCTTCCGGGATCGACCGGCTCCAGCCTGACGATCCGCGTCTTGGCGCCGGGCGCTTCGGCAGGCAAAATCGCCCTGACGCGGGCGCGCTCGCGCGGTCCCCCGGCAACGGAAAATTCGACTTCGCTTCCGATGCGGAAAATCGGCAACTGTTCAAGCGGCGCCTCTGCTTCGATCTCTGGCGCAGTGTCGTCCACCATGACGAGGATATGAGGGTCTTCGGTCGAGACAAGTCCGCCTACGGTCAGCAACTCCCGCACGATGACGCCGTCGAATGGCGCTTCTATGGCCGCAAGACTTACGTCGAGCTTGCGCCGTTCGACTTCCGCCTGCCTTACGCCGATCTGAGCGCGCGCAGTCTCGACCGCAGTTCTTGCGATGGCCACGCGGTTGCTCGAATCCTCGAACCTTGAGAGCGAGAACGCCGGGGAGGTCTTCAGCCTCTCGGCGCGCGTGAACTCCGCCATTTCAAGTTCCAGCCGCGCCTCCGCATTGGCCAGCTCGGCCCTTGCGCTGTTCAGGGCGTTATCCGCGATCGCAAGATCGGCTTCCAACTGGCGGGTGTCGATTCTGGCCAGAACTTCGCCCCTGGAGACCCGGTCGCCGACACGTTTCTCAAGCGACTCGATCCGCCCGATGACCGGGGTCGCGATCTTGCTCGTCCGCCAGAAGACAATCCGGCCGTCCAGTGTGGACTGGTCCGCCGCGTGCGCGCCGACGCCGAGGAACAGTGCTGCGAGCAGAGCTGAAACGGATAGGGCTATGGTTTTGCTGCGCGGATCAGACAAGGCGGAAAACGATCTCATCTTCTGAACTCCGGTACACTGAGAATCCCGCAGGATCCGAAATCAGGGCGAGCAAGCGCTCGACTTAACTATAGCTTGCGCCTGCGATTGCAGCGAAACTTCGCGCTTGCTATCTTTAATTTATAATATGTATCAGTCGTTTGTACAATTTTCTTTAGGTTTTACCGAAATCCGTACAACCAGCCTTGAGAGATCCTTATGGAACGCCGCTTTCGCGTCTTGCTCATCGCCGAGGCCGCCAATCCCGAATGGCCCAGCGTGCCACTGGTCGGCTGGAGTCTGGCGAAGGCGCTGGCGAAGGTCGCCGATACGCATCTCGTCACCAATATCCGCAACCGTGAAGCCATCCTTCGGGCGGGACTGACCGAAGGCGAGGATTTTACGGCGATCGACAATGAGCGCGTCGCGGGTCCGGTCTGGAGGCTGGCGAACAAGCTGCGCGGCGGCGAAGGCGTCGGCTGGACGACGATCAGCGCCTTCGAGTCGATCAGCTATTACGCGTTCGAAAATCTCGTCTGGAAAAAATTCGGCGCAAGGCTCGCGGCGGGCGATTTCGATCTCGTCCACCGCATCACGCCTCTCACACCAACCCATCAGAGCCTGATCGCAAGGAAGCTGCAGCGTCTTGGCGTCCCATTCGTCATCGGCCCGCTCAATGGCGGCGTGCCCTGGCCGAAGAGCTTCATGGACCGCCAGCACGCCGAGAAGGAATGGCTCGCCCATGTGCGCGGCGCCTATAAGCTCATGCCGGGGTATAAATCGACGATCCGCTGCAGTTCCGCGATCATGGCCGGCTCGATGTACACGCTGAACGCCTTCCCCGGATGGGCGAAGGACAAGTGCATCTACATTCCCGAAAACGGCGTCGATCTGGAGCGCTTCAGCAGGATACGCACGCACGCGGCGAGCCTTCCCCTCAGGGCGGCCTTCGTGGGACGCCTTGTGCCCTACAAGGGCGCGGACATCCTGCTGGAAGCGGCCGCCGGATTCCTTTCGGACGGCAGCCTGAAACTCGACATCATCGGCGACGGTCCGGAACGGGGCGCCTTGGAGAAACTCGCGAATGATCTCGGCGTCAGCCGCCATATCGAGTTTCACGGCTGGGTTCCGCATCCCGAGGTGCAGACGATTCTCGTCAACAGCGATTTCATGGCGCTGCCCAGCGTGCGCGAATTCGGCGGCGGGGTCGTGCTTGAAGCGATGGCGCTCGGCGTCACGCCCATCGTCGCAAATTACGCCGGCCCGTCCGAACTGGTCGATGACGAGACCGGCATCCGCGTGGACTTCAGCGACAAGCCGAGCCTGATCGAGGGCATGAAGCGGGCGATGGCCAGAGTGATCCGCGAGCCGGAGACGCTGGACCGGCTCGGAGCGGCCGGACGCGAAGCCGTGCTTGCGAAATTCACCTGGGAAGCAAAGGCGGAACAGGTGCTGAAGGTGTACGGCTCGGTCCTGACAAACGGGCGGGTCGAGGCCAATCTGAGCGTGATGTGATGCTCGAAGTCCTGCCACACGGCCTGCCGCGGCGCAGTTTTCTGGGCGTCTCGTTCCATCCGCTCGGCATGGAGGAAGCCGTCGATCTCGCCTTGCTTGCAATGAAGCATCGGATGCGGCTTCAGCATGGCGACGTCAACGTGGCCAAGCTGGTTCAGATGCAGAGCGATGCGGAACTGAAGCGTCACACGGAAGAAAGCGACATCATCTGCCCCGACGGCATGGGCGTCGTCTGGGGCTGCAGGCTGCTGGGAATACCCACGCAGGGCCGCGTTACCGGGATAGACCTGATGATCCGCACCATCGGGCTGTGCCAGCGCTACGGCTTCCGCCCCTATCTGCTCGGCGCGAAGCAGGACGTTCTCGAAAAGATGGCTGCGAGGCTGCGCGCCGACTATCCCGGCCTCGCTTTTGCGGGAATGCGAAACGGTTATTTCACCCGGGGCGAGGAAGATGGGATCGCAGCCGAAATCAGGGAGTCGAAAGCCGATTGCCTGATCGTGGGCATAACAAGTCCGATCAAGGAGCGTTTTCTCAATGCTTATCGCGACAGGCTCGACGTGCCGCTCCTGATCGGGGTCGGGGGCGCGTTCGACGTGCTCTCGGGCGTGAAGAAGCGCGCGCCGCGATTTGTCCAGCGCGCCGGGATGGAATGGCTCTTCCGCCTCGCGCAGGAGCCGCGGAGGCTGTTCAGAAGATACGCCGTCTCGAATACGAAATTCTGCCTGCTGGTCGCCCGCGCCCTGTTCGAGCATCGGATTGCCGGAAGAGATGGAAAGAATGCCTAGGACGAAAATACTCGTCGCTTTCGGCACGCGGCCAGAAGCCATCAAATGCTTCCCTGTCATCCGCGAGCTTGAAAAGCGCCCCGAATTCGAAACCGTAACCTGCGCAACCGCCCAGCACCGCACCATCCTGGACCAGGTGCTCGATCTGGTTGGCCTCGTCCCGGATTTCGACCTGCATCTGATGCGCGAAAAGCCAAGCCTCACAGACATCACCGTGGACGTGCTCCGGGAAGCGGGCAAGGTTCTGGACGCCGTGAAGCCGGATCGCGTGCTCGTGCAGGGCGACACTACGACCACCATGGCAACCGCTCTCGCGGCCTTCTATCGCGGCGTTCCGGTCGGGCATATCGAGGCCGGATTGCGGACGCAGTCGATCTTGTCGCCCTGGCCGGAGGAAGCCAACCGGCGGATTGCCAGCGTGATCGCCGACATGCATTTCGCCCCGACGGAACATGCGCGCGGCAATCTGCTCCGGGAACATGTGCCGCCCGAGGCGATACATCTGACCGGCAACACGGTGATCGACGCGCTGATGCATGTCAGGCGCCGGGCCCGCCGCATCGGAATCGGAACCATCTTCCCGCATGTGCCGTTCCTGGGTCCGCAGGGGGATGGCCGCAGCCTGATCCTCCTGACGGCGCACCGGCGGGAAAAC
>CAYOUE010000014.1:0-24230 GCA_964407075.1 uncultured Hyphomicrobiaceae bacterium
CGGTGAAGGTGATCGCGCCGATGGCGACGCCGAGCGACATTTCGACCAGGGTCGCGACCGGGATGTCGCCCGGAAAGCCGATGCCGAAAGCCTCCGGCGCGTAGAGCGCCGCTGCGGCGACGAAGACAGCCGCGAGGCCGACGAGGCTGTGGAAGGCCGCGACGAGCTGCGGCATCGCCGTCATGGCGATCCGGCGGGCGATATAGGCGCCGACAGAGCCACCTGCCGCCAGCCCGCCGACGATCATCAGCCATGTGAGGCCGCCGGAAGGCGCGGCGACGCCCAGAGTTGTCAGTATGGCGAGAGCCATGCCGACGATGCCGAAAATATTGCCCTGACGCGATGTCTCCGGACTGGACAGGCCGCGCAGCGCCAGAATGAAGAGCACGCCCGAGACCAGATAGAGAAGAGCGACCAGATTAGGAGACATTGTATTCCCTCAGAATTTCCGGGTTTCACAGAGCGCGCTGTTTCGGTTCTGCGCAGTCTGTGAAATGGAAGGCAAAAGGTTGAGTTATGGAGGAGCCGCTTTGCGTTTCCGTTATTTCTTTTCTTTCTTCTTGTACATGCCGAGCATTCGCTGAGTGACGAGAAAGCCGCCGAAAATATTCACAGCAGCCATGACCAGCGCAATAAATCCGAATATTTTCGAAGTGAACGCGCCTTCTATGGCCGCGCCTGCGTCCGTCGCCTCGACCGCCACAGCCAGCAGCGCGCCGACGACAATGACCGACGAAATGGCGTTCGTGACCGACATCAGTGGCGTGTGCAGGGCGGGCGTCACGCTCCAGACCACGTAATAGCCGACGAAGATCGCCAGCACGAAGATCGAGAACTGGAACACGAAGGGCGAGATTTCCCCGCCCGCCGCAGCGGCCCATGCCGAAGACGGCGAAAGTAGCGTCACGATAGCAATGAACAGGACCATGACCACTCTTCCGCAGGGAAAGGGTTGGGTAAGGGGATGTCGCATCTCGTTTGGCCGCAATCCCTCAGGCCGATTCTCCCCCGATGGGAGAGGGGGCAGGCGTCGACGCCACGCTCTCATCATTCCTTTGCTCCTGTCAGGCTCGGGTGAACGATCTCGCCGTCGCGCGTAAGCGCGGTACCCTTTACGATTTCGTCGTCCCAGTTGATCTTGACCGCGCCGGCCTCCTTGTCGATCATCGTTTCGATGAAGGTGTAAAGGTTGCGCGCGTAGAGGCTGGACGCATTGCCCGGCACCTGTCCCGGCAGATTGACCGGCCCGATGATCCTCACGCCTTTGTGCTCGACGGTTTCGCCCGCCATGGTCAGTTCGCAATTGCCGCCGCGCTCGGCGGCGATGTCGAATATGATCGAGCCGGGCTTCATGCTTTCCACCATCGCCTTACTGACGAGCTTCGGCGCATCCTTGCCCGGGATGAGCGCGGTGGTGATGACGATGTCCTGATTTGCGATGTGGCTGGCTACGAGTTCGGCCTGCTTCTTCTTGTATTCGTCGGACATTTCCTTGGCGTAGCCGCCTGCCGTTTCGGCCTGTTTGAACTCCTCGTCCTCGACGGCGATGAATTTGCCGCCGAGCGATTCCACCTGCTCCTTGGTGGCGGGACGGACGTCGGTCGCCGTGACGACCGCGCCGAGGCGGCGGGCCGTCGCGATGGCCTGAAGCCCTGCGACCCCGACGCCCATCACGAAGACGCGCGCCGCGGGTACGGTTCCGGCCGCCGTCATCATCATCGGCATGGCGCGGGTGAAGTGCGCTGCCGCGTCGATAACCGCCTTGTAGCCGGCAAGGTTCGCCTGGCTGGAGAGCACGTCCATGCTCTGCGCCCGGCTGATCCGTGGCATGAACTCCATCGCGAAGGCATTCACCCTGGCGTCGGCGAAAGCCCTGATCTCCTCCGCGCCGCCATAGGGATCGAGGATACCCGCGAGCGCCGCTCCCGGTTTGATCGCCTCCAGCTCCTCAGAGGCGGGGCGGCGGACTTTCAGCACGATGTCTGCGCCGTCCAGCGCGGATTTTGCGTCGGCGACGACTTCCGCGCCTGCTTCGGCGTAGGCTTCGTCGGTGAAATTCGCGCCTTTCCCGGCTCCGCTCTGGACGCGGATTTCGGCGCCGAGATTTTTGAATTTCTTGGCCGTCTCGGGCGAAATGGCCACGCGGCTTTCTCCGCCGCCTTCCGTGGTAGCCGCAATTACGATCATGCTATTCTCCGCGCCCGCTGGACGCCGTTTCAGATGAATTAAGGACGCCGGATGCTAAAGAAGGAAGATGGCCATGAGGATCAGAATGACGATCACAGCCGCCGTACCGTACTGGAACAGCGTTATGAACAGCTTGTAGGTCCCCTCGTGCTGTTCCTTGTCCATATTCTCGTTGCTGTCAGACATATCGACGGTCATGCGGATCCTTTCCTCGACGGTCCCCGTTAGTCCATGCGCCCCGAATATAGCAAAGCATGAATTTTCGGCAATCTTATGTGGCGACAACGCCCTGCGGCGCTTTCCCGCCCTGGTGTCCGGAGCGCAAACCTTCAGGACGCTGAGCGAAAATCCGGCGCGGCGAAGCTGCGGCGCAACAGCGCCGCCGTGAGCGTATTCGCCAGAAGGCAGGCTATAGTCATCTGCCCGACTCCTCCCGGAACCGGCGTGATCGCGCCGGCTACAGCGCACGCCTCGGCGAAGGCGACATCGCCCACGAGCCTGCTCTTGCCTTCCCCCTTTTCGGGAGCCGGGACGCGGTTGATCCCGACATCGACGACGACCGCGCCCGGCCTGATCCAGTCGCCGCGAACCATTTCCGGCCTGCCGACCGCCGCGAACAACAGGTCGCCGCGCCGCGCGATCTCCGGCAGGTTTCGCGAGCGCGAATGCGCGATGGTCACGGTCGCGTTCTCCGCCAGCAGCAATTGCGCCAGAGGCTTGCCCACGATGTTGGATCGTCCGATCACGACGGCCTCCGCGCCAGCGAGGTCCGGCATCACCTGCCGCGCCAGGATCACGCAGCCGAGCGGCGTGCACGGCACCAGGGCGGGCCGCCCCGTCGCCAGAAAGCCCGCATTGACCGGATGGAAACCGTCCACGTCCTTTTCCGGCGCGATGCGGCGCAGAACCTTGTCGGAGGAAATCTGATCCGGCAGCGGAAGCTGGACCAGTATGCCGTCGATCTCCGGATCGGCGTTCAGACGGTCGATCAGCCCGAGCAGTTCGCTTTCCCCGGTCTCCTTTGCGAGCCGGTGCTCGATGGAGCGCATTCCGGCCGCCTCCGTGGCCAGGCGTTTGTTGCGGACATAGACATCGCTGGCGGGGTTATCGCCTACGAGCACCACGGCCAATCCGGGCGTAAAGCCGTGCGCAGCCGCCGAAGCCAGCACCTGCTCCGCGATGCGCCCGCGAAAACGCTCCGCAATGGCCTTGCCGTCGATGATCGCAGCCTGTGACATGCCGCCTCCTATTCCCGATGATCGAGCCGCGCGCGCAGCTTTTCGAGGATCGGCCCCGCTTGGCCTGCGATCAGAACCTGTTTCGATCGCGTCCCGGTTCCTGTAACGATCAGGAAACGGCTTTTCGGCATATCGAGCCATTTCGCCAGAAGCGCGATCATCGCTTCGTTCGCCTTGCCCTTTTCCGCCACGGCCCTGACCCGAGCCTTCAGGACCGGCGCGCCGTCCTTGTTCGCCGCAACGCCTGCAATCTCCTCGCCGCGCGCGCCCGGCGTCAGATGAAGCGACAGCAGCGCGCCGTCCTTCGCCGGTCTTGCTGGCAATGCGGCGCGGACATCTGTCATTATGAGTAAACGACCGGCGCGATCCACCCCCAGATCACGACATCCCTGAGAAAGATCAGAGCAAGGATCAGCACGACAGGCGAGATATCGATGCCGCCGAGATCGGGCAGGTTGCGCCTTATCGGCCTGAGCGCAGGCTCGGTCAGACGGTAGAGCGCGTCCGAAACCAGATAGATGAACTGGTTGTGGCGGTTGACGACGTTGAACACTAGGAGCCACGACAGGATTGCGCTGATGATGACCACGGTTATGTAGAGTGTGATCACCATCGAGATGAAATTCAGCAATGGAATCATTTTTATTGCCCTCCGCCAACATTGCCGCGAGGTTTAACCCGCCGTTACGCCCGCTGCAAGAAGACAGGCGCGCGAGCGGACGCCGGGGCCGTCCGAAACACCCGCTCGCGCGCACCAGAAAAGCATACGGTCTTTCTCCCGCATGATATCCGGAAGCGCCCGGGGCCACGCCCCTCACGCCTCAAGCTGCTTGACCGCGATTTCCCCCGGATGTACTTTCAGCGCCTATCTCCGGGGCCATAGCTCAGTTGGGAGAGCGCAGCAATCGCACTGCTGAGGTCGGGGGTTCGAATCCCCCTGGCTCCACCATTTTTGCTTGCCGGTTGCCGCCCGCCAACCCAACCGGCGGGTTCCGGTTGCAGGATACTCCTCTCACCTCAATCAATTCGCAAGCGTCTGATTTAATTGAATTATTTCTTGAGCTTTGGTCATTTCTCTTCAGAAATTCCAAATAACCGTCTGAAAAACAACTATCAATTCGGTTCAAATCCTCACGGCTGTCGTAGCTGTTTAGCTCGGTCAGCATAAAAGACTTTTGGATTTTTTTTCTACAAAATCAGTCATTTCCGCACCGCAACAACACGCCATGACAAACGTGACGACAATTTCCCTGCAAGCGTAAACTTGCCGCGTTGCGTATCTGGCCAAGACTTATGAGTCGGTGACCCAGGCCATCGCCGATCAGGCCGGACTGCCGCTCCTGCCCTGCAGCCGCTCCTTCGTCGATCTACGGGCTTTAAAGCGCACCGAAAATGTCGTGCGTCTCTCTGGCAAACCCGGAGCAGTTCATGCATCATCGCCTGACGGTATCGCTGAAGCTGCATCCGCTTCCGATCGCAAGACTGATTTCATACGAACCTTGGCGCCGGTTTCAGATTGCTAAGCCCGGCGCGGTGTGCGAATTGCCTTGCCTGACAGGCTGGCCGGCAGGAACTCCATGCGCTTCAACGGCATTTACCGCATCCGGTGCGATGCGGACGAGATCGACGCAAAGGCTCAGGCGCTCGCGATAGAACAGAGCGTGGAAATGCCGCTCGACGCCATTGGCGACCCGGAGATCCGTTCAGGGATCGCAGGCCGGGTCGAGGCGGTCGAGGACGAAGGCTCCCGCTCATACCGCGTAACCGTTTCGCTCGAAGCCGAAACCACGGGTCTGGAAGCCGGGCAGTTCATGAACATGCTGTTCGGCAACAGTTCGCTGCATGACGACATCTCGCTTGTTGACGTGGAACTGCCTGACGACATGCTGGAAGCGTTCGGCGGCCCCGGCAGCGGCATCAAGGGTCTGCGCAGCCGTGTCGGAGCGGACAAGCGGCCGCTGAGCTGTTCGGCGCTGAAGCCGCAGGGACTTTCCCCGGAAGCTCTGGCCGATCTCGCCTACCGCATCGCGCTGGGGCGCATCGACTATGTCAAGGACGACCACGGCCTCGCCGATCAGTCTTACAGCCCCTACTGGGACAGGGTCATCGCCTGCATGGACGCTGTCGGCAGGGCAGTGGGCGAAACGGGGCACCCGACTCGTTATGTGCCAAGCCTGTCGGGCAATCTCGACCAGCTTCGCACGCAGATCTCCATCGCCCGCGACGAAGGTCTCGATACGGTCATGGTCGCACCCATGCTCGTCGGACTTCCGTCGTTCCATACGCTCACAAGCGAGAACCGGGACATCGCCTTTCTGGCGCATCCCGCCATGGCGGGCGTAGCGCGAATCGCTCCGCCGCTGCTGCTGGGCAGGTTGTTCCGCATGTTCGGCGCGGATGCGGCGATCTTTCCCAATCATGGCGGACGCTTCGGCTATACGCCCGAAATCTGCGGCGCGCTCGCCGAAGCCGCGCGCGCGCCCTGGGGAGGGCTTGCCTCTTCTATGCCGGTCCCTGCGGGCGGGATGACGCTGGACAGGCTTGACGAGATCGTGAATTTTTACGGTCATGACGTCATGATCCTGATCGGCGGCGGCCTGCTGGCGGCAGGCGATAATCTGAGCGCCGAGGCCCTTGCGCTCGCCGAAAGGCTGGAGGCGCTCGGCGGGGAGAGCCAAAATGGATGAACCGAAGGCATTTCGCGCGCATCTGGGCGGCTGGCGCTGGAACGGCGTCGAGTTGCACGCCTACAAGGACGACAGCGACGCACCTTACAAGGACATTACGCGTCAGACGCTGTTCAGACGCACGGACATGGCAGGCGAGTTGCGCTATTTTGAAATCGAGCCTGGCGGATTCTCGACGCTGGAGCGTCACAGGCATGGCCACGCCGTGATGGTGATCCGGGGGGAAGGCCGGTGTCTTGCCGGGAGCGAGGTGCGGGACATCGCGGCATTCGATCTGATTTCAATTGCGCCGATGGAATGGCACCAGTTCCGAGCCGGCCCGGATTCGCCGCTGGGTTTCCTGTGCATGGTCGATCAGGAGCGTGACCGTCCGCAGCTTCCCTCCGAAGACGACCTCGCCGTACTCGGGTCCGACCCCCGAATTGCTGCATTTTTTTCAGGCATACGCTAGGATTGCTGCCAGATTTCCCACTTCCTGGCATTGATAAGGCTAAAAAATCTGTCATTCGGCTTGCGAATTTCCTAAGCTGGGCGCGCCAAACCAATACACGCCTTTCAGCATCGCGGAATGCTGAGAAATTTCATCAAGGAGGAACAGCATGAAAGCATCAAGACGCAGTCTTCTTGCCGCCGCAGCCATAGTGGCGCTTGGCCTGAACACGGCGCCGTCAAAGGCCGAGGAAGCGAACTACATTCTCGCCACCGCCACAACCGGCGGGACCTACTATCCTGTCGGCGTGGCCATCGCAACTCTTGTGAAAGTCAAACTTCAGCCAGGCCAGAATATCGGGATGTCGGCGATCAGCTCGGCAGGCTCCGGCGAAAACATCCGTCTCATGCGCGAGAACGAAGCGCAGTTCGCCATTCTGCAGGGTCTGTTCGGCTATTACGCCGCAACCGGCACCGGCCCGCTGGAAAGTGAAGGACCGCAGGAAAATATCCGCTCTGTCTCCATGCTCTGGCAGAATGTCGAGCATTTCATCGTGAGTGCTGATGCTGCGAAAACCGGCACGATGGCGGATTTCGTGGCGCTGAAAGGCTCCGCAACGGCTCTCGGCGCAAGGAATTCCGGCACGATCGGATCGAACGACGCGCTTCTGAGCGGCCTCGGCATCAACCTCGAAGAGGATTACGAACTGGTCGAAGCCGGATACGGTCCGTCTGCGGAAGCGCTGCAGAACGGCCAGGTCAAAGGCATCTCGACGCCCGCGGGCGTGCCGGTCGGCGCCGTGTCGCAGCTCATGGCCGCGGCTGGCGACAACGTCAAACTGCTTAACTTCACCGACGAAGAACTTGAAAAGGCCGACGGCGGCCGCAACCTCTGGACCCGCTATGTGATCCCGGCCGGCACATATCCCGGGCAGTCCGAGGACGTCAACACCGTCGCTCAGCCGAATTTCCTGGCAGTCCGCTCCGACGTTTCGGAGGAGAACGTCTATCAGATAACGAAGACGATCTTCGAGAATCTGCCCTTCCTTCAGGCCATTCATCCGGCCACGAAGGTCATGGCGATCGAAAGCGCGATTGCCGGTCTTCCGCTGCCCCTGCATCCGGGCGCCGCGAAATATTATCAGGAAGTCGGCATTCAGATTCCCGAGCGCCTCATTGCCGCGAAGTGACGCATGACGCCGCTCCGGGCCGAATGGCCCGGAGCGATCTCCATCTTGCCGCTTTACCGCCGGTCTCTGCCCGGGATATCCGTGGCGCACGCAATGCGGCGCAATATCGTTGCATATCATGATGGCTGCTAAGGATGACTGAGGAAAAGCCCAGCGCAAAAGGCGGAGAGCAGCTTATGGACCGCGGCGTACTGACCATCGCCGTCTCTGTCCTGGCCGTGTTCATTTCTTCCGTGCATCTTTTCCTCGCGCTATTTCCCTGGCTTTCGGAAATCAACCGCAACATCTTCCATTTCGCGGGCTTCGGCCTGATGTGCGCGCTGCTTTATCCGTTGTGGGGCGGCAGCGATCCCAGAACGTCCAGAACCGCGCTGATCGTCGATGTGGCGCTCGGACTGATCGTATGCGCCGCTGCCTATCACCTGACCTATGCGCAGGATGAAATATACCGGCGCGGCGTCCGGCTCGTCACAGCGGACTGGATCGCCTCGATCATCGTGATCCTGGCCGCAATCGAGCTGACTCGCAGGGCCGCGGGGCTGGTCATTCCGACCCTGATCGTACTGTCGATCAGCTATGTTTCCTTCTGGGGAGCGATGGTCGGCGGGGTGTTTTCGTTTCCCGGCCTGTCGCTCGAAACCGTGCTGTTCCGCTCGATCTACGGGGACGACGCGCTCTTCGGCACCATCGCAAGCATATCGTCCACCTACGTTTTCCTGTTCATCATCTTCGGCGCATTTCTGATCCGTTCCGGAGCGGGCGATTTCGTCGTCGACGCGGCGCGGATCGTCGCCGGCCGTCTCGTCGGCGGACCGGGTCTCATCGCCGTCATAGCGTCGGCGTTGACGGGAACCATTTCCGGCTCCGCCATCGCCAATACCGCCTCGACCGGCGTCATCACCATCCCGCTGATGAAGCGCGCGGGCTTCCAGCCGAAATTCGCCGGCGGGGTCGAAGCCGCCGCCTCGACCGGCGGACAGCTGATGCCCCCCATCATGGGCGCGGGCGCGTTCGTGATGGCCAGCTTCACCCAGATCTCCTACGAAAAGATCGTGATCGCGGCGACGCTACCGGCGATTCTCTATTTTCTGTCGGTTGGATTCTTCGTCCGGATCGAGGCGCGCAGGCTGAACCTGAATGTTCAGCCTACAGATAGCCGTACATTCCTCGACGCATTGCGTGACGGCGGAGCGAGCTTCATCATTCCGATCACCGTGCTCATTTTCCTGCTGGTTTCAGGTTTCACGCCTACTTACGCTGCTGTCATAGGCATCCTGACCGTTATCGCTTCGAGCTGGCTAACGAAGCGCCCGATGGGCCCCAGGGGCGTTATCGAAGCGCTTGCGATGGGCGCCCGCAACATGGTGCCGACGGCAGTACTGCTCTGTGCTGTCGGCCTGGTCGTGAATGTCATCACCACGGCCGGGGTCGGCAACACCTTCAGTCTGATGATTACGGACTGGTCAGGCGGAAATCTCCTGATCGCCATCGTGCTGATCGCGCTGGCCTCCCTGGTGCTGGGCATGGGGCTGCCCGTCACGGCGGCCTATATCGTGCTCGCGACGCTGTCGGCTCCCGCGCTTGCGGGCATGATCTCTGACATGACCGTCATTCAGCTTATCTCCGACGGCGCGCTGCCGGACGCCGCAAGAGCCATCGTCATGCTTCAATCGCCGGAGGCCGCCGCTCTGCTGACAGGGCCGGTCCCCTATGCCGACGCTAAGAACCTCGTGGCAAGCCTGCCTGTCGAAATCGCCGCTCCGCTGCGCGACATGGTCGTTCCCCCCGAAGCGGCGCTTGCCGCCCTGCTCTCGGCGCACATGATTATCTTCTGGCTCAGCCAGGATTCGAACGTCACTCCGCCCGTCTGTCTAGCGGCGTTCACTGCGGCGACGATCGCCAAATCTCCGCCCATGGCGACAGGTCTGGCGAGCTGGAAACTCGCCAAGGGGCTTTACATCGTTCCGCTGCTGTTCGCCTACACGCCGCTCCTGTCCGGAAATTGGGAAACGGCCTTCACGATCTTCATTTTCGCGATATTCGGGCTTTACGGCCTCGCCGCAGCGCTGCAAGGCGGCGGGGAATATCCGCTGCCCATACTGCGCCGGATCGTGATCGGAGCAGCTGGCGCGGCCTGCCTCTGGCCCTATTCGCTTGAAATCAACGCGGCTGGCGCGGCGCTGGTCCTTCTCAGCCTGGCGGCGAACATATATCTGGACAAGGAGCGCCAGCCCAGGGAGAAGAAAATCCACATGAGCGCATAAGGCGGCCCCGCCTCCCGCGCCCCGCGCGGGTCATACGATCCGGCCTCCCCGCCACCGCTTCATGAGCGCAAGCGCCGCAATGAATCCGGCGCAGCCAAGCCCGGCCATCGCCAAAAACGCGCCGCCCTCATATGCGCGATAAAGCGGACCTGCGGCCAGCGAGACCAGCCCCATGACCACCCCCGCCGTAATCGAGGCGTAAAGTCCCTGCGCCGAGGCGGACAAGGCGCTGGGAATCGCCTGTTGCAGAAACTGCATCGCGCCGAGATGCGCGGCCCCGAAGGTGATCCCGTGAAGCGCCTGGGCCGCGAACAGCACCGGAAGCGCCGGATCGAGCGCCGTCACCGCCCAGCGCAGCATGGAAGCGAAGCCTGCGACCGCAATCAGTTGCACCGGCCCGAGCCAGCGGCCGACTTTCACCCCATAGGCAAACAGCACGATCTCGGCGACCACGCCAATCCCCCACAATGCGCCGATAACGGCCGGTTGTATGCCCGCCGCCGTCCAGTGCAGCGTGCCGAAAATGTAATACAGCGCGTGGGCGGACTGTATCGCGCTCGCTGCGGCCAGAAAGATCCACAGATCCGGCTTGCGCATCAGCGTGACCATATCGGCGAAGCGGAGAACTGGCCGCGCCATCTCCGGGCCTTCCGCATTGAAACGCCGGATGACGCCGTCGGCAGGCAGCAGATAGGCGGCGGCAACAACCAGAACCGCCGATGAAATGAACAGCCAGAGCGCCGCGGGCGGCCCCCATATGTCGACCGCGGCTCCTCCTGCCGCCGTCATCGCGATATAGCTGAGCGATCCCCACAGGCGCATACGCCCGTAATCGGCCCGGCCCGCCCTCACGCCTGCGAGCGCGACCGCATCCGTGACCGGAATGACCGACATCCAGAACACGGTAAACAGAAGCACCACGATGAAGATCTGCGGGAAGCCGTCTGTCCATGGCAGAAGCGAGGCGCTAAGCAACGATCCCCATGACAGCAGGGTCAGCAATCCCGCCGGCCGGCCCAGGCGGTCGGCCCAGAATGCGACAGCGGGGATGAAAGCGGCGCGCAGAAAGACCGGGACCGCGTAGACCAGCGAGATCTGGAAATCGGTCAACCCTCGCGACTTGAGCCACAGCGGCAGAAAAGGCATGTAGCAGCCGACGATAAAGAATATTGCAATGAAATATATCGACAGGCGCAGCCCGAATTGCGTCCTCGTCGAGTCAGCCCCTGCAGATGGCCTATCGGGCGCAGTCAACTTGCCCGGCCTGTTCCGATAGATACGGCGCGATCTGCATACAATGGATCCCGGCTAATGCTGTGATGAAAATGCAGCCTGCTAAACCAAACGATAAGACATTGGCCTCATAGTCAAAATCGATTTCCGGCGCCAGTCCTTTCCAGAGCATCAGATACAGATCCGATATGGTTTCCTCCACGACACAGATCACCTCGCTTACGGCGGATTACGACGCTATCGAACGCGCGATACGCGAGACGAGCCGGGGCCGATGGTTCCTAACCTGCTATCTGGAGCGCAATCGTTCGGCGGAAACGAAGATGCTGCTCGGCGCGATCTCGAAGCTGGAGGCCGCGATGCGCGACAATGGCCTCGCAATCAGGGAGTCCGAGTGTCACTCGGCGCTTGCCTCGCTGCGCGACGCGATAGACGAGACCCGGTGCGATCTGGCGCGGATGCCCGGCATCGACGAGACGCTGCCGGAGCACGGGATTCGGGATTTCGACTTCGAAAGCATCCCGGCGTCAGGCGCGGAGGACCTGCGCAGAATGCGCGACGCGGCTGCAAATATTCAAGGCGCAGCCCAGGCGCTATATTCCGCCGGCGTTTTCCAGGGCGTAGCCCAGCAGATCATCGAAAATGCTGAAACCATCCAGCACTCCTGCGTCTCTCAGGAAGCGACGCTCCTGCGCGCCTCCCGCATGGCCGCGCTGATCTGCGAGATCGAGGCCGAGCTTATCAATGCGTGTGAGGACCAGTGCGTTCATCTGGACATCGCGGCGGAACGCGGAGACCGGAACCGGCAATCTCCGCATGTCCTTGAACCGATTTCCGTGCCAAACGACGTCGTGGAGGAGTTGTCATCTGCCCTTGCCGAATGTTTCGAGGATGGCGGAAGAAGCGGCATACCTCCCAGACTGCGCTAGAGCCTGTTCAACGAAAGCGGCGAATTATCCGCCGTCCGGCGACTTACGCTGCTTCGGCAAACGCGGCTTCGCCTACATTGTTTACGAATTGAAGCGCGCAGTTTTCCCAACTGAAGCCCTTGGCATAAGCGCGGCACACGCCGCGATCCATCTTCAGAGCCGTCAGCGCTGCTTCAGCCAGATCTTCCTTGAGCGACCCCACCCGGCCGTCGGCAATGACGTCCCGCGGCCCGGTCACTGGATAGGCCGCAACCGGCGTTCCGCAGGCCAGCGCTTCGAGCAGGACGACGCCGTAAGTGTCGGTCCGGCTGGGAAATACGAAAACGTCCGCGGAGGCAAACGCCATGGCGAGCTCATCGCCGAAGAGCGCCCCGGTGAATTCGGCGTCAGGATATTTCGATCGCAGGAGCTTGAGCCGCGGGCCGTCTCCGACGACGACTTTTTTGCCAGGCAGATCCAGATCTAGAAACGCCTCGATATTCTTCTCTATCGAGACCCTGCCGACATAGATGAACACCGGCCCCTCGCCGAAGCGCCGGACGTCGCGCGGGCGGAACAGCCCGGTGTCCACGCCGCGCGACCAGGGCATGAGATTGCCGATGCCCTGTTCCTCAAGCTCTTTCATCAGCGAAGGCGTCGCCACCATGACGCCGTGGCCCGAATTGTGGAACCAGCGCTCATAGGCGTAGCCCCATGATAGCGGGACCGGCAGGCGCGCAGAGAGATATTCCGGAAATTTGGTGTGATAACTCGTGGTGAAGCGATGCCCCGTATTCAGGCAGGCCCGGCGCGCGGCAAGCCCGACTGGCCCCTCGGTGGCGATGTGAATGTGATCGGGCTGAAAAGCCTCGATCTTGCGCAGCGCTTCCCGCCAGGAGATGAAAGCGAGCCGGATTTCCGAGTAGGTCGGCAGGGCGACCGAGCGGTATCCGTCCGGCGTCAGCACCTCCACCTCGTGGCCGAGCTTCAGCAGGGCTTCGTTGAGGCGCATGTAAGTCTGAACGACGCCATTGACCTGGGGAGTCCATGCGTCTGTCGCTATGAATATACGCATCAGGCGGCGGCTGCCCGTCTTGGTAAGGCCGCGATTTCGGCCTCTTCGGTCCTTCGAACCTGAAGCCAGGGGATGATCTCGAACTTTCCGTCGAATGTCTCGCCCACGGCGGTCCCGCTCTCGACCCAGTCCCCGCAATTAATGTAGCGCGCGCCGGAAATGTCACGCATGGCGGCAAAGTGTATATGGCCGCATATGACTCCGTCGGCGCCATGCCGCTTGGCTTCACCGGCAAGCGTCGATTCGAAATCGCCGATATAGTTGACCGCTTTCTTGACCTTCTGTTTCAGATAGGCCGAAAGCGACCAGTAGGACAGGCCGAGTTTGCGCCTGACCTTGTTGAAGCCGGTATTCAGCCCAAGCGCGACGACATAGGCCCAGTCGCCCAGAAAGGCGAGCCATTTGACATATTGAATGACCACGTCGAATTCGTCGCCGTGCATGACGAGATAGCGGCGGCCGTCGGCAGCTATGTGAATGTCGTTGATCTTGAATTCGATGCCGCCGAAATGCTGGCCGCAATAGACGCGCAGCGCTTCGTCGTGATTGCCCGGTATATAGACAAAGCGCGCGCCCTTCCTGACCTTGCGAAGCAGCTTCTGGACCACGTCGTTATGGGCCTGCGGCCAGTGGGGGCGGCGCTTGATACGCCAGAAATCGACGATATCGCCGACAAGGTAATATGTATCGGCCTCGTAACGCTTTAGAAATTCTAGGAATTCTTCCGCCTGGCACGCCTTCGTTCCGAGATGCACATCGGATATGAACAATGTGCGGTATCGTCTTATGTTGCCGTGATCTTGGCCAGGTTTTTGCACGATCCCATCCTGAGCAAATGATAATTCACGATTATGAGGATTCGTGTTTCAGGAGTATGACAGACGGCTTTGACGTCGCCACTCCGGATTTGACTCTGAGGCCCAGTATACAATCCCCGGCACCTTTTAACTTCTATGATGCCGGGTGGCAATATTTTCAGTTCACTACCCTCAACGTTGACGTTCATGCGGCCTGAGCCGCCCGCGCCTGCTCTTAACCATCGGGCCGCTTGCATGATGCGCTGACGTCAGATTGGAGATAATTTGAGATAAAGATCAGCAATTCACGTTATTTCGCGGGGACATGGTCATGCGTATTGCCGCTCTTCTGCTCTTTTTGTGTATTTCCGCAGTCAGCGCGCCGCAGGCCGCCACGGCCGGTCTGTTAATAAAGGTGGACCGCTCGCAGCAGATCATGCGCGTATACGAATATGGCGAACTGATTTATGTCTGGCCGGTTTCGACAGGCAGGCGCGGCTATACGACGCCGACGGGATCCTTCCGGCCCTACAGCCTTCGCCGCCACCACCGCTCAAGCAAATATTACAACGCCCCGATGCCCTTTTCCATCTTCTATCGCGGCGGCTACGCCATACATGGCACAGACGCGGTAAGCCGCCTCGGGCGCACCGCATCGCATGGCTGCATCAGGCTGCATATCTCGAATGCGCGCAGGTTGTTCAATATGGTCAAGGACTACGGGAACAGCTCCACGAGGATCATCGTTCACCGTTGATCCGTCACGCTGCGCCGGAACCGCCTGCCGGCGCGTCTGACGCTCCGCGGATACGCCCGAGACCGGCAAGGAAACTGCGCAGCTTGGGGCGTTCCGCTTCGATATAGGGGAGTGGGCGGCACAGATCCATCGCAGCGATGCCGACCCTCCCGGTGAATGCGCCGTTCAGTACGCCTTCCCCGAGCCGAGCCGAAAGCCGCGCCGTCAGTCCATGCCCGATCAATTGCTGAATCACATCGTCGCCAAGCGCCACGCCGCCGGTCAGCGCGAGGTGGCCGAGCACCAGCCGCGCCAGCTTCAGCGACCCAATGAATCCAGGACGGCCGCCATAGAGCGAGGCGAGCCGCCGCAGCATGGCCAGGTTTTCGACGGCGACGAAGGCGACATCGAAGATCGCGGACGGGCTTACCGCGGTGATTAGGGCGACACGCCGCACCGACGCCGACACGATCCGCTTCGCGTCGCGGTCAAGCGGCAGGAGCAACTCGCGCTCGGCAAGCGTCAGCAATTCCGCCGGATCGAGCACCTCACGGCGATGCGCAGCGAGATTCCTGACGCCCGTCCGCAACTCGCCCCGGCCAGCCAACAACCGCTCCAGCTGGCGGGCGGCGCTTTCAGCTTCCGGTTTGGAGTCATCCGCAAGCGCGGCCTCCGCAGAGAGCCGGATCGCGGCGATACGGCCAAGGCGGAAGTAGCCGAGAATTTCGCGCGCAGCCAATATGGCAGCAGCCAGTGCGGCAAGAAGCGCAAGAGCGAGCGCAAGGTAGCCTAGCCAGCCGCTCTGCGAAAAAAGCCGGCCGACGAAATCGGCGATCCAGATGCTCAGCCCGATCGAGGCGAGGCCCCCGAGCGCGCCGAGGAAGACCGCGCCCCAGCCGATGCCTCGGAACCGCATCAGGCGCAGCGCCGCCCGTCCCTGGCTCGCGCCGGGCGGTGCGCCTTCGGAGTCGCCGTAGGCCGGTAACGCATCCGGATCGTCCACGGACCGTTCCAGCCTCGCATCGCCCGGATCGAAAACTTGCGGCTTGCGGGACCGTTCGTCGGCGTTCATTCGAGTTTGTCTCCGAGCAGGAATTGCAGAGCGCGGTCGAGCCTGATATGCGGCAGCACCGGCGCGCCGCCGATGCCCTCCGTCCGGAGTGCGGGGGGACGGAAACGGAGAAATGCGAGGTCCGCGCCGCCCAGCGCAGCAGCCGCACCACGATCCTCCAATGCCGACGGCTCTGGCAGATCGCCCGGAAACAGCGCGATCTCCCTATCCGGGGCCAGCGCGCGCCCGTCCAGAGTCTGCCCCGGCAGAGGCACGCCCGCAATGCACGGCATGGCCGCCCCGCGCTGCTTCGCCTCGACCTCCCGCGTCGCCCGGACGGAGGCGAGCGCGACCGCCTGAACCGAAGCCCCGGACAGCTCAGCGCGCCCGCTGGCCTGCCTGACCAGTTCGTGAAGTATCGCTTCGAGCCGCTGGTGACTGGAATGATGGATGTGATCCGCCTTCGCGGCGGCAAAGAGAATGCGGTCGATCCGCTTGCCGAGGATGGCAGAGAGCCAGCTGTTCGTCCCCGGCCGGAAGCTGTCCATGACCGCAGCCAGTGTCCGCTTCAGATCGGCGAGCGCGGCAGGGCCGGCGTTGATCGCGCCGAGCGCGTCAACGAGCACGATCTGACGCTCCAGACGCGAAAAATGATCCTGGAAGAACGGTTTCACCGCGTGCGTCTTGTAGGCTTCGAAACGGCGCTCCATCATCGCATGGAAAGAGCCGCGGCGCGCCTGCATCCCCGGTTCGAGATCCAGCGGCATGAAGGTCAGCGCAGGCGTATCCGCAAGGTCGCCCGGCGTCAGCATCCGCCCTGGCGAGAGTGCGGGGATCAGGTGATCCTGCTCCCGGCATTTACGCAGATAGGCAGCGAACAGTCCGGCTCCGCGGATGGCGAGCGTTTCATCCGCATCCTGCCCCGGCTTGACGCCTGCGAGAAAGCCGAGCCAATCCCGCGAGAATTCACGTCGGTCCGGCGCACGGGCGAGGGCCAGCGTTTCGGCTGACCAGCTTTCGTAATCTATCGTCATCAGAGGGAGATCCAGCAGCCACTCACCCGGATAATCGACGATGTCGATATGCAGCACCGCCTCTCCGAACTGGCGGCGCAGGAAGCTGACCGGCTCGTATTCGATGGTGAGCCGGAGCTGGCTGACGCGCGTCGTGCTCTCCGGCCATTCAGGGGGGGAGCCGGTCAGCTTTTCCAGATGCTCCTCATAGGCGAAGCGCGGCACGCCATCGTCCGGCTGCGGTTCGAGATAGGCGCGGAGAATACGCCCTTCAGAGGCTGGACGGAAAAAGGGAAGCCGTCCGCCTGCGATCAGATTATGGACCAGCGCCGTTATGAAGACGGTCTTGCCCGAGCGCGCTAGCCCCGTAACGCCGAGCCTCAAGGTGGGCGTTATGAGATCCGCCGCGTAGCTGCCTGCCGACCTGGCGAGCCCGGCCAGTTCATCGAGGATCAAGAGTCCGCCCCGGCGGGCGAGGTCCGCAAAGTCCCTATACGCGCGTCAGTAACGCCACCAGCGTCTGCGCGGCGGATAATAGGCAGGCTCGTCATATTCCTCATAATAATCGGACTCGTCCTCGTCGTCCTCATAAGGCTCGTAATAGCGCCGGCCATAGCGCCGTGCAAAGAACTCTGCGTCTTCCTCAGCGTATCGGCCGTCCCTCTGCGCCCTGCGCTCGCGATAATTATAGTCACGGAATTCCCGCTCTTCATCCGCACGCTCATCGTAATCAGGCTCGTCCGCAGGCTCTCGCTCTTCCTCTTCGAACCGCGGAGCCGAACTGGGCGGCAGATATGATGACCGGGCGCGCGGTTCGGACGTGGCAGGTTCGCTCAACCGCTCTTCCTGCCTTGCGGCGGCGATGCGCCCGCCGCGGTCTCCCAGTCTGGTGAAGAGCAGGGCGCTGGCGCTGCCGCTGTCGGTGTAGCCGGTTATCTTGCAGCCGTCGCCCGAATAGATCGGCGCCTGCCCCTGCAAAAGGATCTCGCCCTTGTCCTTGTCGTATGCGCCTTCGACGAAATAATCGACCGGATCGCACCCCTTGCGGAACAGTTTGGCATATCCCGCAATGCGGCCATCGTCCTTTTCCTCGCCATCGAACAGCACCGTACCGCTCTTGACGCCGGCGCCGAGCAGAGCCTGCCTTGGGTCCGCGTAAACGAAACGCCGCTTCTTGCCGTCCTCTTCGAACCGCATGAGCGAGTCGTTGTGATCCCATTCCGCAGCCGCGGCATTGGCGGCGGACAGCGGCAGAACCGCAAGCGCCGCTGCGTAAATCATGTATCTGCAGAAACCATCCATCGCCCGATCTCCAAAACTCTCGAATGCGTGCGCCCATTACATTCCATAATGAGCAAACTGTTTACATTCGATTAGCTTTCGCTGCGGCGCATCATGAAGGCAAGCCGCTCGAAAAGATGTACATCCTGCTCGTTTTTAAGCAAAGCGCCATGCAATGGCGGAATCGCCGTTCTGACATCGCTTGTGCGCAGCGTCTCGGCGTCAATGTCTTCATTCAGCAATAGCTTCAGCCAATCGAGCAGTTCCGAAGTCGAAGGCTTCTTCTTCAACCCCGGCGCTTCCCTGATGTCGTAAAAGACCTTTAGGGCTTCTTTGAGAAGCCGCTGCTTCATCCCCGGAAAATGCACTTCGACGATTTCGGACATCGTCTCAGGATCCGGAAACTTTATGTAATGAAAGAAACAGCGCCGCAGGAAAGCGTCGGGCAGCTCCTTCTCGTTGTTGGAGGTGATGAACACGATCGGGCGCTGCTTCGCCCGGACCACTTCGCCTGTTTCGTAGACATGGAACTCCATCCGGTCCAGTTCCTGAAGCAGATCGTTCGGAAATTCGATGTCGGCCTTGTCGATCTCGTCGATCAGCAGGACGGGGCGCCTTTCCGCGGCGAATGCCTCCCAGAGCTTGCCGCGCCGTATGTAATTGCGGATGTCGCGCACGCGCTCGTCGCCGAGCTGTCCGTCGCGCAGGCGGCTGACCGCGTCGTAGTCGTAAAGACCCTGCTGCGCCCTTGTCGTGGACTTGATGTGCCATTCGATCAGATCCGCGCCGATCGCTTCAGCGACTTCGCGGGCAAGCACGGTCTTTCCCGTCCCCGGCTCTCCCTTGATGAGCAAAGGACGCTCCAGCGTGATTGCGGCGTTGACCGCAATTTGGAGATCCTCGCCCGCAACATAGGTTTTCGTCCCCTCAAAACGCATATATCACTCCGTTCATGGCCCTGAGGGCATACTGCGCCTGGCGACATAGCGCAACCGCTGCACGCATGAGCCGCATGTCACGCGCTAACGCCTTCCGTTTCATTTAAGTCGAATTCTTCCGCGGATCGTCCAACGCCGTTTACTTTATCATAAGCCTTCACGCCGCAGAGTGGGACGCTGGTTTCAGAGTTTTCTGTGCGAGGAGGTGTAAGATGGGGTTTCTAGACGCATTTTCCGCGACGTCCGGCTTGCGCCAACTGGCAGCCGCCGCATCGTCGCGCGTACCCGACGCATTCCGGGACAATGAGCCGGAACTCGATTTTCCATGGGAATCCGAGGCGGCCGGCGATGAGATGGCCGATCCCGCTCCGCTGCGTCGCAAGCCTGTCAGCGACAGGTTCCTGGTGTGCGAGCAGGCCGGGACAACCGGACGCGGCGAGCCGGTTTTCAGCCGCGCCTTCGCGTCCTATGACGACGAACTGGCGCTGAGTGAAGACGGATATGTCGTCAACGAGTCCGGCCAGTTTCTGCTCGGGGCCATGCTCGACGAACACGGCAAGCCGTCGGGGCTCGCGCCGCAGGTGTTGCGCCTCGACATGAGCGGCATCCCCACGACGGGCACGAGCCGGATTTCCTATCGCGTCAACCTGCCGTCCTACCCGATGACGGCGAACGCAGATTTCGACATCGACGGCAGCGAACTGCTCGATCCGGCGCCCTTCGCCCGCGATCCTTCATCTCAGGGTTCGGGCGTCGTGCTCGGCGACGACCGGATGAAGTTTCTCGACCGTTCGCTCGCCGGGGGGGCGGTCCAGATCATTGCGCCGGACGGAACGAAGCTGCGTCTTGTTCTGCGCTGGGCAAAGATGGGATCCTTGCGCAGCTTCGGACGCGATTGCTGGAATCTCTTCTACCGGGTCCGCAAGGATGCGCGCAGCGGCGAAATCGCCTGGAAGAATGTGGGGCAGCGTTTCGTCTTTACGGGCGACGGACGGCTTGAGGACGGCGCGCTCGCAATTCCGGTGATGGACATGGCTATCGACGGCATCCGGCTCGGCAACATTTCTCTCGTTTTCGGTCCAGGAGGCGTCACGCAGTTCGCCGACCGGAGCGGCCTCGTGAAAATGCGGCTGATCGAGGCGGACGGCTGCATCGGAGGCGCATTCGCAGGGCTGTCCATGTCGGGACGCGGCCGCCTGTTCGCGCATTACACGAACGGCGAAATGCTCGCTATAGCCGACATGAAATTCACCGGCGAAGAGGAGTGGTTCGGCCGCGGCGCAGGGGCGTATGAGGAGCGCTGCGAGCGCCGGGTTGCCTGAGGGATACCCGTATCCGCGATTCCCGATCCTGGTTTTTTCAGGCGGACCATCCGGCATGGTCCGCTTGCCGTTTTTTAATCATATTGCTTGACTCGAGAGGGATAAAAGTTAAATACGTGCCGCAAGATGAGCGGTGGATTCACAATTCCCGAATATGATTTCAGAACGTGACTTGGGCCGCTCGATGAGATTGGCAAGAGGTTCGAATGGGCGGCCCAGAACTGCCTGACGACTACAAGCCGTCGGAAGACGAACCGTTTATGAATGAGCGTCAGCTCATATATTTTCGGAAGAAGCTTCTGGAGTGGAAAGACGAGATCTTGCGATCCAGCCGCGAGACCCTCGAAAATCTCCAGGATACCGGCATCCATCCCGACATAACCGACAGGGCGAGTTCCGAAACGGAGCGCGCTCTTGAGCTTCGCGCGCGCGACCGTCAGCGCAAGCTGATCGCCAAGATCGACGAAGCCCTTTACCGCATTCAGGACGGCTCTTACGGCTATTGTATCGACACGGGCGAACCGATCAGCCTGAAGCGGCTTGAAGCGCGGCCCGTAGTCGAACGCACCGTCGAGGCGCAGGAAAAGCATGAGCGCCGCGAGAAAATTTACCGCGACGACTGATTGCGCACTTCCACCCCGTCTCGATCCGGTACGCTAAGTCATTTTCAAAGGAAGGGGTGCCATGGCCGTTCTTGTGACGGGCGGCGCCGGTTACATCGGCAGCCATATGGCTCTGGAGATTCTTGAAAAAGGAGAATCCGCCGTCGTCATCGACAATCTGACGACCGGAGTGCGCCGGCTGACGCCTGAGGGGGCTGCATTTATCGAGGGTGACATCGGCGACGAGTCCCTTCTCGACCGCGTGCTTGCCGAATACCGGATCGACGCAATCCTTCATTTCGCCGGCTCGATCGTCGTGCCGGAATCGGTTGAGGACCCTCTCGGCTATTATCTCAACAATACGGCCAAATCGCGCACGCTGATCGAGGCGGCGGTCCGGCATGGCGTGCGGCATTTCATCTTTTCCTCGACCGCGGCGGTTTACGGAACGCCGGAGCGGAGTCCGGTTCCCGAGACGGCTCCGAAAGCGCCTATTTCGCCTTACGGATCGTCGAAACTGATGACGGAACAGATGCTTGCCGACGCAGGAGCGGCACATGGCCTTCGATATGCCGCGCTGCGCTATTTCAATGTCGCCGGCGCCGACCCGGGCGGCCGGTCCGGGCAATCCTCGCCGAAAGCGACGCATCTCATCAAGGTTGCCTGCGAAGCGGCGACGGCGCGGCGCCCTTTCATGACAGTTTTCGGCACAGATTATCCGACCCCGGACGGTTCCTGCATACGCGACTATATCCATGTCACCGATCTTGTGCGCGCGCACTGGCTTGCGCTGGCCCATCTGCGCCAGGGCGGTCTCAGCGCGACTCTCAATTGCGGCTATGGCCGGGGCAGTTCCGTGCTCGAAGTGATCGAGACGGTCAAGCGCGTTTCAGGGCGTGATTTCGAAGTCCGCCTTGCGGAACGGCGCGCCGGCGATCCGCCCGTACTGGTGGCGGATGCGGACAGGTTGCGCGAAATGCTGGCTTGGGAGCCGGAGTTCGGCGAGCTCGACGTCATAGTGGCCCACGCGCTGAACTGGGAACGCAGGCTGGCGGACGGCGACGCCCTCGGCCGTCCGGTTGGGGGCTGATCCTTGCTGCGGTTCAGTTCGCGGCGACGGCTTCCCTCTCATCAGGACCTGATGGCGCATCCGTCATGCCGGGCGTTTCGCCGTCATCGTAAGGTCCGTCCATGAATATCAGCCCATCTTCTATGGAGACGGTTTCATCGCCGTCGAACTCATAGCGTTCGCCGTCCGGCATGGTGATCGTGCATCCATTCACGCAGATCCCGTCGATGGTCTGAGAAGGTTTTGCGGTAAGTTCCTGCGGCCGATCCCCCTGCAGGCCAGCGACGATCAGCGTGTGATCGACCGTATCGCGATTGGTGATCTGCAGCGCGGTTGCCTGGAGAGAAACAAGCGTTACGCAGCCTAGAAGAACAACTGCGAAAACCGTATTTGCCATGAAAGTCTCGCCGGGAAGGTATTTCTGGGATGAGAGCGCTGAAGGGAAGAGAAGCATCTTCCCTTCAGATTTATGCCTGAAACTTATTTCTTGCCGCTTTTCTTCGACTCGCCGCCTGCCTTCTGGTCAGGTTTGGAGGAAGAGCTTGATGCCTGTTTCGGCTTGCCTTTGGACTGCTTTTCCATTTCTTGTCTCTTCTGGTAAGTGCGGCAACAATGGCCACACAACAAAAACTCTATAGACGAGCCTTTTTATTAGACAAACGAATTTTTTCTTAGTTTTCTATAGAAAAATTCGATTGATTAGTCTGCTGACGATGGACGTAACTCTGGCCCGCACATTCCTGACCGTTACGGATACCGGCTCCTTCGTGGTCGCAGCGGACAGGCTGCACGTAACGCAGTCCACAATCAGTTCACGGATAAAAACCCTTGAGGATCTGCTAGGCAGATCGCTGTTCGAACGGTCGAAATCGGGCGTTAGGCTGACACCCGCGGGACGCCATTTCCACAAACACGCGCTTGCGCTTCTTCGGATCTGGGAGCACGCCCGGGTTGAGGTCAAGCTCGCCGAAGCCCATCGCGATCACCTTGCGTTCGGGGCGCAGCCGAGCCTGTGGGACGGCTTCCTGCTGCACTGGCTGTCGTGGATGCGGACAAACATCGCCGACATCGCCGTGACTGCGACGTCAGCCTCGTCGGTGCAGCTCATGGACCGCATCACCGAGGGCACGCTGGACCTCGGGGTCATGTACCGGCCCAATGAGCGCCCCGGCCTGATAATCGAGCATCTCTTCGACGAGGAACTGATCCTGGTCTCCGCCAGCGGCAAAACGCAAGCGCCGGTTCCGGATTACGCCTTCGTGAACTGGGGGCCGGAATTCGAGGCCGACCACGCTCTGGCCTTTCCCGCAAGCCGGATCGCGGGACTGACGCTGAATCTCGGCGCGATCGGAGTTACGGCACTTCTTGCAACCGGCGGCGCAGGATATTTTCCCGCGCGAACGGCGCGAGGCCATATCGACAATGGCGCCCTGACGGAAGTGAAAGGCCCGCCGCGCTTCGTATATCCGGTTTATGCCGTCTACCCGGAAGATCGCGACGAGGCGGCCTATGAACCGATCCTTACAGCGCTTAAGGAGCACGCATCCCGGCTCGGCTGATCTGTCCAGCGCAAGTCAGGAGACTTCGAAGACCACGCGCCCTTTCACGCGCCCCGAGACAATGTCCTGCGCGAGCGGAACGGCGTCGCTGACGGGCCGGGTTTCGGTCATGGCGCGCAGCTTGTCCAGGTCGAGATCCTGCGCGATGCGCGCCCAGGTGGCGATGCGCTTCGATTTCGGCGTCTGGACGGCGTCTATGCCAGCCAGTGTCACGCCGCGAAGGATGAATGGCGCAACGGTCGTGGGCAGATCCATGCCCTGAGCCAGCCCGCAGGCCGCGACCGTCCCGCCATATTCGATCTGGGAAATGACGTTCGCGAGCGTCGTACTGCCGGCGACGTCCACGGCGCCCGCCCAGCGCGCCTTTCCGAGCGGCCTCGGCTCGCCGGTAAAGTCCGTACGTGGTACGATTTCCGCTGCGCCGAGCGATTTCAGATAGCCCGCGGTTTCCGGCCGGCCTGTGCTGGCGGCCACCCGGTAGCCGAGACGGGAGAGAAGCGTCACGGCAATGCTGCCCACGCCGCCCGCGGCCCCCGTCACCAGAACCATGCCGCTCTCCGGCTTGACGTCATGCGCTTCGAGCGCCATGACGCAGAGCATCGCGGTGAAGCCGGCCGTGCCGACCGCCATGCAGTCCGCGCGGCTCAAGCC
>CAYOUE010000014.1:24240-32737 GCA_964407075.1 uncultured Hyphomicrobiaceae bacterium
GGAATCAGGATATCGCCGCTCAGCCGCGCCATTTGCGCGTAACCGCCATAATGCGACTCGCCCAGTCCCGATCCGTTAGCGATGACCTCGTCGCCTTCCTTGAATTCCGGGTGGGTCGAGTGTGTTACGACGCCGGCCAGATCGACGCCGGGTATCATCGGCCAGCGGCGCACGATCGGGCCCTTGCCCGTGATCGCCAGCCCGTCCTTGTAGTTCAGAGTCGAATGGGTGATGCGCAGGGTCACGTCTCCCTCCATCAGGTCCGCTTCGGACAGACGGGCCCATTCGACGGACTGGCCGCTATCGGACTTCGAGATCATCAGCGCGTCGAACATGGTCATGAATGGCGTGCTCCGTTCCTGTAAATTGCTTCTGCGCAGGCGAACCGGTTTGCCCCGCGCCGCGATACCCGCGCCAAGCATAATCGCTTTGCGAAAGCCGCGTCCAGCTTGGGCGCATATCCGCGGCCTCCTGAAAATGTAATTCCTATGGCTTCTGAAAAGGCGAACGGAATTTCAAATGACCGGCTGGTTACCTGGAATGAATTCAATATAGAAAGCCATGTCAGCCAAATATATTTCCATAAGAGAATGGTATACAATGCTGCGTGCACTGCAATATCGCATCGCAAAACAAATTTAGTCTTGCAGATCCCGTAAAAGACCATACACTATCGACTTTCGTCTAACGGGTTGAGTTGCGCAGCAATGGAATGAGAAGAGCCGTCTGAAAATCGCTCACCGGGCCGATCATACAAGGCCTCGTTCCGCGCAATTGCGCCCGTCGGAGAAACCGGAGGAAAGACAATGGGACTCAGCATAAGTTGGACGGCGCTGGCAACAGTGCTTGCCTTCAGCTTCCTGACGGCAATGGTCCTCGGAATGCTTTGATAAACCGGGATAATTTGTGAAACTCGGAAAAGCTGCGTGATCCCAACGCAGCTTTTTCTTTGCCTCGTCCGGCTTACCTTACTCGTCCTGCGTACCTGCGGCGCCGGACATCCGATAAACGGAACGCTCCTCCCTCATCATTGCGGCCTGTGCAGTCCTCGCCTTGAACCAGCCGTCTTGCGGCAACATGCGCTCGCGGAAGAATTGCGTCACTTCCGAGGGCCGCATGATCGAGCGGAATTCGGCGGAGGGCGGCGCGACCATCAGAAGAGCAACCACTGCGCCGGCCATCAGCAGAGATGAACTCGGCGAACGCGGCTCGAACAGCTTGAGAGCGCTGCCGAAGGACCTCTTGATGCGGGCTCCCGTGATGTCGACCGAATAGGCTTCGTCCAGGAACAGATGAATGAGATAGCCCAGAAATACGAACAACCCTGCCATCCATGACACAACCGGACTCAGTCCCAGGCAATAGGCGCAGATCGCAGCCGTCGCAGCCATGAAGAACAACCCGGCCAGAATCGAATGAAAGATGCCGCGATGCACCGCATGTTTATGAAATACGGCGTAGGCGCCATATCGGATGGATGCGAATACGCCGAACCAGATGATCCACAACTCGACGATCGAGTAACTGGCCTTGAAATTGAACATGATGATGAAAGCGAAAAACAGGCCCAGACCGGTGAAGAGCAGCCGCGAAGGTACGGTTTTCTCCAGATCTATGTCCGGAAGCACGCTGCCGATGATTCCGGCCATCGTGAGCGTGACCAGATGGCCGGAAGGCACGATGTCCGCTGCATAGGTTGCAGAAGCCGCGAGTCCTGCACCGACGGCGCCCCAGCCCAGATGTGTCGCGAAATCCGCCATGATGTCCCCTCGCCTTGGATCGTGCTGCACGCAAGTTAGGCGATTCGGGCGCGGGAAACGGACGCCCGTTCCGCGTCATGCACAGGAAGCTGTCCGGCCCGGGCGGTTGTTTTTGTGGATAAATGCAGGGAACGCCGTGTCCTGGGAGTCAATGTCAAGGATATTCATCCTCAAAGCCATAGTTTTGACATACGGAAGCGTCATAAAAATCACATCGCGTGATCGGTAAAGGAACAGTGGGATGGCGGAGTATCGGGACATTCTCAGGTTTCTGGTTCAGAACCCGCCACTGAGAGAGCCGGACAGGCGAATGCACGCATCGCTGCTCGAAATGCTCGCAAAAAAATTACGCGGTGAGGATGTAAAGGCCGAAGAAAAAATCTTGAAAACGAAATTGATGACATTAAATCAGAAAAGTCGTTATCATTAGTTTATTACAAAAGTTTAGTACTGCGTAGAGTATGCGTTGAGTATTGCGTTGCGTCTTATGACGCCGATGGATCAAAGACTGGCGGAGAACGAACGTATTGCGTACATCAATTACTGTCAGTTTTGCGTCAGGACAGTAATTGAACCGTTCGAAGTGTCTTCTGATCAAATCCCCTAGGCAGACGAGGTTAATCCTCGTCTGCCGACGATACTTAGATGTTTGCCCCTGGAGAGGTGCGGGCGAATTGTCCCCGCAAAATACCCCGCCCGCCCTCTCGCCCTTTCAAGCCCTGCAAGGCTGAGCCGCCCACTCCCGTGGGACGGCTTTTTCCTTGCGGCCCGGATCAGGCGTCTGCGACGGTCTGGTTCAGTTTGGCGCACAGCCAGAATTCCCCCTGAACGATCGCGCCGGGCTGAAGATCGCCGCCGATCTGCAACTCGTCAGCCACAAGATCGATCGTGCCGCCTAGCGTCTTGACAAGGATCGTGCAGAAGGTCTGGCCGGTGACGCTGTTCCTGCGCTTTGCGGAGGACAGAACGCGGCCTGTAATGAAGGCGCGGGCCTGGGCGTTGAAATCCTCGGCGTTAGGGTCATGAAATACCGTGCGCCCTGCATCGTCGTCGCCCATCGAGAACAGCCCGCTGGCGAAGAAGGATTCGGGCGCGAACTGCACATCCTCTCCGGCCTGGGCAGCGGTAAAAGCGTCCTCGCTCGGGAAAATCGACAACTCATGCGGAAAGGCCGCAATCTGGGCTGTTGCGAGAAAAGGGCCTGCGCGATTCGCCCATACGGCATAATCGACAAGATCGAGCAGGGCTACCGTTGCGCACTGGTGCGGCAGTTTACCGGGTTCAATCTCGACAAAGACAGCGCCCTCGAAGGCGTTATCGGCCGGCCTTTGCCTTTTTTTCATGACGCGCACAGGTACGCGGCCTTCGCCGGAGAAAAAAGGCGTAACGCCCACTATGCTGAACTGTTCGGCGCCCTCTTCGGCGTGCTTGGCAAGGTGCACCCAGAGCTCCGACCCGGCGTCGGATTGCCAGCGGTAATAATATCCGGGGCCGCATGGCTGGGAATGCGCGCCCTGCTCCGGAAGCCTGCTGACGATTTCCGCCAGTTCTTCAGCCGACCCCGTCTTGAATCCGATGACACTGAAATGGTCTGTCATCGCCCCACTTGCCTCTCTCATGCAACATCCCGCCGGCGCTGCGCCCGCGGGCCATCAGTCGTGAGCGAAGCGCCGGACCCGCCGCAAGGGCCTGGCGCATAAAACCCGGCTATGCCGCGATTGCCTCGATTTCGGCCAGAACGGCCTCGCCCATTGCGGAAGTCGAGACCTTCGTCATGCCATCCTGCATGATGTCGCCAGTCCGCAGCCCCCTGTCCAGCACACGCGCAATGGCCTTTTCGACAAAGTCCGCCTCGCGCGCCATGTCGAACGAATAACGCAGCGCCATTGCGAAGCTCGCCAGCATCGCAATCGGATTCGCAACGCCCTGCCCCGCTATGTCGGGCGCACTGCCATGCACTGGCTCGTACAGCGCCTTGCGCTTGCCGGCTGCATCCGGCGCGCCGAGCGAGGCCGAGGGCAACATGCCGAGAGAGCCGGTGAGCATGGCCGCTTCGTCGGACAGCATGTCACCGAACAAATTGTCGGTCACGATGACATCGAACTGTTTGGGGGCGCGCACGAGCTGCATGGCGCAATTATCGGCCAGGATATGCGTAAGTTCGACATCGGCATAATCGCGGGCGTGAACTTCGGAAACGACCTGATGCCAAAGCACGCCCGAACGCATCACATTGCGCTTTTCGGACGAGGCGACGCGGTTGCCGCGTTTGCGCGCCAGTTCGAAGGCGACGCGGGCGATGCGCTCGATTTCACCCGTTGTGTAGACCTGGGTGTCGACGGCGCGTTTCTCTCCGTTCTCCAGCGTCACGATTTCCTTCGGCTCGCCGAAATAGACCCCGCCCGTCAATTCGCGAACGATCATCAGATCGAGGCCGTCGACCAGTTCCCGCTTAAGGCTGGACGCATCGGCCAGCGCCGGATAGCAGATTGCCGGCCGCAGATTGGCGAAAAGCTCAAGGTCCTTGCGCAGCGTGAGCAATCCGGCTTCCGGACGGACGTCATAGGGAACGTTATCCCACTTCGGCCCGCCCACCGCGCCGAGCAGCACAGCATCGGCCGCCAGGGCGCGCGCCATCGTTTCGTCGGAAATGGCTTTGCCGTGCGCGTCATGGGCGCAACCGCCGACAAGGTCCTTCTCGACATTGAATGAGGCAGCGCCGCGCGCATCGAGCCATGCGGCCACACGCTCGACTTCAGCCATCACTTCAGGGCCAATGCCATCGCCTGGCAGAAGCAGCAGATTATATGTAGGCATGGAATGCTCTCGGCTCGGGATCGGCTTCGCCGCTTTCGTAAATTTTTCTTAACCAACTTAGCTAGCAAGGAATCCAAAAGCTGGGCAAGCCACAAGACGCAATTTATGGAAAGCTGAAGAAAACTGTGTGTCTCTTGCACAGAATTCTCGCCGGTCGCACCTTGAGCCAAAGCAGGTCGCGCGGATCAATACCGCTCAATGCATGGATGCAATAACCTCAGAGCCACGGTCTCGCGGTTTGCGCCTTCTCTTCATAGCTGGATATGCTGGTCTGCTTCTGAAGCGTCAGGCCGATGTCGTCCAATCCTTCGAGCAGGCATTTCTTCCGGAAAGGATCAATGTCGAACCTGATGATTCCGCCGTCAGGACCGCGTATTTCCTGCGCTTCGAGATCGATCGTGACCGTCGCGTTCGAACCGCGAGAGGCGTCATCCAGCAGCTTGTCGACATCCTCTTTCGGCAAGGCTATGGGCAGGATGCCGTTCTTGAAACAGTTATTGTAAAAAATGTCGGCGAAGCTCGGCGCAATCACGCATCTGATGCCGAAATCCTTGATCGCCCAGGGAGCGTGTTCACGGCTTGACCCGCATCCGAAATTCGCGCCTGTCACCAGAATCGACGCATTTCTGTAAGCAGGCCTGTTAAGGACGAAATCGGGGTTTTCCTCGCCATCCGCCGTGTAACGCATCTCGTGAAACAGATTCTTGCCGAGGCCGGTGCGCTTTATGGTCTTCAGAAACTGCTTCGGAATTATCATGTCGGTGTCGATATTGATCAGCGGCAAGGGCGCTGCGACGCCGGTCAGCTCCGTGAATTTTTCCATCGTTCTTCCGTTTTTGCGCTGAAATTTTTCTATCTATGCCCCGGAAGCGGCTGGATGCGCAACCCTGTTCGCTCGCAGGCCGCTTGCTGTCCAACAGCCGCCTGTACGGAATTACGGACCGGCCGGAAGCTCGCTTGTGACGATCCTGTAACTGGAGTCCGGCGGAAGCGCCTCCGAAGGGGCAGAATTCCCGATCCGGACAAGCGGACGAATGAGAACCGGCGCCACCACGCCATCCGACAAGGGCAGTTCGAGATCCTGCGCCATGTTGAAGGGAACCCAGTTGCCCTCCCATGCGCCGAACAGCGTTCCACGCACTGTCACCACCTTCGGATCGGAGAATTCCAGATTCCCGGGCGGCTCGTAGCGCATGAATCTGTGCAGATCGGCCGGATCGACAGGGACCCATCCGTAATCTTCCAGCCAGACCTCGGCGCGATTGTGCACTCTGGATGTCACATCCTCGGGAACGGCGCCGAGACTTTCGAAGCCGAATTCCGAAGGCGCAACCCTTATGCCCTGAATCTCGCGGGCCGGAAGGCCTGAGACGCGCGCCATGCCGACGAAGAGCCGGTTCAGATAATCGCAATCCTGGGCGATGGCGCCGCTGGTGACGACTCCGCCCAGAAGGGTCTTCAGATCCGCCGTGCTGCAACTTTGCTCGCGTGCAATCCATTCATATATGGCTTTCGCCTTGCCGAGATCGGTTTCGGCATTGCCGATTGCAGCGGCGGCCATATTGCGCAGGATTTCGCCATGCGGCATGACGCTGGCCGGGGCCGTGTATAGGACGCGGGCCTCATCGGAAAGCGGACCGGGCTGCCTCGGACGCGTAAAGTCCACGAAACGGCTGCGTGTTTCGGCATGGCTGCTGATCTGGACTGACCCTTCGGCCTCGCTTTCATCCCATTCCAGATAGATGAGATTGACGCCGTCGTCAGTCTCTACAAGGCGCGCGGTCTGCGCGTTGGTCGTCCAGTCGCTGCCAAGCGCCTTCGACCAGTCGTCATGGTTCACCGAAGGAGCAGGGATCCAGGCCTGCGCCGGCCGATCCGGCTTAGGGAAGCTGAGATGCGTGGCGACGTCGAACTTGCGCCAGTCGCCCAGGCTGTTGATGTAACGCTCCTGCGCCCGCAGGAAACCGGGCATCGTCAGGGCGCAGGCGAACCCCCCGCCAAGTTGAAGGAGCTTGCGCCTGTTGATATGCATTATTGTTTTCCTGAACCGGCCGGGTGAGTCTTCATGTCACCCCAATCATGACGCGCCGAGGCTGTTCGGCAGATGAACAAATCCTTAATTACCGACAAATTTCGCAGTCTTGTTGCATTCCGGCATGGTATTTTATGATCCCACTGTGCCGCTACAGCCTGCAGAATGTAAAGACGTGAAGGCGGTTCTTCCCCGTCTCACACGGAACACGGCGCGGCAACGAGGAACAAGGGAGCCGGAAAAATGGCGCAGATCGTCAGTCTGGACGAGAATGTATTTGTCAGCGGGCAGATCAACCCTCATGACATCGAAGACCTCGCAGCGCGCGGAATCCGGCTCATCGTCAACAACCGCCCCGATGGCGAAGATCCGAACGCACAGCCGGCGGCTGCGGACCTGGAGAAGGAAGCCCGCCGCCACGGAATGGATTTCGTGAATATTCAGTTCGCGTCCTCGGCCGTGGCGCCTGGCCACACCGCCGCCCTCGCAAAGATCCTGGAGACGGCTTCCGGGCCCATGCTGATCTTCTGCCGTTCCGGCGCGCGGTCCACGACGCTTTGGGCGGCGGCGAATGTCGCCCTCGGGAAGCCGCTTGGCGAGACGCTCGAAAAAGCCGCGCGGGCCGGTTACGACCTGGGCAGGGCGGCTCCTATCATCGAACAGCTTGGCCATGCCGCCAGAGACGGTAGCTGAAGCGAGTCAATCTCCTGCGCATTTCAGGCCATGCGCCGCCCTCGCCTGGCGGATCGTATTCACGTAAGCGGCGACGGACAGCTCTATCGGATCGCAATATGCGCCGCCTATCCCGAAACTGACCGGAATCCCCCGGCCTGCGAACAGCTCGAACACCATCCTGTCGCGCTCCGCAAGCCCCTCATAGCTCACGGCGAGACGCCCGAGCCGGTCGTGAACGAGCGGATCGACCCCGCATTGATAGAGAACCAGATCCGGCCGGAAGGCGAGCGTTTCCTCCAGCCCGTCATGCAGGCTGCGCAGATAGTGCGCGTCCTCCGCGCCGTCGGGAAGCGCAATGTCGAGGTCCGACTGCGCCTTGCGGAACGGAAAGTTCTTCTCCGCATGGAGACTGAAGACGAACACGTTGCGGTTGCCCGCGAAGATCGTGGCGTTACCGTCGCCCTGATGCACGTCCAGATCGACGATCGCGATGCGCTGCGCAAGCCCTTCATCGAGCGCGATCGAGGCAGCGATGGCAAAGTCGTTCAAGGCGCAGTAACCGGAGCCGAAATCCGAATGTGCATGATGCGTGCCTCCCCCAAGCTGGCCGGAAAGGCCGGATGCAAGCGCCGCCCTCATTGCCGCGCCCGTTCCGCCAAGCAGCGCGCGCGTGCGCAACACATATTGCGGGCTCCAGGGCACGCCGATACGCCGCATCGCCCTTGCCGGCAGCGCGCCGCTCAGGAAGGCATCGGCATAGGCGGCGGAGTGAACGCGCAATATGTCGTCGCGGCCGATCAGAGGCGACAGCACAAGCTCATCCGCGGACACAAGTTCCTCGCGCAGCAGCGTTTCGCGAAGCAGGCGGTTCTTGCTGTTCGGAAAGCGGTGATTCCCGGGCAGGGGAATATGATAGGTGTCGGCATAGAAAAGCTGCATCCTGCAAGTTTAACCTGCAGCAGCCAGGGGGCGAAGCATATTGCGCGCGCCCGAACGTGGCCCTGCGCCGCAGGCGGTCATTCCCTGCGGCTCGTCGCTGTCCGTCTTGACAGCGTGCGCATGAGACGCCTAGATCGGATGTACATGGACGCATAGCTCAGCGGTAGAGCACTGTCTTCACACGGCAGGGGTCACTGGTTCAATCCCAGTTGCGTCCACCATATTTGCTTGCCGGTTGCCGCCCGCCAACCCAACCGGCGGGTTCCGGTTCGAG